>NZ_JBXAOE010000017.1:0-76018 GCF_058802485.1 Cupriavidus sp. GW822-FHT02D05 | reverse complement strand
TTTAGGGATACGGCGACCACCGAGGTCTACACCTTTATTGTGTGGTCGGAAGCGTAGAGAGGGGCGACAAGACAGGCTAGAAGCATCAAAACCCCGCCCCCAAACGCCCCCCCCCGCGTCAGCGGGCCACGCCGAACACCCGCTTCACCCTCTCCCACATCACCCCCAGCATCATCGACACCGGGTTCATCTGCGTGGCCTGGCTGCGCTCGCTCTCCGACAACGACGGGTCCATCTTGCGGGCGACGTTCTTGCCGAAGTCCGCCATCATGCGCCGGACGAAATCGCGCACCAGCCCCGAGCGGGAGAACTGCGCCAGCGGGCCCTGCAGGGAGTACTGCAGGTCGATCAGCACTTCGGTCTCGCCCGCCGATATCGCCTGCAGCACATAGGTGATGTCGCCGGCGGCCTTGGAGTTGCTCAGCGAATCCTGCCCCGCGCCCTTGAGCACGCCGCGCCGGTTCGTGTCGTCGCGCTCCAGCCGCGCCGCGCCGTTGAAGCGCGCCGCCATCGGCCCGAACTTGATCGCCACATGCCCCTTGACGCGATCGCCGTCCTGCTCGGTGAGCGCCGCGCCTGGCAGGCAGCTTGCCACCGCCGGCAGGTCCGCCATGAAGCGCCACACGTCATCTGCCGGGAACGGCACCTTGAAGCTGCCGTCAATGCGCGACCAGCCTTTTTTGTCGGCGCTGCGCTCGGCTTCTTCCTTGGCGGCAGGCTCGGCGTGGGCCTGGACAGCACTGTCGGCCGCAGGCGTGAAGCAGACGAATTCGCGCTTCACGGTCGCTGCTACGGCTTGCACCGCGTCACCCGTTGCGAGTGGCTTGCGCTGCGCAAGCACGGAGCTGATCGCGGCCACGATCCCCATATAGCCTGTGCAACGGCAGAGGTTGCCCGATAGCTCCTGGCGGATGGTTGCCTCATCGGCATCCGGCAGCCGCAGCACGATGTCGCGCGCGGTGGCCAGCATGCCGGGCGTGCAGTAGCCGCATTGCAGCGCGTGGTGCTGGTTGAACGCAGCGCGCAGGTCGCGCATCACGGGGTCGTCGTCATAGCCTTCGATGGTCACCACCTTGCTGCCGGCGCAGGCGCTGGCAAAGGTGATGCACGAGCGCACGGGCTTGTCGTCGACCAGCACGGTGCAGGCGCCGCAAACCCCGTGCTCGCAGCCCAGGTGGGTGCCGGTGAGGCCCTGTGCGTCGCGCAGGAAGTCGCCCAGGTGGGTGCGGTGCGCGCAGGCGCCGGCAGCGGCGCGGCCATTGATCGTCAGTGTGATGGTTTCCACTGCGGCCCTCAGTTGAAAAGTTGTTCGATGCAGCGAGTGACGGCTGCGCAGCAGAGCTTGCGGTCGATCGCATCCTTGGCCGGCGTGGCTTGCGTCACGGCGGCCAGCACGGCCTGTGGCGTGAGCGCGGCGGGGCCGTGCGCGGCAATGTCGTGGGCGAGGCCGCGCAGCAGCGCCGGCGCGCCGTCGAGCGCGCCCAGTGCGATGCGGGCGAAGCGCGTGGACGGATCGAAGTACGCGGCGCAGCTGGCCTCGGCGAACTCGCCAGTCTTGCGGCACAGCTTGTGGTAGCCCCAGCGTACCGTATCGGGCTGGCTCGGCACATGGACAGCGCAGATCAGCTCGCCTTCGGTGAGCGCCGTGGTGTACGCACCCAGCATGAACTCCGTCATGGGCACGAGGCGCATGCCGGCCTTCGACGCAAGCTCGATCTGCGCGCCAACGGCGGTCAGCACCACCACCCAGTCCGCCGCGGGATCGGCGTGCGCCAGGCTGCCGCCGATGGTGCCGCGATTGCGGATGGCGCGGTAGGCGATGCCGCTCGCCACGGATTGCAGCATGCCGCCGCACAGTGCCGGGAATTCGCCATCCTCGATCTGCGCATGGGTGACCGCGGCGCCGATGCGCACGCGATCCTGCTGCGTGGTGACCGTGCGCAACTCGGCGAGCTTCGACAGATCGTAGATGGCATCGGGGCGCGTCAGGCGCAGGTTAAGCATCGGGCCCATGGACTGCCCGCCGCCCATGACCTTGGCGTTGTCGGTGCGGTCCGCCAGCTCGGCGCAGGTGGCGGCCAGCGTGGGGGCCGCGTGATAGGTGAATGCAGCTGCTTTCATGATGGTTCAGGCCGCCTCTCTGGTTGGCGTGGCTTGCGGCTTCCGGGCTTGCTCGGCGCGGGCCAGCGCTTCGAGCACCTTGCGCGGCGTGAGCGGCGTCTCCAGCAACTCCACGCCGAACTGCCCCAGCGCGTCGTTGACCGCGTTGAAGATGGCCGCGGGGGGCGCGATGGCGCCGCCCTCGCCCATGCCCTTGGCGCCGAATTCCGTATGCGGCGACGGCGTCTCGAAATGGTGGATGCGGATCGAGGGGATTTCGGTCGGGCCAGGCAGCATGTAGTCGGCCAGCGTGGAGGCCAGCGGCTGGCCGTTGCCGTCGTAGCGCATCTCCTCGAACATGGCCGTGCCGATGCCCTGCGCCACGCCGCCATAAGTCTGCCCTTCCACCACCATGGGGTTGACCATGGTGCCGCAGTCTTCCACGACCACGTAGTCGAGGATCTCGACGTGGCCGGAATCGGTGTCCACCTCCACCAGCGCGGCGTGGGTGGAGTACGTGAAGCTGCCGGTATCCACGTTGGGCTTGTAGCCCATGGTGGTTTCCAGCCCGGTGGGATCCACATTGGCGGGCAGCCGCTGCGGGTTGATATACCAGGCGTTGGCGATTTCGCTGATCGGCACGGCGGCGTCGCCCGCCTTGACCGAACCACCAGCCAGCGTCGCCTCGTCCTCGGGACGCTGCAGCATATGCGCGCCGATCTTCAGCAGGCGCGGCACCAGCGCCTTGCAAGCACGCGATACCGCGCCGCCCGACATCACCAGCGAGCGCGAAGCATAGGTGCCGGTGGAGAACGGCGTCACGCCGGTGTCCCCGTGCACGACCTTCACGCGCGACACATCGATGCCGAGGATCTCGTGCGCGATCTGGGCAAAGGTAGTCTCCATGCCCTGGCCATGCGAGTGCACGCCGACGCGGACTTCCAGCCCGCCATCCGGCGTGATGCGCACGGTGGCGGAATCGAAGCCGGGAATCACCGGTGTGCCCCAGGCGGCGAATACCGAGGTGCCGTGCGCCGATTGCTCGGTGTAGGTGCCAAAGCCCACGCCGAGATAGCGCGAGCCCGCCGAAGGATCGTTCAGCCTTTGACGCTGGCGCTCGCGGATGCGCGCCAGCCCGATCATCTGCGCGGCCTTGCGCACGCTGGCCGGGTAGTCACCGCCATCGAAGTGCTTGTTGGTGACGTTGACATAGGGCATGGATTCCGGCTGGACCAGGTTCTCGCAACGGATCTCCCACGGCTCGCGCTTGACCTCGCGCGCCAGCGCATCCATCAGCAGTTCCATGGCAAAGCACACGCCCGTGCGCGCCACGCCCCGGTACGGGACAAAGCCGGGCTTGTTGGTGGCCACGCATTCCGTGATGCAGCGGTAGCCGTCGAAGGCGTACGGCCCCGGCAGGTTGCCGATGGCCTGGCCGGGTTCAAGGCCGATGGTGAAGGGCCACACCGAATAGGCGCCGCCGTCGATGGCGATCCTGGCGTCCAGCGCCAGCAGGCGCCCGCGCGCGTCGGCGTAGGCCGTGACCTCGTAGTGGTGCTCGCGCGAGTTGGCGCCCGCGGTCAGGTGCTCGCGCCGGTCTTCGATAAAACGGAACGGCTTGCGGTATGTCATGGCGAGCCAGGCGATGCACAGTTCCTCTTGCTGCAGCACGCACTTGTAGCCAAAGGCGCCGCCCACGTCGGGCGAGATCACGCGGACTTTTTCCTGCTCCAGGCCCAGGCAATGGCTAAGCACCGTGCGGATCATGTGCGGCACCTGGGTGGCGCTGTAGACGATCAGCTGGTCGAACTGGTGGTCCCAGTAGGCCAGCACGGCCTTGCCTTCCATCGGCACCATGCACTGGCGCGCCAGGTCGATCTTGCGGCTGACCACCACGGAGGCCGTCTTGCTGAGCGCGTCGAAATTCTTGTCGGCGGTGAGTGTGAGGAAGTGGTTGTCCTTCCAGTGCTCGTGCACGCGCGTGGTGCCGCTGGCCTGCCGTGCGCCATCGACATCGGTGAGCGCCGGCAGTTCATCCAGCTCCGCGACGATGCGCTCGGCGATGTCCTCGGCCTGGGCGCGGGTCGGCGCGAAGGCCATGGCGATGGGCTCGCCGACAAAGCGGACCTTGCCGGCGGCCAGGGGCGGCTGCGCCGACTGCTGGTATGACGGGAAAGCCGAGTCGGCCACGATATCGAGCGCGCCATGCATATCGTCCCGCCCGATCACCGCATGCTCCAGCCCTTCCGGCTTGTGCAGCGCCAGCAGCCGCGCATGCGCCATGGGGCTGCGCAGGAACGCAACCTCCTGCAGGCCGGGCATGGCGATGTCGGCGACGAAGCGGCCCTTGCCATGCAGGTGGCGCGCGTCCTCCTTGCGCGCCACGCGCGCGCCTACGCCCTGCCCGCCTTGCTTCTCGATGTGGTCTTTGTCCATACATTTCTCCAGCCCGGGCTTGCCGCCGTCCGTGACTGCTTTGTGGGGTTCGTGGGTAGCGGATAGCCCGGCAACCAACAAGTCGGCAAGCAATTTCCGTGCACCAGCCTGATCGCACGTCCAGCGGCACATGTTCAGTGCACTGAGCTTATCGACACATTGGCGAAACGGGCCGCGCCCGTCAATTGGGGCTTCAGCCGATGCGCGTGCGTGGTGCGCATCAGCGTGCGCACCGGGCGCCGCTCAGAGCCGGGCCAGCGTCGCCAGCGCCTGCTCGCGCGGCATCACGGCGGCGTACTTCTGCTCCATGTCGAACAAATTGGCCGCGTGCGGCTGAAGCGCGCGGTCGCCCACGCAGTCCGACACCACCAGCGGGCGGAAACCGTGCGACATGGCATCGACCACGCTGGCGCGCACGCAGCCGCTGGTGACCGCGCCGGCCACCACCAGCGTGCGCACGCCGCGCTGCGTCAGCCACGCCGCCAGCGACGTGCCGAAGAAGGCGGACGGCACGGTCTTGCGCACTACCAGCTCGCCATCGCGCGGGGCCAGCTGCGCAACGATCGCGCTGGCCGGCCCATGCTCCTTCAGCGTCAGCAGGCCGGGCACCTTCAGCGTGAAGATGTTGTGGTCGCCGTCGTCGTCGGCAAACACGATGCGGCTGTGCGCCACCGCCCAGCCCTGTTCCCGCGCGCTGGCCAGCAGGGGCACCGTGTTGGCGATGGCCTCGGCGATATTGCCGCCGCCGAACATCGCCGGATCGGCGAAGCCGTTGACGAAGTCGACGATCAGCAGGCCTACGGGGCCCTGTAGCGGCAGTTGGGTGCCGAAGCCCTGGCGCTCGTAGGTGGGGAGTTCGCCATGTCTCGTCATTTGCTGTTCCATCCGTCCAGTACCTTGCCTTGCCTGACCACTGCCTCGCCGTCCAGGCTCACGGTGCAGTTGCGCAACGGGATATCGATATGGCAGGCGGTGGTGCGGCCACCGCCTGCCTCATTGTTGGGGCCGAGCGAGAACAGGAAATTGCCCTCGTAAGCCCGCGCGTCCATGCCGATCGAGGCCTCCCTGTCATACAGGCCCAGCGTGGACCACCGCGCGCGCGGTTGCAAGCCCCAGCCGATGTGCGAAATGGCGTAGGCTTGCGGATCGTTGAACGACGCCATGTAGTCGTTCAGCAGCTCGGCATCCAGGCCGCCTTCGATGCGCGTGGCAAAGCCGCCTTCCACGGTCAACTCGACCCGGTCCGCCACGTAGCCCTTCTGCGGCAGCAGGATGTCGCCGCGGTCCAGCACGATGCGCCCGCTCGCGCCGCCCTCGTTCGGCCAGGTCAGCACGAAGCCGCTGGGCCAGTGATCCCAGCGCCCCGGCTCGTCGACGAAGCCGTACTCGCTGATGGCGGGAAACTCGCCGAGCGGGCAGCGCAGGTCGGTGCCCGCGCCAGATGTCACCGTCATCTCCTTCGCCCGCGACAACCGCGCGTTGGCGGCGCTCACGCGCTCGCGGTCGGCTTCGGTGGGCACCATGCGCACCAGCACTTCGGGCGGCTCCACCGCCAGCAGGATCTTGGTGCCGGTCTTGAGGATATCGTGCTGCTCGGGCGAGAACAGCAGCGTCATCAGGTCCAGCACCAGGTCGCTCTCCTTGAGCGCCGCAATGGCCGCGCGGTTGCCGGTGAGCGCCGTGATGCCCAGGTAGGCCAGCGGATCGCGGCTCAAGGCCTTGTCCGCGTTGACGGGCGGCAGGTCCAGGCGATTGACGATGGCGCCCATCGCCTGGGTGGCAACCAGCGCGCACGACAGCGTCTGCGGATGCGTGGCGGCGCTGGTGAGAATGGTGACGGTCTGCCCGGGCGCGAGCCGGGACAGCGTGAGGACCTGTTTCCAGGCCTGGATCAGAGCGTGGTCACTGACTGGCATGTTCTCTCCTGCTGATCGGTAGATCGGTCGATCGGTAGTTCAGGCCGCGGCCTTTTGCCGGGGGACAATTTCGGCGCCGAGGAAGTCGCCCAGCGCGTTGTAGAAGCCGCCCTCGTCGTCCCAGGGAATCATGTGGCCGGCGCCCGGTACATGGCTGACTTCAAGCTGCGGCAGCAGCCCGCGAATCTCTTCGATATCCTCGGCGCGCACCACATCGCCGCGGCCGGCCACCATCAACAAGGCGGGAATGCCAATGCCCGGCAAGTCGGCGTGCACATCGTCGGTGTGGAAGCCCTGGAAGCTGGCCAGCACGGCGCGCTCGTCGCAGGTGTGCAGCCATTCGGCGCGCAACGCCAGTTGCTCGTCGGTCCAGGTGGGACAGAAGCGCCGCATGGTCTCGATGTCCACGCCGTGGCGCGCCACCGCCATGGAGTCCACATACCAGGCGAGCTGCGCGGGATAGTCGCGCCGGCCCGGACCGGACACGGGTGGATCCACCATTACCAGCCGCGCCAGCCCGGCAGGCTGGCTGCGCGCGGCACGGATGCCGATGCGCGCGCCCATCGAATGGCCCACCACGCTGTAGCTGGGCAGGTTCATCGCCTGCGCGAACGCCAGCACGTCGGCGGCCTGGGCGTCCAGGCTGTAGTCCAGCGTGTCCGACGCAGACGACAGGCCGCGTCCGCGCACATCCAGCACATAGGTATCGAACTGCTCGCCAAGGCGCTCGCCTACGAAGCCCCAGGTGATGGCCGGGCTGGTGATGCCCGGCACCACGATCACCGGATCGCGCGTCACGCGCGCACCGCTGTGGCCGCCATAGCGGAGATAGTGCTGGCGGATGCCGTTGGCGTGGACGTTGCCGCCACAAACAAAGGTACTCATCTTAGTAAGCGCCCGAGAGCAAAGCGCCGGCGCCTGGCACCACGGGCTCCAGGTCGAGTTGCTTGAGGATGGCGTAGGTGGTGGCGATGGCGGCGGTGATGACCGGCTTGCCGGTCATGGCTTCGACCTTGGCCACCGCCGGCAGGGACGGCATCTGCACACAAGCGGACAGCACGATGGCGTCCACATCCTTGGTGTTCATCTGCGCGACGATGCCGGGCAGCCTGGCAGGATCATGGCGGCCGACTTCAAGGTTGTCGGGGATTTCCAGCGCGCGCCAGTCCACCACTTCGTAGCCTTCGTTGCGGATGTAGTCCACCACCAGCTCGGTCAGCGGCTTCATGTACGGCGCAACGACGGCGATACGCTTGGCGCCGATCACCTTGAGCGCATCGATCAGCGCACCGGCGCTGGTGACCACCGGCGCATCGGCGCCGTTAGCCGCGGTATGAGCCTGCAGGCGCTTCTCCGAGACGCGGTGATAGCCGTGGCCCATCGCCATGATGGCCACCAGGCAGGCATAGCCCAGTACGTCGACGCGGGCGTCGCTCAGTTCCAGCGCGCAGCGGTCGGATTCGCCGTCCATCGCGGCAAGTTCTTCCTTGACCACCTTCTTCATGCGCATGCGGCTGGAGTGGAAGGTGAACCGCTCAGGCCGCACCTGCTGGCGCGCGAGCAGCATCGCGGGGATTTCGGTTTCCATCGTGGTGTTGGAACTCGGCACGATCTGGCCGATCCGGAAAGTCTTTTGCACGGGGCGCTCCGTTGTTTCGGGGTTCAAAGCTTGAGAATGCGTTCGGCATTGCCATGGCAGACAAGGCGGCGGGTGGCCTCGTCCATCGGTGCCTGCTCGATAAAGTCCGCCGCAATCGCCGTGGATTCGTAGGGATAGTCGACCGAGAACAGCACGGCCTCGGCGCCCATCTCGGCAATCGCGCCGTTCAGCGCAGCCGGCGAGCACACGCCCGACGTGGTGATCACGATATTGCTGCCGATGTATTCCGACGGCTTCTTCGCCAGCTTGATGCCATGCGAGTACACCGCAAAGCGACTATCGAAGCGCCAGCGCTGGAACGGCAGCCCCTCGCCCATATGGCCAAGGATGAGCTTGAGCCGGGGGAAGCGGTCGAACACGCCGCCGAACACCAGGCGCAGCGCGTGGCTGGCCGTCTCCACGCCCCAGCCCCAGGCCGCGCCGCTGATTTCGGGATGGCCCGAATACACATGCGGCGCGACAAACGCATCGGTCGGATGCAAGTACATGGGCACGTCCAGCGCTTGCATGCGCTCCCAGAACGCGTCATAGGATGGATCGTCGTAATACACGCCCTGCGTGTGGCCGTTGACCAGCGAGCCCTTGAAGCCAAGCTGCTTCACGGCGCGCTCCAGCTCGTCCGCGGCCGTGACGGGGTCATGCATCGGCAGCGCGGCAAAGCCAGCGAAGCGCGTGGGGTGCCGCGCCACCTGTGCCGCCAGGAAGTCGTTGTTCTCACGGGCACGGCCAATGGCGGCGACGCGATCCGTCTCGCCCTGCACGCCCGGGCCGGTCTGCGACAGGATGGTGAAATCGATGCCGGCGCGGTCCATCTCGCCGATGCGTATGTCGTCGAAATCCGCCAGGCGCCTGGCGAGATCGGCCATGACCGCTGCGTCGATGTGCTGGAGGTATCCCTTCGAATAGGCCTGGAAACCGGGGGCCATGAAGTGCTCTTCCAGGGCAATCTTCCGAATTCTCGTCATGCTGTGGCGACTCCTGTTTGGGTGGGGGCTTGCTAATTGATCAGTATGCTGAGCATTTTTAATATAGCAACGAGGTTGGGGAATGTCTAGCCGGAGCCAAAAGGGTTAACCCCCATAACACTGACAAATTCTGCTCAGTACACTGATTGAAATTACTCAGCATGCTGACAGTGTGGGATACACACACGGGCAGGCTGACCTGCCCCCGGAGAGAAACGACCATGACGATCAGCCTGGCCAATGACGGTGCCGCCGTGCGCAAGCAGGGCATGACAAGGGAAGAACGCAAGGTGATCCTCGCGTCGTCCTTCGGGGCGCTGATGGAGTGGTACGACTTTTATATCTACGCGGCGCTGGCGGTCTACTTTGGTGCATTGTTCTTCCCGCCCGGTAACGAGACCACGGCCTTCCTCGCCAGCCTTGCCACCTTCGGCGCGGGCTTCCTGGTGCGCCCGGTCGGGGCGTTGCTGTTCGGCCGGCTGGGCGACAAGATCGGCCGGAAGCACACCTTCCTGGTGACGATCCTGCTCATGGGGATCGCCACGGTGGGTGTCGGATTGTTACCCACCTATGGCCAGCTCGGCATCACCGCCACCATCCTGCTGGTGGTGCTGCGCCTGCTGCAGGGGCTGGCGCTGGGCGGCGAAGTGGGTGGCGCGGTGACCTACGTCGCCGAGCATTCTCCGGTGGAAAAACGCGGGCTCTACACCAGCTCCCTGCAGACCACGGCCACACTCGGCCTGCTCTCGTCGCTGCTGGTCGTGTACCTGCTCAAGACACTCCTCACCGAGGCGCAGTTCCGCGAATGGGGCTGGCGCTTGCCGTTCCTGGTCTCGTTCCTGATGCTGGTGGTGTCGGTCTACATCCGCGGCAAGCTGCATGAGTCGCCGATCTTTGCGCGCATGAAAGCCGGGAATGCCACGTCGAAATCCCCCATCCTGGACAGCTTCACGAACTGGGCCAACCTGAAGTACGTGCTGCTGCTGTTCGTGGTGGCATCCGGGCTCGGCGCCATCTTTGGCACCGGTCATTTCTACACGATGTTCTTCGTCAACAAGACGCTGCACGTGCCGCTGGAACTGGTGCACCTGCTGATCGGCATCGCGCTGGTGATCGCCACGCCCTGCTACCTGTTCTTCGGCTGGCTGTCGGACCGGATCGGCCGCAAGCACATCATGATGGCCGCCTGCCTGCTGGCGGCGCTGGCCACCCAGCCCATCTTCAGGGCGCTGACGCACTACGCCAACCCGGCGCTGGAGCAGTTCCAGCAGCGCAACACGGTGCAGCTACGCGCCGGCGACTGCCACTTCCGCCTGTTTGCCGAGCCGGTGTCGGCGTGCGACAAGGTCAAGGGCTACCTGACGGATCTTGGCGTCGGCTACGAATTCACGCAGATTGATGCCCGAGCGCAGCCCGCTTTGCGCATCGGCGACACCACGCTGCAGGGCTTTGACAAAGCGGCGATCAAGCAGGCGCTGGTGGCCGCCGGCTGGCCGGAGCACGCAGACCCGGCCGCCATCAACCGCCCGATGCTGTTCCTGATGCTGCTGATCCCCATCCTCTTGCTCGCCATGGTGTACGGCCCGCTGGCGGCGTTCATGGTCGAGCTGTTCCCGGCGCGCATCCGCTACACGTCGCTGTCCCTGCCCTTCCACCTGGGCGCGGGCTGGGTCGGCGGCATGCTGTCGTTCGTCGTGACGGCGATGAACGTGTCCAGCGGCAATGTGTACTTCGGCCTCTGGTATCCGGTCTCGATCGCCGCCATCGCCTTTGTCGTCGGCATGGTGTTCGTGCCCGAGACCCGTGGCCGCAACCTGGATACCTGATCCCACTGTGCCCCCTGTAGCCCTGTAGCCCGGCTTCGTCCTCTGGCGCGAAATTTGCTCAGTACACTGCAGTTAATGATCAGCATACTGATCGCTGCACCAAGGCGAAGCCATCTGGTTTTCTATCCCGGTTCCCGAACCCCACTCACCCTGTCTGGAGCGCCCCCATGAAGTCTCTGCACAACGCACGCCGCACCCCGATTCCTGCCTTGATCCCCGCCCTGATCGCCCTGCTTTGCAGCACCGCCGCGCTGGCGGATGCCAACGGCGTCAAGGTTGGCGTGATTACCGATATGTCCGGCTCCTACGCCGATCTCTCGGGCCGCGGCTCGGTGCTCGCGGCGCAGATGGCCGTTGAAGAGTTCGGCGGCAAGGCGCTCGGCAAGCCGGTCACGGTGCTCTCTGGCGACCACCAGAACAAGGCGGACATCGCCTCGTCGCTGGCGCGCCGCTGGTTCGACACCGATGGCGTGGACATGGTGATCGATTTCCCCAACTCCTCCACCGCGCTGGCGGTGCAGGAAATCGCCAGGCAAAAACAGAAGATCAATATCGTCTCCACCGGCGGCGCCATGGCGCTGACCAACCAGAACTGCTCGCCCACCGGCTTTCACTGGGGCTGGGATACGTATTCGGTGTCGGCGCCGCTGGTCAAGCGGCTGATCGCCGACGGCAAGAACAGCTGGTACTACATCACCGTGGACTACGCGCTGGGCCAGTCGCTGGAATCGGATTTCCGCAAGGAGGTGGAGGCCAGCGGCGGCAAGAACGTGGGGAGCACCAAGCATCCGCTTAACGCCAGCGATTTCAGCAGCCCCATCGTGGCCGCCTCTGCGTCCAAGGCCAAGGTGGTGGTGCTGGCCAACGCCGGCAACGACATGATCAACGGCGTCAAGGCCGCGGGCGAGTTCGGCCTGATCAAGGGCGGACAGACCGTGATCACGCCGTCGACCTTCATCACCGACCTGAAGAGCCTGGGCCCGAGCGTGGCGCAGGGCCTGACCTATGTGGACCCATTCAAGCTCGACCTCGACGCCAGGTCAAAGGCCTTCGTGGAGCGCTTCTACGCCAAGCACAAGGCTTACCCGACGCACGGGCAGATCGGCGTGTATTCCGGTGTGCTGCACTACCTGAAGGCGGTTGAGGCGGCCAGGACGGTGGATGGCCCGGCGGTGGCGGAGAAGATGCGCGCCCTGGCGGTCAACGACGACTTCGTGCATGCCGGCAAGGTGCGCGTGGATGGCCGCATGGTGCATGACATGTACCTGGCGCAGGCCAAGACGCCGGCGGAGTCCAAGGGCCCGTGGGACCTGGTCAAGTACATCAGCACCATCCCCGGCGACTCGGCATTCCGCCCGCTGTCCGCCAGCGAATGCGCACTAGTGAAGAAGTGAGCCGCGATGCAGAACCAACCTGCCAAGACCCAACCTGCCAAGACCCAAAAGCGGAGCACGCATGAGCCAGGCTGACGTCATCCTTGAAACCCGGGGGCTCACCAAGGAGTTCAAGGGCTTCACCGCCGTCAGCCAGGTCGACCTGCGCGTTCGGCGCGGCGCCATCCACGCCCTGATCGGGCCCAATGGCGCCGGCAAGACCACGTGCTTCAACCTGCTGACGAAGTTCCATGCGCCCTCCGCCGGGACCATCCTGTTCAACGGCGAGGACATCACGCGGGCGCGCCCCGCCCAGATCGCCCGCAAGGGCGTGATCCGGTCCTTCCAGATCTCGGCGGTGTTCCCCCAGCTCACCGTGATGGAAAACGTGCGGGTGGCGCTGCAGCGCAAGCTCGGCACCGCCTATCACTTCTGGAAGAGCAAGCGCTCGCTGGACGAGCTCAACGACCGCGCGGTCGCGCTGCTCAAGGCCGTCGGCCTGGAGGGCTTTGCCGACCTGCCGACCGCCGAGCTGCCCTATGGCCGCAAGCGTGCGCTGGAGATCGCCACCACGCTGGCAATGGACCCCGAGCTGATGCTGCTCGACGAGCCCACGCAAGGCATGGGGCACGAGGATGTGGAGGTAGTGACCGCCTTGATCAAGCAGGTTTCCGCCGGACGCACCGTGCTGATGGTGGAACACAATATGAGCGTGGTGTCGTCCATCGCCGAGCGCATCACCGTGCTCCAGCGCGGCGCCATCCTGGCGGAAGGGCCATACGAGGAAATGACGCGCAACCCGCAAGTGATGGATGCGTACATGGGCACGGCAGATGCCGAACCGGCGGAGGCCGCATGATGAGCCAACCCACGAACCAACCCACGAGCCAACCCACCCCCGCCCTGCAGATCCAGGACCTGCACGCCTGGTACGGTGAATCCCACATCCTTCACGGCGTGGACCTGACCGTCAACCCGGGCGAGGTCGTCACCGTGCTGGGCCGCAACGGCGCGGGCCGCACCACCACCATGCGCGCCATCATGGGGCTGGTCGGCGCCCGCAAGGGCTCGATCCGCGTCAACGGCACCGAGACCATCGGCATGAAGACGCACCGCATCGCGCCGCTAGGCCTGGGCTATTGCCCGGAAGAACGCGCGATCTTCTCCAGCCTGTCGTGCGAGGAAAACCTGATGCTGCCGCCGGTGTTCAAGCCTGACGTTGCAACGTCAGGCCGCGAGCCGATGCCGCTGGACGAGATCTACGCGATGTTCCCCAACCTGTGGGAACGCCGCAAGAGCCAGGGCACGCGCATGTCGGGCGGCGAGCAGCAGATGCTGGCCGTCGCCCGCATCCTGCGCACCCGCGCGAGCGTGCTGCTGCTCGATGAAATCTCCGAAGGCCTGGCCCCCGTCATCGTCCAGACCCTCGCCAGAATGATCACCACGCTCAAGAAACGCGGCTACACCATCGTCATGGTGGAGCAGAACTTCCGCTTCGCCGCGCCACTCGCCGAGCGCTTCTACGTGATGGAGCACGGCCGCATGGTGGAGTGCTTCGACGCCAGCGCGCTCGCGCGCAAGATGCCCACGCTGAACGCCCTGCTTGGCGTGTAAGGAACCCTCGTCATGGAATTTTTTGGCATACCCATGCCCGCACTGCTGAGCCAGCTGCTGCTCGGACTCGTCAACGGCTCGTTCTACGCCATCCTGAGCCTTGGGCTGGCAGTCATCTTTGGCCTGCTCAATGTCATCAACTTTGCCCATGGCGCCCTGTTCATGCTGGGCGCCGTGCTGGCCTGGATGGGGCTGGCCTACCTGGGGCTGAGCTACTGGCTGATGCTGCTCCTCGCCCCGCTCGTCACCGGCGTGCTGGGCGTGGTGCTGGAGCGCACCATGCTGCGCCGGCTCTATCGTTTCGATCACCTCTATGGCCTGCTGCTGACGCTAGGCATCTGCCTGCTGATCGAAGGGCTGCTGCGCTCGGCGTATGGCGTCTCCGGCCTGTCCTACGCCACGCCCGAGGCGCTGACGGGCGCCACCAGCGTGGGCTTCATGGTGCTGCCCAACTACCGCGCCTGGGTGGTGGCGGCCTCGCTGGTGGTGTGCTTCGCCACCTGGTACGTGATCGAGAAGACGCGGCTTGGCGCCTACCTGCGCGCCGGCACGGAGAACCCGCGCATGGTGGAAGCATTCGGCATCAACGTGCCGTTGCTGGTGACGCAGACCTACGCCTTCGGCGTGGGGCTGGCCGCCTTTGCCGGCGTGCTGGCCGCGCCCGTGATGCAGATCTCGCCCCTGATGGGCCAGAACCTGATCATCACCGTGTTCGCCGTGGTGGTGATCGGCGGCATGGGCTCGATCCTCGGTTCCATTTTTACAGGGCTGGGCCTGGGCGTGTTCGAAGGCATGACCAAGGTGTTCTACCCGGAAGCCTCGGCAACCGTCGTCTTCGTGGCCATGGTGTGCGTGCTGATGGTGCGCCCCGCCGGCCTGTTCGGAAAGGAAAAATAATGACCGTTGACTCTCGCGCAAGACTGACCGGCGCCTTGCTGATGGCGGCCGTCGCGCTTGCCCCCTTTCTCGGCGCCTACCCGGTGCTGGCGATGAAGCTGATGTGCTTCGCCTTGTTTGCCTGCGCCTTCAACCTGCTGCTGGGCTTTACCGGGCTGCTGTCCTTCGGCCATGCCGCGTTCTTTGGCGGCGCGGCCTATGCCTGCGGCTACGTGATGAAATCCCTGCACGCCACGCCGGAGCTCGGGCTGCTGGCCGGCACGGCGTTCGGCGCGCTGCTCGGCCTGGCCTTTGGCGCGCTGGCGATCCGGCGCCAGGGCATCTACTTTGCGATGGTGACGCTGGCGCTGGCGCAGATGTTCTACTTCTTCTGCCTGCAGGCTCCGGTGACGGGCGGCGAGGACGGCTTGCAGGCGGTGCCGCGCGGCAGCCTGTTCGGGCTGCTCTCGCTGGAGGGCGACCTGACGATGTACTACGTGGCGTCCATCGTGGTCGGCGCCGCACTGCTGCTGATCGCGCGGGTGGTGAACTCGCCTTTCGGTCAGGTGCTGCGGGCCATCAAGGAAAACGAGCCGCGCGCCATCTCGCTGGGCTACGACACGGACAGGTTCAAGCTGCTGGCCTTTGTGCTGTCGTCCGCGCTGGCGGGACTGGCAGGCGCATTGAAGACGCTGGTGCTCGGCTTTGCCACGCTGACCGACGTGCACTGGGCCATGTCCGGATCCGTCATCCTGATGACGCTGGTGGGTGGCATGGGCACTTTGTCCGGGCCAATCCTGGGCGCGCTGGTGATTGTCGCGGTCGAAAACAAACTCGGCGATGCCGGCAGCAGCCTGGCCGCGATGACGGGCGTGGACTGGTTCAATACGCTGGGAGAGTCGGTCAGCATGGTCACAGGCCTGATCTTCGTGGTCTGCGTGCTCACCTTTCGCCGCGGCATCATGGGCGAGGTGCAAGCCCTGCTGGAGCGCCGGGCCGCGCGGGCGCGCCCTGTCCCGGCTAGCGCCGCCACGCCCTTGCACGGCCATTCCGCCACCTCGGCCACCTCGGCCGCCTCGGCGACGCTCAAGGGTTAACGCTGATTCAGTCGGCAATTTAAATCAGTACACTGAGCATTAATACTCAGCATACTGATCAAAGGAGATGCATCATGGCTTGGACCAAGATCGCCACTACCGGCCAGCTTCAGGACGATGAAGTGATGCCGCTCACGCTAGGCGACGCGCAGCTGGCCCTGTACCGCAGCGAAGGGGAGTACTTCGTCACCGACAACGTCTGCACGCACCAGTACGCGCTGCTGTCCGACGGCTATCTGGAGGATGGCTGCATCGAATGCCCGCTGCACCAGGCGCGCTTCGATATCCGCACCGGCCAGGCCATGTGCGCGCCCGCCACGCAGGGCATCAAGGTCTACCCGGTCAAGATCGTGGACAGCGATGTCCTGGTCGATGTCATGGTCACCGCCTGAGCGCCGGCCATGTCACAAGACGCCCCCATCCTGATCATCGGCGCCGGCCAGGCTGGCGCCACGGCCGCCGCCGCGCTGCGCACGCTGGGCCATGACGGCGGCATCGTCATGGTCGGCGGCGAGGCCCATGCGCCGTATGAGCGCCCCCCGCTGTCCAAGGCCGTGCTGGCGGACGAACAGCAAGACGAGCGCATCGGCGTGCACACGGCGGGCTTCTATGCCGAGCGAGGCATCGACTTGCGCCTGGCCACCACCGTGGCCTCGCTCGATCCCACCAGCGCCACGGCGCATTGCGCCGATGGCCAGGCGATTTCCTTCAGCCGCTGCCTGCTGACGACCGGTGGGCGTGCCCGCACCCTGCCCGCCTTGCCCGAGGGGCAGCCCCGGGTGCATTACCTGCGCTCGCTCGCCGATGCGCGCGGCTTGCGGGCCGCGCTGCGCCGCGAGCGCGCGGTGCTGGTGATCGGCGGCGGTTTCCTTGGACTGGAAACCGCATCCACCGCCCGCGCCATGGGGCTGGCGGTGACAGTGGTCGAAGCCGCGCCGCTGTTGCTGCAGCGCGCCGTGCCGAGCGTGTTCTCGGACTGGCTGGCGCAACGCGTGCGCGGCCTCGGCGTCGACCTGCGCCTGGGCTGCGAGATCGCGTCGATCCCGCCGGCCGCGGACGAGGTTGCCGTCATGCTGGCGGACGGCACCGCCTTGCGCGCGCCGTTGGTGGTGGTGGCCATCGGGCTGCAGCCCAACGTGGGCCTGGCAGAGGCAGCCGGGCTTGCGCTCCACCCGGGCAACGGCGGCATCCGGGTCGACGCGCACTGCCGCACCAGCGCGCCGGGTGTGTTTGCCGCCGGCGATTGCACCAGCCAATACCAGCCGTTGTTTGGCCAGGAGATGCGCCTGGAGTCGTGGCAGAACGCCAATGAGCAGGCCCGCATCGCCGCGGCCGCCATGCTCGGCGTGCCGACGGCCCCGGCCGCCTTGCCCTGGTTCTGGACCGACCAGCTCGGCTGCAATATCCAGATGCTGGGCGCCATGGACCCCACGCTGCGCTACACGCTGCGCGGCAGCGCAGAAGCACCCGAGGGCGACACGCCCCCAAAATTCCTGTTGCTTGGCATGGCCGGCGCACAACTTCGCCACGCCATCGCCGTCAACGCGGGCGGCGACCTGCGCCAGCTCCGCAACCTGATCGAACAAGGCACCGCCTGCGATATCGGCTTGCTGTGCGACACGGCCCTGCCCTTGAAGCAGGCGGCGCGCGAAGCCGCCGCCGTGCGCGCGAGCGAAACCCAATCCTGAACGAGGAACGAAACATGTACCAGACCCATGCGGTCATCAACCGCACGCCGCGCGCCAAGGATGCCGAACTGGCCGCCTGCCTGTGGCCGGAGGACGCCCTGCATTTCATCCCTGACTGGGTGTACACCAGCAATGCCGTGTACGACCTGGAACTGGAGAAAATCTTCCGCGGCCGCTCGTGGAATTTCGTCGCGCTGGAGGCCGAGATTCCCAACTCGGGCGACTTCAAGCGTTCCTACGTCGGGCCGACGCCCGTCGTCGTGGCGCGCGCTGAAGACGGCTCCGTCAATGTCTTCGAGAACCGCTGCGCCCACCGCGGCGCGGAGTTCTGCCGGCATGGCCAGGGCAACGCCAAGGAGTTCGTCTGCCCGTATCACCAGTGGTCCTACGACCTGAAGGGCAACCTGCAGGGCGTGCCGTTCAAGCGCGGCGTGAATCGTGCCGGTGGCATGCCCAAGGACTTCCGCAATGAAGACCATGGCCTGGTGAAGCTGAACGTGGCCACGCGCAACGGGGTGATCTTCGCCTCGTACGCCAACGACATGGAACCGCTGGACGTGTACATGACGCCGGAAATCCTCAAGGATTTCGACGTGGTGTTCAACGGCAAGCCGCTCAAGATCCTCGGGTACTACAAGAACGAGTTGCCCTGCAACTGGAAGATGTACCACGAGAACCTGAAGGACCCGTACCACGCCACGCTGCTGCACTCCTTCCTGGTGGTGTTTGGCCTGCTGGTCGCCGGCAACGACTCCGCCATGATCGCGGACCCGGTGCACGGCCGCCACGGCACCATGGCGTCGGCCAAGAAGGAAGACAAGTACGCGGCGGTGAGCGACGAGAACAAGAAGGAGATGCGCTCCTACCACGAAGGCATGCGCCTGCAGGACGACCGCTTCCTGGAGTACATCAAGGAGTTCGATTCGCCCTGGTCCGTCACCATGCAGACCATCTGGCCGAACCTGATCGTGCAGCGCGAGATGAACACGCTGGGCGTGCGCCAGATCGTGCCCAACGGCCCGGACAGCATGCTGATGCAGTGGACCATGTTCGGCTATGAGGACGACACCGAGGAGATGACGCGCCACCGCCTGCGCCAGGGCAACCTGATGGGCCCGGCCGGCTTCCTTGGCCTGGAAGACAACGAAGCGATGAAGTTCGTGCAGGAGGGCGTGCGCCGCTCCAGCACCGACCGCAATGTGCTGAAGCTCGATCCCGGACACGTCGGCACCGCCAACTCGCTGATCTCGGAGTCCGCGATCCGCGCCATGTACCAGTACTACCGCAGCGTGATGGGGTTCTGAACAGCATGACACCGACAATCACCCCAACCATGACACCGATGGCGCATAGCCTCTTTCGCCCCTGCCAGCTGGCCCCCGCGCGCGCGCAAGCGCTGCGCATTGAGATCGACGCCTTCCACAGCGAATACTGCGCCGTGCTCGATGCCGGCATGGTGGAAACGTGGCCCGAGTTCTTTACCGAGGATTGCATCTACCGCGTCACCGCACGGGAGAACGTGGAACTCGGGCTGCCGGTGGGCCTGGTCTATGCCGAAGGCCGCGGCATGATGCACGACCGGGCGGTGGCGATTGCGCGCACCCAGATGTTCGCGCCGCGCTATATGCTGCATCTCGTCACCAATACGCGCGTCACCGATGAAGGCGAGTCTGGCGAGATCCAGGCCCAGGCCAGCTTCCTGCTGCTGCAAACGCTGGTGGAAGGGCCCACCACCATCCACATGGCGGGCACGTATCACGACCGCTTCGCCCGCATCGAGGGCAAGCTGCTGCTGGCCGAGCGCCAGGTCGTGTACGACACCACCATCATCGCCAACGACCTGGTGTATCCGGTCTGAGCGGGTATGGCCCAAGCGCCGGCGCCATGCCGGCGCACTGTCGCTACATGATGCGCAACACGGTGCGGCTATAGTCGTTGTTAGCCTCGACCAACGTCGACAGCAAGTCCATGAACACCTTGCGCTGCGCCGGGCGCAACGGCGCCAGCATGCGCTCCTGCGCGCGTTCCATGTCGGCGCGCAGCGACGCCACCACGGTCTGCCCTTCCTTGGTCAGGTGCACGTGGCGCGTGCGGCGGTCGGCCGGATTGTCCTTGCGCTCGACCAGGCCACGTTCTTCCAGGCGGCGCACCACGTCGGCGGTGGTGGTGCGGTCAAAACCGACTTCCTGTCCCAGCGCGGTCTGGTCCAGCCCGGGCAACACGGACAATACTGTCAGGATGGCGTACTGCACCGGCGTGATGCTGGGAGACTTGCATTCCTCGAAAAACATGGCCACGTGGATCTGGTGCAGGCGACGCACCAGGAAGCCGGGCCGCGCCCACAGAAGCTCCTTGGCCGGGTCCGCTTCGGACGGCGCCGGATCCTCGACCGGAGGAGCGGAGCGCGTCGTTTGACGTTTTGCAGAGGACATTCAACTCACCAAACTCGTTAGCATGCTGACAAGTATAGACGACTGTCCCCACCCTGGTGCCGAAACGCACCGTTTCAGGTCCGCTCCGACGCGGCCGGCGCAGTCTGCCCGCTTTGCGCGATGCTTGCCCTGTCCCGATGCCGCGCCGCCGCCATGCAATCCCGGTACAGCTGCACGGTTTCGCGCCCGAGCGAGGCCAGCGAGAAGTTCGCCTCCACCCAGCCGCGCCCGCGCCAACCCATGCGGGCCGCGCGCCGAGGGTCCGCCGCCAGCTGGCACATGGCCTGCGCCAGGGCGTGCGCGTCGCGCGGAGGAACCAGCACGCCGTGGGCGCCATCGAGAAAGGTCTCGGGTATCCCGTCCAGCGCGGTGGCGATCACTGGCCTGCTGCAGCTCAGTGCCTCCAGTATCACCAGCCCCAGCGCCTCGCTGCCCACGGCCGGATGCACCAGCACATCGATCGCCTGCATCAGCGACGCTACATCATGCTCGAACGGCAGGAAGTGGATGCACCCGGCCAAACCCAGCGCCTGCGCCTCATGGCGCAACTGCGGGATCAGGTCGCCGTCGCCGACGCAAAGGAAATGCGCGTGCGGGTGCCGCGCCCGCACCTGCGCAGCGGCATTGACGAAGTAGAACTGCCCCTTGCCGTGGGGCCGTTGCGCCCCGCCGATCATCGCGTAGACCCACGCGTCCTGCGGCAGCCCAAGGGTCTCGCGCACGCGATAGCCGCGCAAGGCAATGCGGCGAAAGCGCTCGGTGTCGATCCCGCAGTAGATCCGCCGCAGCCGCAAGGCACGCTCCGGATCAACCCGGCGCAGCGACTCCTGCACCGCATCGGACACCGCGATCACGTTGGAGAACGCCGCCAGGTAGCGGCGCGTGCGCTCCTTGAGCTGGGTCATCAGGTGACGCGTCACCACCACCGATGCAGTTCGGCCAGACAGCATCCAGGCCGCGATCGCCACCCAGTAATCGCGCCCGTGATGCGCGTGGATGACATCGATGCGCTGCTCGCGGATATAGCGTGACAGCACCAGCGGCCAGACCACGCGCCCGGCATCCAGCGCAAGCACCTGGATGCCGGGCATGGCTTGCGCCGCGTCAATCCAGCGTGCGCGCGCCGGCGCGGCCAAGCTCACCACGCAATCCTGCAGCCGCAGGGCCCGGCACAGCGACAGCGTGTGCGAATCGATGCCGCCGCCATCCATCCGGGAGTTCAGCACCAGCACCCGCAACTGGCCGGCGGACAGCGCGGCGCCTCGGTCAGCGTGCATCATGACACCACCTCCATGCCGCGGCGATCTTCATAGGTAGTCGCCAGCTTCAGCAAAAAATGTCCGGCATGCGAGGTCCGCGCGACCGGCACGCGCGGCAGGCCGAACAGGTTGCCGCCGATCGCGGCGCGGCCGCGCTGCGTGGTCACCGCACTGTGGTAGCCGGCTTCCCGCACCAGGTCGGCGACAGGTTGATTGAATGCACCATAGGGATAGCAGAAGTGCCGCACCGGTGCCCCCAGCGCATCTTGCAGCGCGAGCTTGCTGCCCGCGATCTGGTCGCGCGCGGCATCGCCATCCATCCTGGTCAGGTCCACATGGGTGCGCGTATGCGCGCCGACTTCCATGCCCGCACGGGTCCAGGTGCGCAGTTCCTGCATGGTCATCAGGGGCGTCTCCGGCACGCCAATGGCCGTGTCCCAGGCATTGGTCCTGCCGAGCAGGCTGCTGACCGCATAGCAGGTTGCGCTGAACCCGCAACGCTGCAGCACTGGCAGCGCATGGTCCAGGTTGTTCCGGTAGCCGTCGTCCAGCGTGATGCCCACCACCTTGCCGGCCTTATCGCCGCGCAGGTAAGGCAGCAGGTCGCGCAAGGCCAGGCCGCGATAGCCCATCAGCCGGAGCAGGCGCATCTGCCAGGAGAAATCGCGCACGGCCACCACAAGGCTGCGCATCGGTGTGCCACGCGGCGGCGGCGCATCGATCTGGTGGTACATCAGGATGGGGATTCGCGGTGTCATGTCTTCCCTCGGCGAACAGGAGCAAAGCAGAACGGAGTTGCGCAGCCGGTGCGGCCGGTGCAGCCGGTGCGGCCGGTGTGGCTAGAAGCGGTACTTGAGCGCCGTCAGGCCAACGAACGACTGTTTCGACTGCACGATCGGGCTGTTGGCGCTGTCACCCAGCAAGCGGGTCACGGCCACCGTGCTGTTGACCGACCAGGAGGGCGAGATCTCGTATTCCCAGGACACGGCCACGCTGGCGCGGTCGAATCCCGCCTTGGTGGTGTAGGGGCGGAACTGGCTGTTCGCGGCTTGCGCGTCGGTCACGCCGTAGAAGGTCTGGGTGTACTTGCGCGAGCCGAAATGCAGGCTGGGGCTGACGCTGACGAGGTGCTTGCCGGCCTTGTACACCGGCACGGACAGGTCGATATGGCCGCTCAGGCCACGGTCGCGCTTGGTCATCGGCGCGTCGAGCGTCACGCTGAGTACGGCGCCGCCGTACACCGGCATGCCGACCTGCAACGCCCCAACCAGGGAACCCGGGATCCGCCCCATGCCTTTCAGGTGATCGGAGCCCGGCAGGTCGAAGCGCTTGCTGTCGGTGCGGCCCAGGTCGTAGTCGAGGCCAAACGACGCAAACATGCCGTTGGAGAACGTGTGGCCGTAGCCCGCGCCGCCGCGCAGGGGACTGATGAAAAAGCCATTGCCGAACTCCGCGCTGAACAGCGGGCCGCCGATCAGCCGGTACTCGTTGCTGCCCTCATAGCGCGGCGCGACGCCCAGGCCCAGTCCGACCGTGTAAATATTGTCGGCATACGCGCTGGCACAGCCAAGGCCGCTGGCCAGAAATGCGCCGGCCCACATCGATCTCTCCAACTTTCTTCTCAACATGCGATTCACCTAAGCCCCCTTGGATCAAGCCCCAGAGTCTAGGGACAGGGCCTATCGGTGTCTGTTGGAAAGTGACGCGAAACTGTGCGTAATTGTGCGTAATTGTCTCGAGTTGATACGAGCCGCTTCAGGGCGAAGCGTTGGCCTCTAGAATCGCTTCGCATTGGCCGGGCAAGACCAATGCGATCCACCCGACGAGATCCTTTCGCCCGCCGCCAAAGCGCGAAGGAGACAAGCCAAGATGTTCCGATCCCTGTTCAAGCTTTTTCTCTTGCTCAACCTGGGCGTGTTCGCTGCCTTTGCCGCGATCGACCATGTACTCATCCCCGCGTACCACCAGCAACTCAGCGAGAGCGAGCGCAAAGAGGTTGGAAGCTATGCCTTCCTGCTCACCGGCTACCTGGCGCGCCACTCGGGCCCCGCGCGCGAGGCTGCGCTGCAGACGTTGCGGCGCAACGCGAGAGAGGGCTTCGCCGTGGTCGGCATGCATGCCGTGGCCCATCTGGGCGAACGCCGCCTGCGCGACCTGCGCGACGACAAGATCGTGTTTGGCGATGATGGCGACGATGCCTACCTGCCCTTGCGCGACGGCCAGGTCCTGCATATCAGCCAAAGGAACGCGAGCCAGGCCAGGATCGAGTTGATCGCCTACACGCTGATCGCATCCGCCACGCTGCTCGCCGTGATTGGCTGGCTCTTTTATCACTGGCGCGAACTCAATGCCCTGTCAATGCCCTGCGCGAGGCGGCCAGGCAGTTCGGCCGCGGCAACCTTGCCGCCCGTGCGCGCTTGTCCAGGCGCGCCAACCTCTATCCGTTGACGCGCCAGTTCAACGACATGGCGTCGCGTATCGAGGCCTCCGTCATGCAGCAGCGCGACATGATCCACGGCATCTCGCATGAGCTCAAGACGCCGATCACGCGGCTGGAATTCGGCATCGCCCTGCTGCAGTCCGCCGATGCCCGGCCCGATCCGCTGCAGCGCGCGCAGCGCCTCGAGGCCCTGCGGCTGGACGTGCGCGAGCTGGATGCGCTGGCCCACGGCGGCCAGGCCTCGCTGGACAGCGGCGTGGCGGGCTGCACGCGCCTTGCCATCACGCTGCCCGCCCGGTACCTCGCGCCAGTGCCTGTGCCTCCATGTCCGGCACGGCGAGACTAATCGGGCAAATCCCACGCTGGCAAGGCCCGCCCTCGCCCAGCCGCACCGCGCGCCCCCGCCAACACAGGCGCGACGACAAAGCCGCACATCTCGCCACACTTTCATACAAGCGGGGATAGATTGCCCACAGACACGGCAGGCCTGTCCGTTCACAATCCCCTCATGCATCGCCACTGCCTTTGATTTCAAAAATAGGCCTCTGCGCCTATTCCCCAAGACATCCGCCGCAGATTGCCTGACCTTGATCCTTTTTCCGTAGATCCCCGCAACGCTAATGGCCCATCCCCCAAACCGCCGCAGGCACGGCTTGATCATCGCCGTGCTCACCCTGTCCGCCATCATTGCGTTGGCGGCCTGGCGCCTGACGCCCGGCAAGCACCCCGAGTACATCACCGCCACCGTCACCCGCGGCGACCTCGAAGTCACCGTGCTGGCCAATGGCGTATTGCAGCCCATCCGCCAGGTCGAAGTCGGCGCGCAGGTCAATGGCCAGCTCAAATCGCTGAAGGTGAAGCTCGGCGACAAGGTCAAGCAGGGTCAGTTGCTGGCCCAGATCGACCCGGTGCTGCTGGAGAATGCGCTGCGCCAGGCGAATGCCGCCGTGGCCAGCGGCAAGGCCCAGCGTGACGCCAAGCGCTCGCGCCTGCGCCAGGCCCGCCTGAACTGGCAACGCCAGCGCGAGCTGCAGTCGCAGGAGGCGGCCTCGCGCCAGGACCTTGAAATCGCCGAAGCCGACCTGCGCTCGCTGGAGGCCGAGCTGATCGCTCTGGACGCCGATATCGCGCAGCTCAGCATCAAGGCCGAGTCCGCCCGCATCGACCTTGGCTACACCCGCATCGTCGCGCCGATGGACGGCGAGGTAGTGGCGCTCACCACGCTGGAAGGCCAGACCGTGGTGGCGTCCTACCAGGTACCGACCATCCTCAAGCTGGCCAACCTCGATGCCATGACCGTCAAGGCGCAGGTGTCGGAGGCCGATGTGATCCGCATCGCCGACCGGCAGGCGGTCTACTTCACCATCATGGGCGAGCCGGACCGCCGCTACCACGCGTCGCTGCAGGCCATTCAGCCGTCGCCGGAGAAGATCAACAACGCCGTGTTCTTCAATGCGTTGTTCGACGTGCCCAATCCGGGCCACAAGCTGCGCATCGATATGACGGCACAGGTCGCCATCATGCTGGGCGAGGCCAGGAACACGCTGCTGGTGCCCTTGGCCGCGCTGGGGCCGCGCGGCCAGGACGGCAGCATGGAAGTCCGCGTGCTGCACCCGGACCAGCGCGTGGAGACGGTGAAGGTGCGCACAGGCCTGAGCAACAACGCGCATGCGCAAGTGCTGAGCGGCCTGGCGCAAGGCGACCGCGTCATCACCGGCGATGCCGGCGCCGTCAACGCGGAGGCCAGGCCATGACGCATGCCCCGCTCTTGCTGTTGCAGCATGTGGAGCGCACGTTCCGCGCCGGCGACCAGGACATCCCCGTGCTGCGCCAGGTCAGCCTGGCCATCTGCGCGGGCGAGATGGTCGCCATCGTCGGCGCGTCCGGCTCCGGCAAGTCCACACTGATGAACATCCTGGGCTGCCTGGACCAGGCCAACGCTGGCCGCTACCTGGTGGCGGGCCAGGACGTGGCGGCCCTGGACGATGACGCGCTGGCCCGCCTGCGCCGCGAGCGCTTCGGCTTTATCTTCCAGCGCTACCACCTGATGGCCCAGCTTTCCGCCGCGGACAACGTGGAGGTGCCGGCCATCTACGCCGCCACCGACCGCGCCGCGCGCCGTGCCCGCGCCCTGCAGCTACTGGAGCGGCTGGGCCTGGGCGAGCGCGCCGGACACCGCCCTTCCCAGCTCTCCGGCGGCCAGCAGCAACGCGTGAGCATTGCCCGCGCGCTGATCAACGGCGGCCAGGTGATCCTGGCGGACGAACCCACGGGCGCGCTGGACAGCCATAGCGGCAAGGAAGTCCTGGCCATCCTGCGCGAGCTGCATGCGCTCGGCCACACCGTGATCATCGTCACCCACGACATGGGACTGGCGCGCAACGCCGAGCGCATCATCGAGATCGCCGACGGCCGTATCGTGGCCGACCGCGCGAACCGGCCGCCGCGGGCCGAGGATGAGCCGGGCAGCAGCCTCGTGCAAGCCAGGCCGGCCACGCAAGCCCCGGGGGCCGGCGGCAACGCCGAGGCTCCGCTGCGGCGTGCGCGCGCCTGGCAGGGCTTCACCGAGGCCTTTTCCATGGCCTGGGGCGCATTGATGGCGCATCGCATGCGCACCGCGCTGACCATGCTGGGCATCATCATCGGCATCGCCTCCGTGGTGTCGATCGTGGCCATCGGCGAAGGCGCCAAGCGCTACGTGATGGCGGATATCCGCGCCATCGGCGCCAACACGCTCGAGATCTTCCCCGGCAAGGATTTTGGCGACGACCGCGCCGCCGGCATCCGCACCCTGGTGGCCGCCGATATCGAGGCCCTGCACGCGCTGCCGTATGTGGACAGCGCCACTGCGATCACCAGCAAGGTCCAGCGCCTGAGGTACCGCAGCGTCGACGTCAACGCCACCGTGCATGGCGTGGGCGCCAGCTTCTTCCGCGTGCGTGGCCTGGGCCTGACGCAAGGCGCGGCCTTCCTGCCGGACGAGCTGCGCAGGCACGCGCAAGTGGCCGTGATCGACGAAAAAACCCGCCGCAAGCTGTTCGGCAATGCCTTGAGCGCGCTGGGCCAGATCATCCTGGTGGGCAACCTGCCTTGCGTGGTGATCGGCGTGGCGCGCGAGAAGAAAACCATGTTCGACGACAACGGCAGCAGCCTCAATATCTGGCTGCCCTACACCACCGCGGGCAGCCGCATCTTTGGCCAGTCGCATTTCGACGAGCTGTCCGTGCGCATCCGCGATGGCCAGCCCAGCGCGGCGGCCCAGCAAGCCATCGAGCGCCTGCTGACGCTGCGCCACGGCAAGAAGGACTTTTTTACCTACAACATGGACAGCATCGTCAAGACCATGGAACGCACCGGGCAGGCGCTCACGCTGTTCTTGTCGGCGGTCGCCGTGATCTCGCTGCTGGTCGGCGGCATCGGCGTGATGAACATCATGCTGGTCTCGGTGACCGAGCGCACCCGCGAGATCGGCATCCGCATGGCCGTGGGGGCCCGCCAGCGCGACGTGCTGATGCAGTTCCTGACCGAGGCCGTGCTGGTATGCCTGCTGGGCGGGGTGATCGGCACCGCCGTGGCCTGCCTGATCGGGCTGGCGCTGGCGCTGCTGATCCCGCAATGGCAGATGGTGTTCTCCGCGGGCGCGGTTGCCGGCGCCTTCCTGTGTTCGACACTGACCGGCGTGGTGTTCGGCTATGTGCCGGCGCGCAACGCGGCGCGCCTGCAACCGATCGAGGCGCTTGGCCATGAATAGGCGCAGTCCGCATTCGCCGCGGCCACCACGGCCGCCACATTCGCCGCGCGCGTTGCCGGTGCGCCTGCTCGCCGCGCTGCCGGTGATTGCCGTTGCCCTGAGTGCTTGCAGCGGACTGCGCACGCCGGAGGTGGAGCCCGCGCTAGACGTGCCGCAGCACTGGCAACATGCGCCCCGGCAGGACACGGCCGGGCAGCCGGGCACGGCGCTGGAGCCGCACGCCTGGTGGGAGGCCTTTGGCGATCCACAGCTGAGCGCGCTGGTCGCGTCCGCACTGGCAACCAACAACGATCTCGCCATTGCCGCGCTGCGCTTTGAGCGCGCCCGGCTGCGTGCGGGGCTGGCCGCCACCAACGGCGCGCCCGAACTGAGCGCGCAGGCCAGGGGCACGCGCCAATGGAGCCTGGACGGCCCCGGGCGGCGCGACGAAGGGGGGATCAATGCGACAGTGAACTATGAGATCGACCTGTGGGGGCGGCTGGCCAGCCTGCGCGGCGCGGCGGACTGGGAAGCGCGCGCGAGCGCGGCCGACCTCGAAGCCGCAACCATCGCCCTGGCGGCCACCACGGCCACGCTGTACTGGCGCGCCGGGCTGTTGAACGAACTGATCGACATCTCCGGCCAAAGCCTGGCGGACGCACGGCGCACGCTTGGCCTGGTGGCCGCGCGCTACCGCGCCGGCGCAGTGTCCGGCCTGGACCTGGCGCAAGCCGAGCAGCAACTGGCCGCCCTGCTGGCCGAGCGTACCGTGCTGGACCAGCAGCGCAGCGAAAACCGCCAGGCCCTGGCCATCCTGTTCAACCGTCCTCCCGGGCAGGGCGTGGCCGAGCCGCAGGCCTTGCCCGTCGAAGCGCTGCCGCGCATCGCCGCCGGCATTCCCGCCGCGGTTATCGGACGTCGGCCCGACGTGCGGCAGGCCGAATGGCGCCTGCGCGCCGCCCTGGCAAACGCCGACGCAACCCGCGCCAGCTTCTACCCCAAGCTGACGCTGACCGGCATCGTCGGCACCGGCAGCGCGGCGCTGGCTTCGCTGCTGCGCGATCCCACCGCGCTGCTCGGCGCCGGACTGAGCCTGCCCTTCCTGCAATGGAACACCACGCAGCTGACAATACAGGTGTCGCAGAACGAGTACCAGGAAACGGTGGTGCAATACCGGCAGTCGCTGTACACGGCCTTTGCCGAAGTGGAAAACGCGCTGTCCGACCATACAGGGCTGGGCGTGCGCGCGGATCGGCTGGCGGAATCGCTGGAGTCCGCGAGCCGGGCGGAGCGGCTTAGCGCGGCGCGCTACCGCGCCGGCGCCACCGCGCTGCAGCCCTGGCTCGATGCGAAGGAGACGTTGCGCCAGGCAGCGGCGGCGGCGGCGCGCAACCGCTTTGACCGGCTGGTGAACATCACGAGCTTGTACAAGGCGTTGGGGGGGCCGCCGGTGGAGAGCGGGGCTTAAGGGTCCGGGCTACTCCAGCGCGGCGCCCTTGCGCTCCGGAATCAGGAACAGCGTGGCCAGGATATCCAGCACATAGATCGACGCCAGCATGGCAATGGCGGTGCCGAACGAATAGCTGGCGGCCAGCGCGCCGACCACCAGCGGGCCAAAGCCGCCCACGCCACGGCCGATATTGAACAGCACGTTCTGCGCGGTGGCGCGGGCCTGCGTGGGATACAGCTCCGAGATCAGCGCGCCGTAGCCGCCGATCATGCCGTTGACGAACAGGCCCATCACCGCGCCGCCGAACAGCAGCGCGTAGGGCGTCGATAGCTGGGAGTAGACAAAGACCATCACCACCGCCCCGGCCTGGTAGATCAGGAAGGTGGGCCGGCGGCCGATGCGGTCCGCGAGCTGGCCGAACACCCAGATCCCGATGGCCATGCCGATGATGGTCACCGAGGTCCACAGCGCGGACTTGGTCAGCGAGTAATTGAACTGCTTGGCCAGATAGGTCGGCATCCAGATCATCAGGCCGTAGTAGCCGAAGTTCTGCACGGAGCACAGCACCACCACGCCCAGGCTGGCACGCGCGGTCGCGGCATCCGCCACCAGCATCTTGAGCGGGTTGCCCTTGCGCGCCACCTTGCTGCTGGCAACGAACACTTCCGGCTCGCCGATAAAGCGGCGCACCACGAACGACGCCACCGCCGGCAGCACGCCGATGGCAAACATGCCGCGCCAGCCGATATAAGGCAGCAGTACCGGCGTCAGCAGCGCCGCGGCAAGCACGCCCGCCTGCCAGCCAAGGCCCACATAGGAGGAAACGCGGGCACGCTGGCCGGGCCGGCAGGCCTCGGTGGCCAGCGCCATGCCGATGCCGAACTCGCCGCCAAGGCCAAAGCCGGCAATGGTCCGGTAGGCCAGCAGGTCCCAGTAGCCCTGCGCGAGCGCGCACAGGCCGGTGAAGACGGCAAACAGCAGGATGGTCCAGGTCAGCACCTTCACCCGGCCCACGTAATCGCTCAGGATGCCGAAGAAGATACCACCGGCCACCGCGCCCACCAGCGTCCAGGTGACCAGCGAGCCCGCCTGGGTGCTGGTCAGCCCGAGGCCGGCAGACACCGCGCTCAAGATAAAGCCGAGGATAAGCAGGTCGAAGCCGTCCAGCGCGTAGCCGACCGCCGAGGCGATCACGGCCTTGCGAGCGTAGGCGCCCTGCTCCTGTTCCGTGAGGCCTTGCCGGCCGTGCGGTGGATTTGCTGCCGCGGCCGGCTCCAGCCCGGTCACCGCGGCGGCGTTGGCATTGGCGTTGCCCTGTGTCATGTCGATTCCCGTGCGCCACAAGCGAAAAATTTTGCGAGATTCTACTCTCGTGGCTGGCCGGCTGGCCGGGAAGGGAGAAAGGGGGGAAGATAGAAAACGAATGACGCACGAATTGCATTCGGCGCGGGAGCAACAATCGGACAGCCAGCCAGACATTGCACGCACGGAACGGGAAAAATGCTAACCAGAATGTATGCGAGCCTTTGTTTCTATGGCGATCAATTCGATCCCGAGGCGCTTGCCGACACCATAGGGCTCAGCACCTACGACTACTCTCGGAAAGGGGAACGCCAAGCGCTGGGCGTCGTTCCTCACTCGGTCCTGAAAGTGACATCCCGCGATGAGATCGAGGGATGTTCAGCGGATGAGCACATCATGTCGCTGATAGAGAAGATCTCCCCGATGTATCAGCACATCCGCGCGGCGCTCGGCAGCGATGGCTATATCTTGTGCTTTCTGTTCTGCGAGGGGGATATCGAAAACGTCGGCGTCTACGTATCACCGCAGACACTCCGGCAATTGGCTGCGGTCGATGCTGGGCTTTCCATCGACACCTGGGCGCCTGCCGCGCCCCCAGGCCCCGAAGAGGGCAACGAGGATGCGCCATATCACCTGCGCCATTGAATGGTCGCCGATGACGACCCGCATCAAGCCGCTTCACCCGCCGTTCGATACTGGCTTGGGGTGACGCCCGCCCTCTTGCGCATCAGGCGCCTGAGCGCCGTGGCATCCTCATAGCCCACTTGCTCGGCAACCTGCTCGACGGACATCCGGCTCGATTCGATCAGCATGCGGGCGCGGTTGAGCCGCACGCTCTGCACCAGCGCCAAGGTACTCTTGCCCGTGGCCTCGCGCACGCGCCGCGACAGCGTTCTCTGGGACATGGCGAACTCGTCCGCCAACACCTGGATGCTGGGTGGCTGCGGCAACGCGGATTCGATCCGTGCCACCAGCCGGCCGACCAGCGCATTGCCGTTGGACAACATGGCCGGCACCACGAAGCGCGCTTGTGCTTGCCGGCCGTCGATCAGCAGGACCCGGCTCACCGCGTCGGCAAGCGCAACGCCAAACCGGCTGCGCAACAGGTGAAGCATCAGATCGGCCTGTGCAAATGCCGCGCCGGCGGTGCTCACGGACTCATCCGCGCAGACCATGCGGTCGGCATCGACGATGCAACGCGGCTCCAGGCGCTGCAACTCGGCTGCCAGCCACCAGGATGTCGTGACCCGGCGCTGCGCCAGCAGGCCCGCGGCCTGTAGCAAGAACACCGCGGAGCAGGATGCCGCGACATGGCCGCCAGCGGCGGCATGCGTGGCAACAGCCCGGGCCGCCAGCCGCGCATCCTCCTGCGCCAGCCGGCTGGCGATGGCGTTGGCATCGTCGATGCCCAGCCCCGGCACGATCCAGGTCGTCGCATGCCTGGCCTGCGCACGCGGCCGCGTTGGCAAGGCCGCGGCTTCGATATGCATGCCGCCGCTCAACGGCACGGAACGCCCGGACGTCGATACAACGCGCCAGGTCGGCCGGGGCAGATGCATGCGCGGCGCAAGCAACGAAGCCGCGCGCAGGATATCCAGCGTCGTAGCCACGCTGGTTGAGTAGGCGCCGGACAGCGCCAGAACGGTGAAATCCTTCATTGGCCGAAAACGCCCCAAAGATGTCTAAATTGACACTCAAAGTCTAACTGACCGAAGCGTCTAATGCACCTACCCCAACGACAACCACGCTTCGATGCCCAATATCCTCGTCAACATTCCCAAAGACGCGTTTGCCGGCCCTGCCCGCGCAGATCTCGCCCGCCACATCAGCGACGCCGCCGCCATGGCTGAGCGCATGCCCGACGACCCGCACAAGCGCTTCGCGATCTGGGTCGTGATCGAAGAAGCGGAGGCCGGCTTGTGGACGTGCGGCGGCGTCGACATGTCATCGCAGGTGCTGCCCTGCATCGCGACGGTCTATGTGCCCGCAGGCGTGCTGGACGCGCCGGCCAGGGCGTTGTACGTGCGGTTGATGCACGACGCCTTCCAGCAGGCACAGCCAGCCGGCGACCGGCGGCGGCTGGCCACCTCGGTGAGGCTCCACGATGTGCCGGACGGCACCTGGGGGGTCAATGGCGATGTCTGGCAGTTGCCTGGCTTCGCGAAGGTGGCCGGCTACGGGCACCTGCAGTATCTGGCCGACGCGGCCTGACTATCCAGCGCACGGGAGACGACGCCATGGCGAACCGCAGCATGATGGAGGAAGATCCCCTTGACGATTTCACGCACCGCACGATCACGCTCGACGGCGTGGCCAAAGTGGTCCACGTGGCAGGCTCGGGGCCTGCCGTGATCGTCATGACGGAGATGCCGGGCATCAGCCCGCACGTCGCACGCTTTGCCCGGTGGGTACGCGATGCGGGCTTGACGGTCTATATGCCGTCGCTCTTCGGCCGCGACGGGGCAGTGCCGGACGCCGAGGCAGGTGCGGCGGTCTTTCGGCGCGCCTGCGTTAGCGCAGAGTTTCGCGCATTCGCTGCCAATCAGGCGAGCCCGGTGACACAGTGGCTAAGGGCGCTGGCGAGGCTGGCGCACCAGGAATGCGGCGGCCCCGGCGTCGGTGCCATCGGCATGTGTTTCACCGGCAACTTCGCGCTGTCGATGATGCTTGAGCCGGCGATGCTGGCGCCGGTGATCTGCCAGCCCTCGCTGCCGTTGGATGATCCGGGTGGCATCGAAATGGCGCCCGGGGAGCTCGCCGTGGTGCGCGAGCGGCTCGAGCGGGAGGATCTCACGGTGCTGGCGTATCGATTTGAAGGCGATCGGTTTTGCAGGGCGGAACGCTTCACTGCGTATGCCGAGGCCCTTGGCGACCGGTTCGTGGGACGCGCGCTGCCGGACAGCGCCGCCAACCCCGATGTCCCTGCCTTCTTTGCCCAGCACGTGCCTTGCCCGCACAGCGTCGTCACCGTCCACCTGATCGACGAAGCTGGCGAGCCGACAGTGGCCGCGCGCGACGAAATCCTGTCGTTCTTTGTGCGGCGCCTTGGCGAGGCGCGCCGAAGCCCCAACCTCAATCCGGCAACCCCTTAACCCGCGACAGCGCATCGACACGTTTCAACGGTTGCCCGGCAATCAGCGCCGGGCTCTCGCTGCCGCAAGCGCATTGCCCGAACGGCACGGCAATGTCGGGGTCAGCGCTGCAAGCCGTGCAACCTGCCCTCCCCCGCAAGCATCGCTCTTCTCCGAGCGCACTCCCCCAAAGCCGTACCGCCGCGCCAGCGGCTGCCTGCACTCGCCAGCTCAAACGGGCTCGAACGGGCTCGAACGGCCTGGATACAAGCCCTCCTTGACAACCAGACTCCATGCATTACCATACGCACATCCATTTTATGGATCTTGATTCCATAAAATGGAACTCGATAAAAAAGAGAAAAAACGCTGGAGGAGAATCGATGCATCGGAAGACCTGGGCATGGCTGCCCTGTACCCTGCTGTGCGCCCCCGCCGTGGCCACGGCAAGTAGCGTCACCCTGTTCGGCCTGATGGACACGGGCCTGGATCTTTCAAGCGCTGGCGGCCCCACCACGGCCCGCATGCAGTCCGGCCAATACGCCGGATCCCGCTTCGGCCTGCGCGGCACGGAAGACCTCGGCGACGGCTTGCAGGCGGTATTCGTGCTGGAAAACGGCCTGAACAGCGATACCGGGGTGGCTGGCCAGAGCGGCCGCCTGTTCGGGCGGCAAGCCTATGTCGGCCTGAGCGGGCGCGCAGGCGCCCTGACGCTGGGCCGGCAATACAGCCCGCTGGTGTCGGTGGCGTTCCAGATGGATGCTTTCGAAAACGGCATGGCCCCGCAGTTCCCCAACCTTGGCCTCTACCCCGGTGGCGAGCGCATCGACAACGCCATCAAGTACACCAGCCCCTCGTTTGGCGGGCTGACGATGGCGGCCATGCTGGCGCTTGGCGAACGCAGCACCGCGCCGCGCGCGGGCGATGACTCGTATGGCGTCAACGTGCACTATGCCAGCGGCCCGATGCGCCTCGTCGCAGCCTATGGCGTGCGCAAGTTCGCCTCCGCGGCGGCGCTGGGCGAAGTGGTGAAGCCCGTGGTGGTGCTGCCCAATGTCGTGACCAACGGCAGCATCACCACCTACATGGCGGGCGGCAACTACGACTTCGGCCTGTTCGCCCTGTACGGCGGCTACCAGCGCCAGCGCATCGCGGATGACGTGTATTTCGGCCGTATCGACCAGGACTTGTACACGTTGAGCGTAGCGGTGCCGGTCGGCAAGGCTGGCCGCTTCCTGGCGGGCTACAGCTTCCTGAACGACCACAGCCCCGCGCAACTGGATGCCTCGCTGTTCGGCTTCGGCTTTGTCTACTCGCTGTCCAGGCGCACCAGCGTCTACACCTCCACGGCCTGGCTGAACAACCACAACGGCGCGGGCAATGTGATTGGCGGCAACACCAGCCCGGGCTTGCCGCTGGCCTACCCGGGCGCCAACGCGCGCACGATCCAGGTCGGGCTGCGCCACGCCTTCTGAACCCGCCCCGCCAACCCACACACCCGGAGACTGCCTCATGCATGACGCTGCGATCCCGCTAGAGAGCGCCGCACCGCCGGCGCGCCACCCGCGCGCGCTGGCGCCCGCCAACCTGCTGCTCATGATCGCCATCAGCGCGTTCGGTGCGGTAGTGGGCATCCAGTTGCTGACCACCCTCGGCATCACGCCCAACACCTCGCTGATCGGCGCGCTGGTGGCCATGACGCTGGCCCGCATCCCGCTTGCCGTGCTGTCCGGCTTCCGCTCGGTCCACGTGCAGAACCTGGCGCAGACAAGCATCTCGTCGGCCACCTTCGGCGCGGCCAACAGCCTCATCCTGCCGATCGGCATTCCCTACGTGATGGGCATGCCCGAGCTGATCCTGCCGATGCTGGCCGGCGTGTCCGTGGCCATGCTGCTGGACGCCTACCTGCTCTACCGCATGTTCGATACCCCCGCCTTTCCTGCGTCCGGCGCCTGGCCGCTTGGCGTGGCGGCAGCCGAGGCCATCAAGGCTGGCGACAGCGGCGGCAAGCAAGCCTGGCTGCTGGCCGGCGGGCTGGTCACCGGCGTGGCCGGTGGCTTGCTCAAGCTGCCGATGTCGGCCTTTGGCGTGGCCTTTATCGGCAGCTTTGGCGCGATGACGGCGTTTGCCGTGGGTCTGCTGCTGCGCGGTTACTCGATGCCGCTGTTCGGCACCGAGATCGGCTCGCACTACGTGCCGCACGGCATGATGATCGGCGCCGGGCTGGTGGCGCTGGCGCAGGTGGCGCGGGCCATGTTCGGCAAGGCCGCGCAGCGCGCACAGGCCGCGAGCCAGGGCGCGGGCGCCACGGTGGATGCCCGCGCCGACGCCCGGCGCATGCGCGCTTCGTTCCGGCTCGGCGGCTTCGGCTATCTGGCCATCATGGCGGGCCTGGCCCTGGCCACCGGCCTGCAGGCAGGCATGCCCTTGCCGCTGCTGCTCGGCTTCATCCTCTACGGTGCGTTCTCCGCCTTTGTCCATGAGCTGATCGTTGGCATCGCGGCCATGCATTCGGGCTGGTTTCCCGCGTTCGCGGTGGCGCTGATCTCCTTGCTGATCGGCATCTGGATCGGGTTTCCGCCGCAGGCGCTGGTGGTGCTGGCGGGCTTTTCCGCCGCCACGGGCCCCGCCTTTGCCGACATGGGCTACGACCTCAAGGCGGGCTACATCCTGCGTGGCGAAGGCGCGGATGCCGCCTATGAGCGCGAAGGCCGGCGCGAGCAGCTGATCGCGGCGATGGTGGGCTTCCTGGTCGCCATCGTGGTGGTGCTGGCGTCCTACCGGGGCTTGTTCGCCAACCATCAGTTCGCCCCCATCAACAACGCCTATGCCGCCGCCATCAAGGCCGGCATCTCGGCGGACACCGCGCGCAACCTGCTGCTGTGGGCCCTGCCCGGCATGGCGCTGCAACTGATTGGCGGCGCGCGCCAGCAGCTTGGCGTGCTGCTGGCCACGGGGCTGCTCATCACCAATCCGGCCGCAGGCTGGATGGTGGCGGCTGGCCTGGTGGTGCGCGCCGCCATGCTGCGTTGGCAAGGGCAGGCCGCAAAGGAGCGCCTTGAAGTCTTTGCCGGCGGCGTGATCGCCGGCGACGCGCTCTTCAGCTTCTTCGGCGGCCTGACCAAGAGCCTGCCGCTGAAAAAGTAAGCGGCAGGAAGCCGGAAGCCGGCACAACACGAAGTAAACATCCATCCATCAAAGGAGCCTGTAGTGAAAAGACAATTGACGGTAGACGACGTGGAAGCCGCGGTGCTCGGCGGCGCCATCCTGGGCGGTGGCGGTGGCGGCCTGATCGAAGAGGGCCTGCGCGTTGCCCGGCTGGCGCTTGCCGCCGGCGTGCCGGAACTGTGGAGCGTGGACGAGTTCGATCCGCAGGCGATCACCACCACCGTGGCCATTGTCGGCGCGCCCGCCGCGCCGCTGCCCTGCGTGCGCCCCGCGCACTTGCTGCGCACGCTGGAGCTGATTCGCGAACATGCCGGCGGGCGCCCGCTGGTGGCGCTGAACTCGAACGAGAACGGCGCCGAGACCACGGTGAATGGCTGGTTCCATGCCGCCATCACCGGCATCCCCGTGATGGACCTGGCCTGCAACGGGCGCGCCCACCCGTCGAGCGTGATGGGCGCGCTCGGGCTGCACACCGAGGCGGATTACGTCTCCGTGCAGGCCTTCGCCGGCGGCGCCCAGGCACGCTACCTGGAAGGTGTGGTTTCCGGCCGGCTGGAGCTGACCTCGGCACTGGTGCGCCGCGCGTCCGTGGAGGCGGGCGGCGTGGTGGCGGTGGCACGCAACCCGGTGACGGTGGGCTACGCCGCCGCGCACGGCGCGCCTGGTGCGATCAGCCATGCCATTGAAGTGGGCCGCGCGTTCTTGTCCGGCGGCGTCGATGGGGCGGCGGCGGCGCTGGGCGGGCGCATCGTGGCAGACGGCATCGTGGCCGAGTACCGCTGCGAGCAGCGCGAGGGGCTGGATGTGGGGCACCTGGTGTTCGACGACACCGCGCGCACCGAGCTGCGCTTTATCAACGAGTACATGACGCTGGAACAGCACGGCGAGCGCCAGAGTGCCTTCCCCAACCTGATCATGACCTTCGATGACGACGGCCAGCCGGTGGTCTCGGCGCGCGTGCGCCAGGGCATGCGGCTGCGCGTGCTGGTGGCCCCCGGCGAGCGCCTGCTGCTGTCGCGCACCATGAACATGCGCGAGCTGTATCAGCCGCTGGAGGCCTCCCTGGGCACGGCGTTCGCGCCGCTGGAGCCGGCGGCATGACGGCAGCCGCGCCGCGCCAGGACGCCGCCGCCCCGGCGGCGGGCCTGCGCGCCATCGGCGCCTTTATCGATGCGAAGTGGGACGGCGAAATCCTGCCCGCGCTGCACGACTACATCCGCGTGCCGGCCAAGAGCCCCGCCTTCGACGCCGGCTGGCAAGCGCGGGGCCTGCTGGATCGCGTCGTGTGCTCGGCCGCCGCGTGGGCCGAGGCACAGAAGATCGCGGGCATGACGGTCGAGGTGATCCGGTTGCCGGGGCGCACGCCGCTGCTGTTCTTCGAGATCCCGGCCACCGCGGACGCGGGCGCCGACACGATCCTCTTCTATGGCCACCTCGACAAGCAACCTGAGTTCGACGGCTGGCGCCGCGACCTCGGGCCGTGGGAGCCAAAGTACGAGAACGGCAAGCTCTACGGCCGCGGCGGCGCCGACGACGGCTACGCGCTTTATGCCGCCCTGGCCGCCGTGATGGCCGTGAGAGCGGGCGGCGCCAGCCATCCGCGCTGCGTCGGCATCATCGAGACCTGCGAGGAATCCGGCAGCTATGACCTGCCCGCCTACCTGGATGCGCTGGCGCACCGCCTGGGGCGCATCGGCCTGGTGGTTTGCCTGGACTCGGGCGCGGGCAACTACGACCAGCTCTGGATGGTCACGTCGCTGCGCGGCTATGTCAGCGGACGGCTGGAAGTGCAGGTGCTGGACGAAGGCGTGCATTCCGGCGATGCCAGCGGCATCGTGCCGTCCAGCTTCCGCGTGCTGCGCCATGTGCTGGACCGGCTGGAGGACAGCGGCTCGGGCGAGATCCTGCCCGCCAGCTTCCATTGCGAGGTGCCGCCACAGCGCCAGGCGCAGGCTGAGCATGCGGCGCGCCAGCTTGGCGACCTGGTGTGGAAGCGCTTTGCGTGGGCCTGCGGCGCGGACGGCGCCAGCGTGCTGCCATCCACCACCGATCCCGCCACCGCGCTGATCCGGCGCGCCTGGCGCCCGGCGTTGTCGGTAGTGGGCGCCGAAGGCCTGCCGCCGCTGGCTACCGCGGGCAATGTGCTGCGCCCGCGCACGGCGTTCAAGCTGTCGCTGCGGCTGCCGCCGCTGGTCGACAGCGCGGCCGCCGCGCAGGAGCTCAAGCGCTTGCTGGAAAGCCACGCGCCATACAACGCGCGCGTGGCCTTCGTGCCGGACAAGAGCGTGGCCGACGGCTGGAACGCACCGGCCACGGCGCCGTGGCTGGCCTCACGGCTGGAGGCGGCCTCGCAGCAGTACTTCGGCGCGTCTTGCGGCTATCTGGGGCAAGGCGGCACGATTCCGCTGATGGGCATGCTGGAAAAGGCCTTCCCCCGCGCGCAGTTCATGGTGTGCGGGGTGCTCGGCCCCAACGCCAACGCGCACGGCCCGAACGAGTTCCTGCACGTGCCGTACGCCAAGCGCCTGACGGCATCGATCGCCAGCGTGATCGGATCGTGGCAGGAGGATGCCGGGCATTAAGGGGCCACAGCAGGGGCAGCGGCAGAGACAGCGGCGTCAGCGCGGCGCAAAGGCGAGCCAGTACGGGTCGCCGATCTGCCGGCCGGCGTCGCTGGTGGCCTCGACGATGCGCGCGCCAAAGCGCTGGACCATGGCATCGGTGAGGTCCTGCACCGGCATGGCGATGCCAAGGCCATAGATTTGCCGCGTGGTCGGATCGCGCAGCGCGGCGGAAATCCCCGCCACGTTCTGCACGAACTCGCCGCGCGACAGCGCCCAGCCGGTTTCCCGCGCTTCCTTCAGCCGCGCCAGCAGGTCCTTGCGCGTGCGCGGGATGTTGCCGCGCCGCACCTCGAAGCCGTCCTGCACCAGCGCCGTGACCTCTTCATCGGTCAGGCGCGACAGGATTGCCCGGCCGATGGACGAAGCATAAGCCGGCGCGCGCGACCCCGGCGGCGTGTAGACCTGCAGCGAGCCCGCGCCGGTGCGCATCTGGATGACGACCGAATCGGCACCGTCCAGCACGTTGATATAGCCGGTGTAGCCGGTCTCGCCGACCAGCTTGTCGAGCACGCCTTGCAGCAACGTGAGCGCGGTATGCGAGGCGCGGAAGTGGTAAGAGGCCTCCATCACCACCGCGCCCGGCCGGTAGGCGCGCGAGACGCTGTCGCGCTCCAGGAAGCCGTACTCGGCCATCATGCTGAGCGTGCGCGAGGCGGAGCTCTTGGCCAGCCCGAGATGAGTCACCACGTCGGTCACCGTGATGTCGCTGCGGAGCTTGGCGATGAGCTTGAGGACATCGGCGGCATTAACGAGTGTGCTCATGAGGAATGGTTCGTTTTATGGATTGAGGTTCCAGAATATAGTCCAAGACCCATAGCGTCAATTTGGGATTCCCCTTAACAACCGCGACAAAGCCCGCGGCAACGCTCACGACAACGCTCAAGACAAGGCACGCATCGATGCACGCACAGACCACCCAAACCCATCCAACCCAGCCGCTGTCCGGCCGGACCGCCGTCATCATCGGCGGCACCTCCGGCATCGGCCGCGCCGTGGCCAGCCGCGTCGTCGCGGCCGGCGGCGCGGTGATCCTCGGCGGCCGCTCGCAAGACGCGCTGGATGCGGAACTCGCCCGCATCGAAGCCGCCGGCGGCGCCGCCTGCGGCCATGTGGTCGACATGGCGGAGCGCGAATCGGTCGCAGCGTTCTTCGCCAGGATTACCCGCCTCGATTACCTGTTCGCACCCGGCGCCACCTACCAGGTCGCGTCTATCCACAGCGATGACCACGATGCGGTGGAAAGCCCCTTTCGCAGCAAGTTCTGGGGCCAGTACCACGCCGTGCACGAAGCCGCGCCCAAGATCGCGCCGGATGGCGCCATCGTGCTGATGTCCGGCGCCGCCGGGGCGCGCCCGATCAAGGGCGCCTCGGCCTATGCGGCTTGCAATGCCGCCATCGAGGGCCTTGGGCGTTCGCTCGCGCTCGACCTGGCGCCGGTGCGGGTCAACAGCGTGTCACCAGGCACCATCGACAGCGACCTGTGGCAGCGCCGGCCTGCCGAGCTGCGCTCGCACGCGTTCGAGAGCTACAGCCGCAGCACCGCGCTTGGCCGGGTTGGCAACGTGGATGAAGTAGCGGATGCCGTGCTGTTCCTGTTCGGCAACGGTTATATGACGGGATCCACCTTGTTCGTCGATGGTGGCTACGTGCTGCCTTGAGCGCCGTCGTCCTCGCTGGAATTGGCATACCATGCCGGAGTCCGCCGCGGGCCCACCGCCCGGCATCGATGGCGGCGACGCATTCAAGGAGAGGCAAGATGGACTATGTAAGGTTTGGCGCGACGGGACTGAAAGTCTCCCGGCTGTGCCTGGGCTGCATGACCTACGGCGTGCCCGAGCGCGGCAACCACCCCTGGACGCTTGGCGAGCCAGCCAGCCGCCCCCTGATCCGGCAGGCGATCGAGGCTGGCATCAACTTCTTCGATACCGCCAACGTGTATTCCGACGGCACCTCCGAGGAAATCGTCGGCCGCGCGTTGAAAGACTTCGCCAGCCGCGACGACGTGGTGATCGCCACCAAGGTCCACGGCCGCATGCGCCCCGGCCCGAACGGGGCCGGCCTGTCGCGCCGCGCCATCCTGGCCGAGATCGACAACAGCCTGCGCCGCCTGGGCACCGACTACGTCGACCTGTACCAGATCCACCGCTGGGATCCGCATACGCCCATCGAGGAAACCCTCGAAGCGCTGCACGATGTGGTCAAGGCGGGCAAGGCGCGCTATATCGGCGCGTCCTCGATGTATGCCTGGCAGTTCTCCAAGGCCATCTACACCTCGCGCCTGCGCGGCTGGACGCAGTTCGCCAGCATGCAGGACCATGTGAACCTGCTGAACCGCGAAGAGGAGCGCGAGATGCTGCCGCTATGCGCCGCCGAGGGCATCGCGGTGATGCCGTGGAGCCCGCTGGCGCGCGGCCGCCTGACCCGGCCGTGGCTTGCCGGCAGCGCCCGCGAGGAGAGCGACACGTTTGGCAAGACGCTGTACCGCGATACCGAGGCGTCGGACCGCAAGGTGGTGGAGCAGGTGCACGCCATTGCGCAGGCGCGCGGCGTGCCGGCTGCCCAGGTGGCGCTGGCGTGGTTGTCGCAGAAGCGGGAGATCACCTCGCCGATCATCGGCGCGTCCAAGCCGCACCATATCGAGGACGCCGTGGCAGCGCTCTCGCTCGGTCTCACCGCCGAGGAGATCGCCGCGCTGGAGGCGCCCTACGTGCCGCACGCGCCCGTGGGCTTCTGAGGCAGCAACGGCAAAGACGGAAGCAACGGCGATGACGGCGCCGGTGAACTACCGGCGGCCGGTCACTCGCCCGAGGGCCGCAGCGCGGCCGCGCCCGGCTCACGCGTGATCAGACGCAGCCCGCTGGCGATGCTGGCCACGCCAGCGAAGCCCGCGCCGATCGCCAGCGCCAGGGTGGGGCCGTGGCGGCCCGCAATGCCGAAGCTGAGCGCGACCAGCGCCGCACCGGTTGCCTGGCCGAGCAGGCGCGCGGTGGCAATCACGCCGCTGGCGCCGCCGGCGCGCTCGCGCGGCGCGCTCGACATCAGCGCCTTGAGGTTGGGCGACTGGAAGAAGCCGAAGCCCGCGCCGCAAATCGCCATGCGAATGCCAATATCCAGCGCGCTGGGATGCGCCGGCAGCAGCGCCAGCGACACCATGCCCATGCACATCACCGCCAGCCCCACGCCGCCAAGCAAACCCGGCGCATAGCGGTCGGACAGCCGCCCGGCCAGCGGCGCCATCAGCGCCACCACCGCCGACCACGGCGTCATCAGGAAGCCCGTCTCGATCGGGCTGCGCCCCAGCACGCTCTCGAAGTAGAACGGCAGCGACACGAAGGCCAGCCCCTGCGCGGCGAACGAGCAGATCGCGGTCATGGTCGACAGCGCGAACATGGGCCGCTTGAGCAAATCGATGGGCAGCATCGGCGCGGAATGTCCACGCTCGCGGCGCAGCAGCAGCACGAACGCCACCAGGAACAAGGCCAGCGCCGCCAGCGACTGCCCCAGCGGCGCGCGTTGCGCGCCCTCGCCCAGCGCAAAGATCAGCGAGGCGAACATCACCACGTTGAGCCCCGCGGCGACGCGGTCAAAGCGGTGCGCGCCGCGCACCGTCTGGGGCAGCGCGGGCCAGGCGATGTAGAGCGCCAGCAAGCCGATCGGCAGGTTCACGGCAAACAGCCACGGCCACGGCCCCAGCGACAGGATGATCGAGGCCACCGTGGGCCCCACCGCAAACGACACGCCAACCACCAGCGCGTTGAGCCCGACGCCACGCCCGAGCCGATGCGGCGGAAAGATCGCGCTGATCAGCGCCGCGTTCACGCTCATGATGGCGCTGGCGCCCACGCCCTGCAGCAACCGGGCTGCCACCAGCGTGGGCAGCGACCAGGAAAGCGCGCAGACCACCGACGCGGCGATGAACAGCATCAAGCCGCCGAGATACACGCGCCGGTGCCCGACGATGCCGCCCAGCGCCGCGAACGGCAGCAGCGTGGCCACCATGGCGAGCTGGTAGGCGTTGATGACCCAGACGGATGCCGCCGGGGTGGCATGCAGCGAGGCCGCGATGTTGGGAAGTGCGGTGTTGGCGATTGCCGTATCGAGCGTAGCGAGCGAGACCGCCACCAGGATGGCGGCCATGCCGCGGCGCTCCAGCGACGTCATGGGCGCATCCGCCGCGCGAGAGGGGAGATTGGATTCTGCTGTGTTCGACACTGTCTTTGCCAGTTACCGCCGCGCCCGGGAAGCCGCGCGCGATGCGCCGGCGCCCTGCCCGATTGTTTGATACATGCACCATGGCTCACCCTCCCGATGCGAGAGAGGGCATGGCAAGCCGACACAATACGGGATAACGCGAATATCTGCAGGCGACGGCGTCGCCGGCAGATAGGCAAATGGCCGAGTTGACCGCCGAAAAGACCGCTAAGGCAGCGCCAGGCGACGCGCCTGCGCTATGCCGCCGACCACACCGCCAGCTCGTAGCCGTCCGGGTCGCGGAAGTGGAAACGCCGCCCGCCCGGGAACGAGAAGACCGCCCGGACCACGGTGCCGCCGGCCGCCTCCACGCCCTGCTGCGCCCGTGCCAGATCATCCGCGTACAGGATCACGAGCGGCCCGCCGGGGCGGACCTCTTCGCCGGTGGTGAAGCCGCCGGTCAGCCGGCCATCGCTGAACTCGCAGTAGGCGGGGCCGTAGTCGGTAAAGGTCCAGCCAAAGGCTGCGCCATAGAACGCCTTGCTGCGCGCGATGTCGCTGACGTTGAACTCGATGTTGTCGATCTGCCGGTCCTGGCCTCTGGTGCCCATGGCGAACTCCCTGGTGATGGATAAGGAACACCATTTTCACCCGGATGCCGTGGCAAAGCTTGAACAAAACGGCCAATCAAGCCTTTGGCGCGCACAACTGGCGCAGCAGGGCCGACGCCGTCATGCCGCACAGCGACTGGATCTCCCGGCTCAGGTGGGCCTGGTCGGCGTAGCCCGCATCCGCCGCGAGCGCGGCCAGCCCAAAGTCGGACCTGTCCGCCCTGCCTGCCCGGTTGCCTGCCCTGCCGCCTGCCCGCTGCGTCGATGCCAGCGCCAGCGACAGCGCACGCTGGAACCGCAGGATCCGCTCCAGCGTCTTCGCGCCATAGCCGAAATGCTCGACGCTGCGGCGCCGCAGCGTGCGCTCGCCAAGGCCCAGCCGGCGCAGGAGCAGGGGAATCGTCTCGCCCGCCATGCCGGCGTTGGCCTGCACCAGCGCGAAGATGGCTGCCGCCTCGCGGCTCGGGGCGTCGACGCTCAACGCCGTCCGCGCCAGTTGGCTCTGGAATACTTCCACCTCGCGCCCTGCAGCCGCGGCCTCCTCCATCCTCCCGGCAAATTCCCGCCCACGCGCGCCCCACAGATCAGCCAGCTCGACCTGGCTCCCGACGATCTCCGACATGGGCAGGCCCAGCCAGGGCAGCGCCGCGCCCGGTTGAAAGCGCGCGCCCAGCACCACCACGCCGGGCGTCAGGTCCGGCCGGGCCGCGGTGATGTCAGGCCCGACCACCAGCAGCCGGCCGGCGCGCCAGAGCACATCCACGCAGCCGTCCGGCACGACGGCGATCGCACCGGCGTGGTCAGTTGGCAAGGCACTGGTCCACACGCACTGGAAGTGCGGCTGGAGTTCAGGCCGGGGCCGGGCTTCGCAGTAGTGCCCGACCGTGCCTGCCAGCGCGGGAATGTCCGGTGAATGTCGCGAATCCGGCTGTTGCATTACTCTGTGGGTCCCCGCAAACGTTGATGGCGATTCATGGCGATTAATGGCGATGGATTGCGATCCAGGCATGGCGCCGGAATTGGCATCGCCAGCCCCCCAAGGAGAGACGCATGAAAATTGGCCTGGTTTCGGACCTGCATCTTTCGGTCTATCCGATGGACTTTCCGAATCCCGATGTCGACGTGATGATACTGGCTGGCGACATCTGGCGCCCCCGGGAAGCCATGGCATGGGCCGCGGCCGCCACCCTGCCCACCCTGTACGTGGCTGGCAACCACGAGTTCTACGGCAGCGACCTGGCCACCACCATGGACGCCCTGCGCGCCGGCGCGGCCGGCACGCAGGTACAGGTGCTGGAGCGCTCGGAATGGCATTACCGTGGCGTGCGCTTTCTCGGCTGCACGCTGTGGTCGGACTACCGCTTGTTCTCCTCCCCGCAGCAGCGCGAAGATGGCCTGCGCGACGCCCAGTCACTGATGCGCGACTTCTCCCGCATCCGCGTTGCGCCGGATTTCGAGGAGCGCTTCACGCCCGCCACGTCGCAGGCGCTGTTCAGGGATTCGGTGGCCTGGCTGGCGCAGCGGTTCCAGGCGCCCCACGACGGCCAGACCGTCGTCATCACGCACTTCGCGCCGTCGCCGCTGAGCATCAGCCCCAAGTTCGCCGGCTCGCACCTCAACGCCAGCTTCGTCTCCGACCTGCGCCAGGAAATCGCGGCATGGCAGCCTGCGCTCTGGGTGCATGGGCATACCCATGACAGCTTCGACTATCGCCTGGGCGCCACCCGCGTGGTGTGCAACCCGCGCGGCTACGCACGGGATGGCAAGCTCGAAAACCCGGGTTTCAATCCGGGCCTTGTCATCGAACTGTAAAGCAACGCCGGCCAGCAACCGCACCGAAGTTCGCGGTGCGAACGCCGGCGTGATGCGCACCGGACAAGCCACTTGGGATTTTCCCTTGGTTTGCGCTGCGTAATGCACTGCCAGACCTTTCGGCCCGCAGGGGCACTTCGCCATGGCAGAAGTTGTCTGCTAATGTCTGCTCCGCAGGAAATCAAGGCAGGCGACGCCCGCCGCATCCCCTGCGCCGCCCGGGCCGGCCACGCGCCGGCCCCTGGTCTGGCAAGCCCGAAAGACAGGAGATAAAGCAATGCAGCCTAAGGCTCTCGAACCGACGGAATCCGTACTTCTTGCTTTGATGGACAGCGTGCGCGAATGGCAGCGCGTGCTGGACCAGACTCTGTGCGATGCTGGACTCGACTATCCGAAATGGATCTTGCTGCGCGCTATCCGCCAGGAAGAGTTCGTTCGCCATGAGCCTTACCTGGGCCTGATGCTGATATCCGCGGCGCACTCGGAAAGCCTGCTGGACGCCTTGCACGCCGACGGCTGGATCGCATACGATCCCGCCGGCCAGCCGTTGATCCCCGCGCGCGCCGAGCCCAAGGTGGACCGCGTCTGGAAAGGGTTGAAGGCGCTCCACTCCGTCTCCGTGGCCCCCTTCAGCACCGAGGAACGCCACGCGCTGACGGCCTCGCTCAGGCGCATGAAGGCCACGCTGCACGACCACAGCGTGCGGCTTGGGCGCCAGGCGGAACGCCGGGTGGAACTGGCGCACTGAAAATAGATAAACAGACAAACAAACCAACAAACAACAAACCGGAACCCCGATGCTCCCTGCCGCACCCAGCGCCGATATGACGAATGACATGCCGCCTCCCGCCGTGGTCTGCCATTGGATAAGACGGCTGCTGCGGCGCGCGGAGCTGGCGCAAGATCCTCGGCGGGTGCAATTGGCGGCGCAAGACCCCGGTATTGCGCAAGCCGTCCGCTACGCTGCCGACCCCGCCTACATCACCGCGTATCCGGCCTGGCCCCGCGCCACGGCCTTGGCGCAGGCCGCCGGCCTGGGCGAAGCCGGCACGGAAATCCTGGCATTCCTGATCGCCGCCGAGACGTCCCCGCCGCTGCAGAGGTGCCTTGCCGCATTTGGCCCGTTGACGCAAGAGCGCATGGCTTCGGTGTTGGCCACGGCGCTGTACCGGCCAATGGCCGTCGTGACCCAGGGCCTTGCGACAGCCACCGCGCTTTGCCGCGCGGCACGGCTCGCCGCGGCGCCAGCCACGGCGAGCCTGTCCCAGGCATCCATGCCGAGCTAAGCCACGGCCACGCCTGCGAGCAGCCCGCCGGCCCTCATTGCCCGCCACCAAACAACGGCGACGCTTCGATGCGCTCAAGCATGCCGCGTGCCGCGCTGGTCAGCGGCCGGTTGGCCCTGACGATCAGGCGCGACTGCGCGGCCTCGAAGATGGGGTTGGTGGTGCGCAGCGCCACCAGCTCGCCCCTGGCGACTTCCGTCACCACGGAATTCGAGGAGGTGAAGGTCAGGCCAAGGCGGCACTCGACATAGCGCTTGAGCGTGAGGATGGAGTTGGCGACGAAGCTGGGCGTGAGAACAATGTTCTCGGACAGCTCGGCCATCTGGATCAGCTGGCGCAAGCCGAATCCCGGCGCCATCAGCGCCACCGGATAACGCGCCACGTCCTTCAGGGCGGGCCGTTTGCGCTGCCGCGCAAGCGGATGGTCCGGCCAGGCGATCACGCACAGCGGATGCGTGCGCGCCGTGACCACGCGAACGGCGGGATCCGCGGGCGCGCCGAACAAGACGCCGATATGCGCGTCGTCGTGCGCCACCGCGCGCACGGCGTCGGAGGCGCCCGCCACCTTGAGCGAGACGCGGATGCCGGGATATTGCCGGCAGAACGCATCCACCACCCCGCTCATCAGGATATCCACAAAGCCCTCGCTGGCCACCAGCTGGATATCCCCGCGCTGCAGGCCGTTCACTTCATCGAGCCGGGCCATCAGCGCTTGTTCGCTGGCCTGGCGGTCGCGGCAATGGTCCATCACGATGGCGGCCACCTCCGTGGGCACGATGCCCCGGCCTTTGCGCTCCAGCAGCGCCACGCCTAGCTCGGTCTCCAGCAGCTGGATCTGCCGGCTGACGATCGACGGCTCCACGCCCAGTCGCTCGGCCGCGCCGCGCACCGACCCTGTGTTGACCGCTTCGAAGAAATACTGCAGGCGCCGCGCGCTCAGTCCGCCTTCCATGTTCCGTTCCTGTTTCACGTTTCCTGACTGGCTCAAACTCCGCCAATCGTTGCCAAATAGGCAACAATTTCCCGGCAAGCTTACATTGATTCGGACGACTGGAATTGCGAATAATGTGCGGGCGGCAAATCCGCGACCACGATCCCCTTCGAGCAAACAAAGCATGAAACCCTTCGCTTCAATCCTGGCAGCCGCAACCTTGGGCGTGCTCTGTCACCAGGCCGCGGGCGCGGCGCCGCAAGACCCCGCGTACCCGGTCAAACCCGTGAAGATCGTGGTCGGTTACGCGCCCGGCGGCTCCTCCGATGCCGTGGCGCGGCTGGTGGCCAACCGGCTTTCGGAACGGCTCGGGCAGAGCTTCGTGGTCGAGAACCGTCCTGGCGCGGCCAGCAATATCGCGGCGGCCGGCGTGGCGCGCTCGCCCAATGATGGCTACACCATCCTGCTAGGCTCCAATGCCAGCACCATCAATGTCTCGCTGTACAAGAAGCTGCCCTTCGACTTCCAGAAGGACTTCGCGCCGGTGGTGCTGCTCACGCGCTTCCCGAACATCATGGCGGTGAACCCGTCGGTGCCGGCCACGACGGTGGCGGAGTTCATCAGCTATGCCAAAGCGCATCCCAAGGGCATCTTCTTCGCGTCGTCCGGCGCGGGCTCGTCCACGCGCCTGTCGGCCGAGTTGTTCAAGACGATGGCGGGCATCCAGATGGAGCACGTGCAGTACAAGGGCAGCGCGCCGGCGCTGACCGACCTGATGGCGGGCCAGGTGCAGGTGATGTTCGATACGGCGCCGTCGGTCATGCCCCTGATCAAGAGCGGCAAGCTGCGCGCGCTGGCCGTGACCAGCGCCAGCCCGCAGCCCTTCGCGCCGGAGATCCCCACCGTGGATGCGGGCGGGTTGAAGGGCTATGAAGTGGTGTCGTGGTATGCGCTCTTCCTGCCCGCTGGCACCCCAGGCAGCATCGTCGATACGCTGAACAAGGAAGTCAACGCGATCATGGCCGAGAAGGAAACCCGCGAGAAGCTCGCCGCGATGGTGGCGACGCCGGGCGGCGGCACGCCCGAGGCGCTGCGCCAGTTTGTCGGCTCGGAAATCACCAAATGGGGCGCGGTGGTCAAGGCCTCTGGCGCCACCGCGGACTAGGCCGGCAGATCATGCGCGTTTTTACCGGCTCGCTGGCCACCGAGACCAACACCTTCGCCCCGCTGCCGACCGCGCTCGATGCGTTCGTCGACCGCGGCTACTTTCCCGCAGGCACGCACCCGCCGGAGATGACCATGTTCAGCGGCCCGCTGTGGGCCGCGCGCGAACGCGGCCGCGCGCGCGGCTGGGTGGTGATCGAGGGCATGGCCGCGGGCGCGCAGCCCGGCGGCGTCACCACGCGTCACGCCTATGAGGCGCTGCGCGATGAACTGCTCGGCGACCTGCGGCGGGTGCTGCCCGTCGACATGGTGGTGCTGGGCCTGCACGGCGCCATGGTGGCCGATGGCTACGCGGACTGCGAGGGCGACCTGCTCACCCGCGTGCGCGCGCTGGTTGGCCCCGGCGTGGTGATCGGCGCCGAGCTGGACCCGCACTGCCACCTGTCGGATGACATGGTGGCGCATGCCGACATCCTGGTGGCCTACAAGGAATATCCGCACACCGATATCCGCGAGCGAGCGCTGGAGCTGGTGGACCTATGCGCGGCGCAGGTGGCGGGCCACATCGCCCCCGTGGCGGCGGTGGCCGACTGCGCGATGGTCGTCACCATCCGGACCAACCAGGAGCCGGCACGCAGCTACGTCGACCGGCTGATCGCACTGGAGGGACACGACGGCATCCTCTCGGTCTCCGTGGCACATGGCTTCCCGTGGGGCGACGTGCCAGACATGGGCACCAAGCTGCTGGTGTACGCGAATGGCGATGGCGCAGCCGCGCACCGGCTCGCGCGGCGCCTGGCCGACGAGCTGATCCGCATGCGCGAGACCCTGACGCCCGCTTACCCTGGCCCGGATGCGGCCATCGACCAGGCGCTGGCATTGGCCAAGGCGCCGGGCGGCGCGCCCGTGGTGATCGCGGATGCGGCCGACAACCCCGGCGGCGGCGCGGCGGGCGATGCCACGTTCCTGCTGCATCGCCTGCGCGCGCGTGGCATCGGCAACGTGGCGGTGGGCCCCTTGTGGGATCCCATCGCGGCGCGCATTGCCTTTAGTGCCGGCGTGGGCGCGCGGCTGGCGCTGCGCATCGGCGGCAAGGTCAGCCCGATGTCCGGCGAGCCCATCGACCTGGCTTGCACCGTGAAGGCGCTGGTTCCTGACATGATCATGACGGGGCTGTCGGGCGCGCCGGCGGCGGTGGGCAACGCGGCGCTGGTGGAGGCGGATGGCATCGAGATCGTGCTGATCACGCGGCGCGCGCAGGCGCTGGACACCGATGTCTTCACGCAGCTCGGCTGCCGGCTGTCCGAAAAGACGCTAATCATCGTCAAATCCGCGCAGCACTTCCACACCGCGTTCTCGCGGATCGCGCGCCATGTCATCTACGCGGACGCGCCAGGCTCGGTCTCGCTCAATTTGCGCTCCCTGCCCTATCGGCACATTCGCCGGCCCAAGTGGCCGATCGATGCCTGAACGAAAAAAGGCGGCGCACGCGCCCAGACGCGCGAGCGCCGCCTTCACGGCATCAAGCCTCCATCAACCTGCATCAACCTGCATCAAGCTTTCTTCACGCTTTCTTCACCCACGCACTGCACCAGCCCTTGGTCGCGACCTGCTTGCCGGCGAACAGCGGGCAGCCGCCGCTTGCGTCCGCCGCCTTGCCCTGGAAGAGCTGGCAGTTGCCGCAATGCTGGCTGGTGTCATGCTTCGGGTACTTGGCCTTGTCCACCTTCGACGAATCCGCCTTGTAGCCAAGGCCGACCGCCTGCGGGTCCTTTTCATCCACCATCGGGCCGCTTCCCTGCGCCCGGGCTGGCAGGGAGACACCCAGCGCGCCGGCCGCCGCGATGATCGGAATGCCTTTCAAGAAATGACGACGAGTTGACATCTTTAATCCTCTTTTTTCTGTGGGGGACAAACCGGACAGGGCCGCGCCTTGTGCAACCACGCAAGCCCCCGTCCGTCAACCATCGGCGCGCCCATGACGGCGCGCGCCAGATACCAGCCCGGACGCAGGCTACGCCCCAGCAAAAAACCAAGTGTCAGACACGTCGATTCAAAGTGCGCGCAGCCGGCACCCGGAGCCGCCATCGTGGCCGGCTCCAGGCTTGTATCCCGATTGAGTTTAGACGACGCCGATTACGTCGACGTTGCGCGTAGTCATGGAATGCGATCGATCCATGCCCTGCGCGCACCCGGAATCCGGCCGCAGGATCGTATGAGGCCGGATCAGGCAGGGAAGAACGTTCTAGCGCCGTCCGCCCACATCCACAATCGCCCCATTTGGTGCGACCATGTAGTAATCCGCGCCAATGCCAACCCAGTGGTGGCCCTTCGATGGCTTCGGCAGTTCGTGCGAACGCCAGTCATCCACCACATATTGGCGATCACGGTACTCCGCGGGGAGCCTGTCGCCCTTATGCCACTGGCCCGGCCCGCTACGCGCGTTGTCACGGTCGTCACCCGGCCGCCCACGGTCATCCCGGTGCGGCTGCGGCTGGCCCCGGTATTGGTAGCCACGGTCAGAGTCGCGGTCCGGCTGCGCAGAACTTTGGGCCGAAACCAGGAACCCGCCGGCGAGCATCACGCCCAACAGCAGTTTGCTTCTCACGGTTTTCGTCATCAGGCACTCCTTTTTATTAGCCGCTGTAGCCACGCTGGCCGCGGTGGCCGCGCTGGCCCTGGCAGGACATCGTCAACAAGGCCAAAAGCACGAACAGTCCACGCGAATGGCTTGTCGCCATGGACTGGCTCGCAACTTCGATGCCCGATTGAAGAATAGTGGCTGCGGCGCAGGATGCCGCCGAGAAGCGCCGCATCGGGCGCTCATCATGCTTGCGCGGAGGAAAAATGAAGTGCGGAGGGAGACAGGCAAGAACACGATGGCGGTAAATGCCCACCATCCGTGTAAGAAATACAAGCCGATTTGACCAGGACGCGGCACGCAAGCCGCGCCCGCATCACAAGGCCTGCCGCCAGCGATCAGGCGTGCGCGCCCTGCAGCGTGCCGGCAAAGCGGTGTTGCCCAGGGGCGTCGTCGTCGGGGGTGGCTTCCAGCTTGAACTCGCCCACCGCGTTCTGCAACTGGTGCGCCTGTTCCGCCAGGGCAGACGCGGCGGCGGCGGCTTGCTCCACCAGCGCGGCGTTCTGCTGCGTGACCGCATCCATTTGCATCACGGCTTGATTGACCTGCTCGATGCCGCCGCTCTGCTGCGCCGATGCCACCGAAATCTCGCCCAGGATGGTGGTGACCTGGCTGGACGCCGTCACGATCTCGCGCATGGTCTGGCCGGCATGCTCCACCCGCGCGGAGCCGTTGCGCACCTGCTCAACCGAATCGCCGATGAGACCGCGGATTTCCTTGGCGGCCGCGGCGCTGCGCTGCGCCAGCGTGCGCACCTCGCCGGCCACCACGGCAAAGCCGCGCCCTTGCTCGCCCGCGCGCGCCGCTTCCACGGCGGCATTGAGCGCCAGGATATTGGTCTGGAACGCAATGCCCTCGATCACGTCGATGATGTCGACGACCTTCTTGGAGCTGGCGCTGATCGCCTGCATGGTTTCCACCACCTCGCCCACCACGGTGCCGCCGCGCTGCGCAATATGCGAGGCATTCGCCGCCAGTTCATTGGCCGCGTGCGCGCGCTCGGTATTCTGCCTGACCATGGCGGTCAGCTCGCCCATGCTCGATGCGGTTTCCTGCAGCGCCGAGGCCTGCTCCTCCGTGCGCTGCGAGAGGTCGGCATTGCCGGCGGCGATCTGCTTGGAGGCGTCGGAAATGGAATCGGTCGATTCCTTGATGCGGGTCACCAGGTCCGTGAGCATGTCCTCCATCTCGCCCATGCCGGCCAGCAAGCGGCCGAACTCGCCCTTGCGCTCGGTTTCGAATTCCTTGCTGAGGTCGCCGGAGGCCACGGTCTCGGCGATATAGACAGCCTCGCCTAGCGGCTCGGCGATACTGCGCGCAATGCCGTAGGTGAAGGCGGCGCCAACCAGAAGCGCGACAAGCCATAGGGTAAACATCAAGGTACGCGCGCCGTCGATGGCCTGCTGCGCGCCGCCGCCGCTCGCACCAGGCAGGCGGTCCAGCCCGGCCGCGATTGCCGCGGCCATCAAGAGCAAAACCACCGCGAATCCCACGCCAAGGCGCGTACGGATGGTCAGGTTGGCAAATGACATCATTGCTGCATCTCCCCTTTTTTATGTGGACTCCGCCTGCGTCGTCGCCTGGATAACGGCGATGCGCGCAGAAACTTTAGGAGAAATCCTGGATGCCTTTATCGGCTCCGTCCGCAAGGCCCGCTCAGCCGGGGAGATGGCCCGGCGCCGCCCCGTCGCCCGCGCGGCTGCCCGCGGGGAAATGCACGCCGGCGCGCTGGGCCGCCCGGACGATGTGATCCGACATGGCGCGCTGGGCCAGGCTGGCATCGCCCGCGGCCAAGGCGTCGATGATGGCGCAATGCTCGGTGTAGGTGGCATGGCGGCTGCCGCGCTGGTAGAACGGCAAGCGCTGGCTTTCCTGCATGACGTCAGTGCTGTTGCGCAGGATATCGGCGATGGCGCGGTTGCCGGCGATCGCGATGATGCGCATATGAAAATCAAAGTCCAGCCGGGCGGCCTGCGTGAAGTCGGACGCGTCGATGCACACCCGCATGGCCTCGGTGTTCTCGCGCAGGGCGTCGATGTCTTCCGGCAGCAGCGCCGCCGCGGCCAGCCCCACGGTGAAGCCCTCCAGCGCGAAGCGCAACTGGTAGATATCGGTCAGCGAATGCGATTTGGAGAAACGCCATGGCGGTGGTGCGCCGTCGCCAGCGTCGGCGGCCACGTACACGCCCTTGCCGGGGCGCGAGACCACCAGCCCGAGCCCCTGCAGCGTGGACAACGCCTCACGCAGCGAGGTGCGGCTGATGCCGAGCTGCTCCGACAGGTCGCGCTGCGAGGGCAACAGCGATCCGGCCGGATACTTGCCGCCCTCGATCCACTCGCGGATCAGGTTCGCGGCGTTGGCGGAGATGGCGGTAGCTGTGACCATTGGGTGCGATGAAGTCCTGCGCGGGATCGTGAAAGATGGAGGCCGGCGCTTGCCGCCGGATTGACGGCAAATTGTACTCGACGACCCGCCCGGAGCACGCCCCGGGCAGCGCCATCGCATACCTGCCTGACTTACTTGTTCACCAGCCGCGCCGGTACCGTATAGGTCAGCGCCGCGCCGCAAAGCAGCACGCCAGCCAGCACGAACATGGCCAGGTTGGTGCTCTGCGTCGCGTCCTTGATCAGGCCGATCATGTAAGGGCTGACAAAGCCCGCCAGGTTGGCAAACGAGTTGATCATGGCGATGCCGGCAGCGGCACCCGCGCCGGACAGCAGCGCGGTCGGCAGGCTCCAGAACAACGGCGACGTGGCCAGGCTGCCGCCCGCGGCGAGCGCCAGTGCGGCGAGCGAGAGCACCACGTTGTCGCTGAAGATCGCGCTCAGCGCCAGGCCGGCTGCGCCGCAGCAAAACGGCACGATCAGGTGCCAGCGGCGCTCGCGCATGCGGTCGGAGCTGCGGCTGACCAGGATCATCGAACACACCGCGACGGAGAACGGGATGGCCGTCAGCAGGCCGATATTCAGCGCGCCGCTCACGCCGGCCTGCCGGATCAGGGACGGCAGCCAGAACGTCAGCCCGTACTGGCCCATCACCGTGCAAAAGCAGATGCAGGCCATCTTGATGATGCGGCGGTCCGAGAACAGCTGCCGCATGGTCATGTGCCCGCCTTTGGTGGCGTTCTCGTTGGCGATGTTGCGCTCCAGCAGGTCCTTCTCGCCCTGCGTGAGCCAGCGCGCCGAGCGGATGTTGTTGTCCAGGTAGGCCAGCACGGCAACGCCGACCAGCAGCGAAGGCAGCGCTTCGATCAGGAACATCCATTGCCAGCCGCGCAGCCCCGCCACGCCCTGCATGGACTCCATGATGAAGCCGGAGAGCGGGCCGCCAAAGATGCCCGACACCGGGATCGCGCACATGAACAGCGCCACCATGCGCGCGCGGCGGTGCGACGGGAACCAGTAGGTCAGGTACAGGATCATGCCGGGGTAAAAGCCAGCCTCGGCCGCGCCGAGCAGGAAGCGCAGCACGTAGAACTGCGTGGTGGTCTGCACGAACACCATCGCCGCCGAAATCACGCTCCACATGATCATGATGCGCGAGATGGTCGCCTTGGCGCCGATGCGGTGCATCAGCACATTGCTCGGCACTTCAAAGAAGAAGTACCCGATGAAGAACAGGCCTGCGCCCAGCCCGTAGGCGGACTCGCTGAACTGCAGGTCGCCAAGCATATGCAGCTTGGCAAACCCCACGTTGACGCGGTCCAGGTAGGCCACGACATAACAGAGCATCAGGAACGGCAGCAGGCGCCACGCAACCTTGCGGTAGACGGCGTTTTCCTGCGCCGCCGCCGCGCGGGCGGCGGCGGGCTCGGGGGCTAGCGATGGGGCGGTGGTCAGGGACACAGCGGTTTCCTCCTCAGGTGGCTCGGCTTGTTATCTCAACTGGTATTACCAGTCTGTTTTCTTGGAGATGGCGAAGGATACGTCCCAGCGTTTCTCTGGAAAAGCAGCGTAAACCCTGTGATAAAAGCGTCTTGACGCCAGTCGTTGACAATCGGATACTGGATCTACTGGTATTACCAGTTGATCCACGGAGGTTGGCCAAGCGCCTTCCCCGGCCACTTCTTACCCATGACAAGAGGAAAAAGGAAAAACGTGTCTGCTCCCGACGAGAAGGCGATCCAGCCCCCACTGCCATCCCAAGCGCCGGTGCGCCTGCGGGTGGAGCCACTGACCGTAGCCGCATTCGCCCCGTTTGGCGATGTCATCGAAAGCGAGGGGCGCGCGCCGATGGTGATCAATGGCGGCATGACGCTGCGCTACGACGACCTTGCCAGCGTTGACGTCGGCACGCAGGGCGGCCGGGCGCTGATCAGCTTCTTCGACGCGCAGCCTTATGCGCTGCCGCTCGGCATCCGCGCCATGGAGCGGCATCCGCTGGGCAGCCAGGCCTTCGTGCCCCTGGACGAGGCCGCCTTCCTGGTGGTCGTGGCGCCCGTTGGCGACCAGATCGACGAATCGGCCATCCGCGTGTTCGTCACCAACGGCAGGCAAGGCGTGAACTACAAGCGCGGCGCCTGGCATCACTCGCTGATCGTCACGCAAGGCACGGCGCGCTTCCTGGTGGTGGACCGCGGCGGCGAGGGCCACAACTGCGACGTCACCGAGCTGCGCGGCAACTACCTGGTGGCGGGGTAAAGGCGTCGTCGCCTGTTGCGAGCGGGGTCCAGGACTGCACCGGCTTGATCCCCCCTGCTGCCTGCTATGGGCGCAGCGGATCAGACTGGCGGCTTCGCAATGCCCTCAGTCCACCGTGATCTGGCGCTTGCGAATCACGCCGGCCCAGCGCGCGCTGTCCTGCTCAATCGTGGTGGCCAGTTCCTGCGGCGTGCCGCCGCTGGGCTCCATGCCGAGCGTGGCCAGCTTCTCCTTGAGCGCCGGGTTCGCCAGGACTTCAAGCGCCTGGTGATTGATGCGGGCGATCACCTCCCTGGGCGTGCCTGCCGGCGCCATCAGCGCATACCAGGATACCGCCTCGAACCTGGGGAAGCCCTGCTCGGCAATGGTGGGCACGTCGGGCATCACCGCCAGGCGTTTCTGGCTGGCCACGCCGAGCGCGTGGAGCTTGCCCGCCTTGACGTACGGCAACGCCGACGAGACCTGCGCGAACATCATGGTCACCTGGCCCCCGACCAGGTCGGTCATGGCCGGGCTCACGCCCTTGTAGGGAATGTGGTTGAGCTTGACCTTGGCGTCCAGCTGCAGCAACTCGCCCGCCAGGTGCGCCTGGCTGCCGGCCCCGGGCGAGGCAAAGGTCAGCTCGCCCGGCTTTTGCGCCGCCAGCTTGAGGAGATCCGCGAGGGAAGCGGCAGGGACGTTGGCACCGACCACCAGCACGTTCTGCGCCGTCGCCAGCATCGTCACCGGCACCAGGTCTTGCGCCTTGTACGGCAGGCTGCGGAACAGTGAAGGATTGACGGCGATATTGCCCACCGGCACCACTGCCAGCGTATAGCCATCCGGCGCGGCCTTGGCCGCCTGCTCCACGCCAATGGTGCCGGCCGCGCCCGCCTTGTTCTCCACCAGCACGCTTTGGCCCCACACCTTGGACAGCCCCTCGCCCACGACCCTGCCGAGCACGTCGGCGGGCCCGCCCGCCGGGAACGGCACGATCAGCCGCACGGGCTTGGACGGATAGGCCTGGGCGCTGGCCAGCATCGGCAACCCGGCAGCCAGCAATGTCATCAGGAAACGCTTCATCGACAATTCTCCACGTCAGTCGGACTATCAGGAAATCACAAAAACGGGCTCCCGGGCACGGTCAGGCCGCGCGCAAGCCGCGCTCGCTGCCGTGGCGGTCATGGACGCTGCTCCCAGGCGTCAAGGGTGCCGGTCAGCGCAAAGCCCGCGTGGTCGGCTTCGCTGGCGTAGCGCGCCAGCACGTCATAGTCCTGCCCGGTGACGCAAGCAAAGCGCGCCAGCCGCAATTGCGCGAGCCAGCCCGCGCAGGCCGGGTCGCGATGCAGGTCCAGCAGCACGGCGCGCACGCGCGCCACGGCGGCGTCGCCGGCCTGCGGCGCGGCCACCAGCGGCGGGATCGGAGACGCCGGCGTCACCGCCACGCTGCGCACCTTCGCCATCAGCTCAGGGACATGCATGCGCAGCAGGTCCAGCACATAGCTGTCGACCACGCCAACCTCGGCATCGCCGCCGATCACTGCGTCGATCACCTGGCGCGGCGTGGGGGTTGGCGCCGCCGTTGGCCGGAACAGCGTGGCAGCGCCAGCGGCAGCCTTTGCCATCAGGTAGTGCCGCGGCGCATTGAAGCCGGAGTTCGATTCCGGCAACATGCAAGCCAGCCGGCCACCAAAGGCCGGCTCCAGGGTGGCGAACGCCGCATCGTCGCGCACGATGAACTCGGTGAAGTATTCCGGCCGGTCCCCATAGCGCGGCAGCGATGGCACCGGCGCCGCCAGCAGGCGATGCCGGCTGCCCGTGCTGACGAACGGGAACCCGCACATGAAGACGCAGCCGCAGTCCGGCCGCGCCCACAGCGCGCTGACCGGCGCCGGCGCGGCATGCTCGACGTACGTCCACGCCACGCCGGCGCGCTCGCCCACGTAGGCAAACAACGCACGCCACGCCTGGGCCACCGGCGCGGCCACCGCATACATGCGCGCGTTGGCGATCATGCGTAGACGAGCTGCTGGCCAATGCCCATGCGCTCGGCCTTCTTCATGATGGCGTGGCCAAGCGCGATATCGCTCAGCGACAGGCCTCGGTGCCAGAACAGGTTGGTCTCGTCATCGCTCTGGCGGCCCGGCTTGCGGCCCGCGACGATATCGCCGAGTTCCGCGTGCAGCGTCTGCTCGGACAACCTGCCCGCCTCCACATGCGCGCGCAGCGAGCCGAACATGCCGCCCTTGCATTGCGTCCAGTCGTCCACCACCAGCTTGCTCATGATGTCGGTCAGCGACAGCTCCACCGCGCTCATGGTCCCGTACGGCACCACAAACGCGCCCGGCTTGATCCACTCGGTCTTGAGCAGCGGCGTGGGCTTGTCCAGCCGCGACGCCTCGACCACGATGTCCGCGCCCCGCACGCACGACTCCCAGTCCTGCGTGACGATGACCTTCTTGCCAAGATCCTTCTCCAGCCGCGCGGCGAACGCGTCGCGGCTTTCCGGGCGGCGCGAATGCACCCGGATCTCGTCGAAGTCGAAGAGGCTGTCGAGCAGGCGCACATTCCAGTACGACGTGCCGCGCGCGCCGATATGGCCAAGCACCTTGCTGTTGCGTCGTGCCAGGTGGCGAGCGCCAAGCGCGGTCACCGCGCCGGTGCGCGCATCGGTGATGAAGGTCGCGTCGATCATCGCCACCGGCATGCCGGTGCGAGGGTCGAACAGGTTGAGCATGGCCATCTCCGACGGCAGGCCCAGCTTGTAGTTGTCGACGTAGTCGCCAACGATCTTCACGCCGGCCAGCCCCAGGGGCGCCACATAGCCCCGCAGCACATTGAAGTGGCCATTGAATGCCGGGTCTGGAATCAGGTGCACGCGCGGCTCGATCACCGTCTGCTTGTTGCCTTGCGCCAGCAGGCCCTGCTCGACCGCGTCGAGGATTTCCTGGTCGGTCATCGCGAGCTTCGCAATGTCTCGGCCGTTGATGTAAGTCAGATGGATGTCGCTCATGTTCTCTCCTTGTCTCCCGCAGTGGACGTTGGGGCGATGCACCAGCATGCATCAAGATGCCCCGCGATGGGCCATGCATCCCCATCGCGGTGCCGGCGCCGATGGCACCTGGCGCCGCCTTGGTGCACGTGGGCAAGCGCGCTGCCAGGACCCAGTGTAGGCAGCCGCACCCTTACTGTCATATGCTTATATATCCGCGCGACTTAACATCAGGTTAATAGGTTGAAATCATGAAAATGAACCTCCGGCAGATCGAAGTGTTCCGTGCCGTGATGCTCACGGGCTCGATCAGCGGCGCGTCCAAGCTCCTGTATGTGTCGCAGCCCGCCATCAGCCGGCTGATGTCGCACACCGAGCAGCGCCTGGGGCTGGAACTGTTCCGCCGCGTGAAGGGCCGCCTGCATCCAACGCCGGAAGCCAGGCGGCTGCTGGGCGAGGTCAATGTGGTGTACGAGGGGATCGAGCGCGTGAACGAGATCGCAGAAGACCTCGCAACCAACCGCACGGGCAGCCTGCGCATTTCATGCAGCCCGAATCTCGGGCAGACGGTGCTGCCCCGCGCCATCGCCTCGTTTCGCGCCGCGCATCCTGCGGTGCGCATCGTCGTGCGCACGCAGATCCCGGGCAACATGCTGCGCGCCCTGCTCTCCGGCCAGGCCGAGCTGGCCGTGTCCAACATGCCGCTGGCGCATCCCAACCTGGAATCCCGGCTGCTGGTGAAGAACCCGATGGTGGCGCTGGTGCCCGCGGGGCACCCTTTGAGCGGGCGCAGCTACGTGCGCCCGGCCGAGCTTGCCGGGGAGCCATTGATCGGCTACGGCGCGGATGTGCCGTTCGGCTTGCTGGTGCGGGAAATGTTTGGCAGCGGCTTCGACGACCTCGATATGCGCATCGAAGTGGAGCAGGCGCACGTGGCGCGCGCGCTGGCGCAGGCCGGGGCCGGCATCGCGCTGGTCGATGCCATGACGGTGTTCGGGCAGGCGTGGCCCAATATCGTGGCGATTCCGATCCGGACCAAGGTCAATGCCTCGGTCCAGATCTTCAATGTCCAGTCCGAGCCGCTGTCGCGGCTGTCGCTGGAGTTTGCGCAGGAACTGGTGGCGCGGATGAAGGCTTGAGGCGTGCAGGGGCAATCAGGCCGACGCACCCGCGCCACCGCTTACCTCTTCAGCGGATGCGCCAGGAAAAACCGCACCATCTCCGCGCTGGCATCGGGCCCGCTCGCATCGGTGTACGAACCATGCGTACTGCCACCCGCCCACGCGTGCGGCGCGCCATGAAGCAGCCAATACTCCGCATCAACGCCATCGCGCGACTTCAACTGACGGCGCGTGAAGGCGCGCCCGTTCTGCTTGCTCCGGCGCTGGCCGTCCTGCTCACCGTCATGCTCGAATGCTCGCAGCAACCGGTCGGCGTTAGACACATGCACCGTCGTATCCGCGTCTGCCTGGAAGACGATCAGGGGCCGCAACGGCGCGGCCTGCGCTTTCGCCATGTGCGTGCCTGCCAGCTTGCCGCCTTTCATCGCGGCGAGTGCCGAGGGCAAGTCATGCGCGCTGGCATACGGCAAGCCGGAGTGAATCCCCGCCGCGGCATACAGGTCGGGATAAGCATGCACCATCACGGCGGCCATGGCGCCGCCGGCGGACAAGCCGGCCACGTACACGCGATCGGGATCGACCGGATGGCTGGCCATGACTTCCCGCGTGATGCCCGCGATCAGCGACGGCTCGCCCAGCTCGCGCTGCTGGTCGCCCGGCTTGAACCAGTTCCAGCATTTGGACGGGTTCGCCGCCGCGGGCTGGATGGGGTAAGCAACCAGGAAACCGTGCTGCTTTGCCAGCGCATTCATGCGGGTACCCGCGGCAAAATCGTCGGCGTCCTGCGTGCAGCCGTGCAGCATCACCACCAGCGGCAGGCGCTTGCCCTCGAAGCCGGCGGGCACGTAAAGCTTGTAGGCGCGCTGGCCGGCATGTCCGGCATGGCGCCGGGTGGTGAAGTGGCCGGTGTCCCGCACGTCGGGTTGCGCTGCGGGTTGCCGCGCATCCGCGGGGTGTGCGCGGCCTTCACGCGCATGCACTGCGTTCTCCTGCGCCTGGCGCGGCAGCAGCGCCTCGACAACTTGCGCAGGCTGGAAGCCGGCATTGGGCACTGCGCTGTTGCCGCGCAACGCGCGCGCAATGACCTCGGTGGCTTCCAGCGGCCCCGCGGTGCGCAGCAGCGCCATGGCTTCCTGCATGGAAGCCAGAAATTCTTCGTTCATCTTCATCATGGTGTCCTTCTACGCGCCTTTGGCGTTGGGCTTTCCGTTGCCTGGCGGCTTAGCGGATGCGGCCGGCCAGCGCCGCCTTGACGGCGGCGGAAGCATGGAAAGCGCCCAGCACCACGATCGACTCGATCGTGGCCAGGGCAAGCTCGGGCGTGACATCGGATGCGATGCTGGCCAGTCCCAGCACATGGATATCCAGGCGCTGGTGCGCGGCTTGCGCCGCCTCCAGGTCCTGGCGGGAGAAATGCTGCAGGCCAAGCACCAGCGCGCGCCGCGTCACGGTCTCGCTGACGGCCTGCGCGTGGATCGCAAGCTGGTTGCGGATCGCGGTGCGGATCAGGTCGGTACGGTTTGAGTAAAAGCCTTCCTCGACCAGCAGGTCGATCTGGCCGAGATCGACCGGACCGAGATTGATCGTGATCTTCTCGGTTTCGCCGCCTTTAGGGCGGGGTTGCGCCACAAGTGCCCTTTGTTGCTCATCCATCGTTGTTAACCATCCGGCACCATCCTATAACCATCCAATGGGATGGTTATAGGATGGAACGATCCAGTATTCAAGGACGATTGCCAATTTTTGCTGCAATCGCACATAAAAGTGCGGCCTACGGTATACGGCAACATTGCCCACCCTGGCATTCAAGCCTTTACCGGCGACCCATGAAATTTTTCGCCATGCGGCAAGGTGCCGGGGGATCCGCTCTATCCTTGGGCGTGGCTTCACGCACACCGAACCAGAGCAGCAGGGAACCAGGGATCAAGTGATCGAGAGGACATAGGAGCGATATGCCAGCCCCCGCAATGACAACGCGCCGCAGCCCACGGCATCGCCGAGTGGCGTCCTGGCTTGCCTGCGCTTGCGCAGCCCTGGCGCTATGCGCCTGCGCGCCAGACTCGGTGCGCAACTACGAGGCAAAAGGCTTCGACGCCTACCTCGACAGCGTGCAACGAGGCTGCCCGAACATGATGATCGGAAACAACAACATCAGCGATTGGCTGCGCACCGACGGTGGCCAGAACAACAGCGACTACGTGTACTGGCTCGACCAGACCTCCCGGCTTTACTACCGGCGCATCACGCCGGTGCAGTATCGCGACTCGGTCATCGGCGCGCTCGGGCAAGGCAAATCGGATACGCGCGCGGTGGATTGCATCCTCGGCAAGCTGCCTGCGCAGCGCCCTACCAGCCCGGCAGGCGACAAGCGGCCGTAGTTGCTGGGCGTGGTAGTTGGCCGTTGTAGCTGGCCATGGTTGTTGCGTGGCCGGCCAGGATAGGCGCCAACACATGAGGCGCCGGATTCGGCTATCGGGCCGATGACCTGTTCAGGGCTGCAGCGGCGCGTATGAGCGTCTTGAAGGCATCCTCATCCATTTCGTCACCCTCATGCAAATCGATAGCGCGCCGGGTGTTGCCTTCCAGGCTGGCGTTGAAAAGTCCTGAAGGGTCCTCGAGCGAAGCGCCCTTGGCGAAAGTCAGCTTCACAACGCTCTTGTAGGTCTCGCCGGTGCAGATCAGTCCATCGTGAGACCAGACCGGAACGCCTCTCCACTTCCACTCCTCGACCACCTCAGGGTCAGCCTGTTTGATGAGAGCGCGGACATGGGCGAGCGTCTTGCCCCGCCAATCGTCCAGTTCCTGGATCCTGGCATCGATCAGCCGGGAAGGGGATTCGCCCTGGGGCGTTGCGCTCTTTTTCATAGGGATTGCACCTGATTCGGCTGTTTTACTAGCTTGCTTGCATAGCCGGCTCGCCGTTCCCTGAGCCGCACCGCGCCTGAATAGGCGGCATTGAATCTAGCATACCCCGTTGGTTCATGCTGCATGATCGCTATCGACCATACGGCGTCGTGGCGACATGGTGACACGCTTCAGATTGCTGCCGGCCGTCGCCAGATGACATGGTTTTGTCAGCCGATACTGGCGCGCTGCGGTCGGCTACACTTTGCCGACTCTACCCTCTCAGACATGCGCGAAGGAAATGGCAAATCAAGGCGACATCAGCATCGGCGAAGACAAATGGATCCCGTTCATCGACCTGCAAGGGAAGCACCACGACGCGGTGGACGTCGACGAGTGGCTCGTCCCTATCCTGCCCTTGCTTGACTGGCTCGAAACGGAATGCGTCGCGGACTGTTGCGGCATTGACGCCTATGGTTTCTGGCCTGATGCCATTGCCCGGGCGGCGATGCAAGCCGGGCTCCCCGATCTTGCCGAACGGATTGCCCAGGTAAGAGAACGCGTCGCCGGCGCTGGCGGCGACGTGTTCCTCAGCCACAGGATGAACAACTACTTCGACAGGCAGGTCTTGCTTCAACTGATCGACCACATCGCTGCCTGCCTTGCGTCCGGCGCGCGCGATCGTGAGCCGTACTGACGGACACGCAAATCGCGCCCGTCATCAAAGTCAGCGGACGATCGGGTAAGTCAGTGGATTCTTGGGCAGTCATGGAACCGCGGATTTCGTAGAACATCGTGTGTCACCAAACCTGGAGAAATGAGCGTGCACACGGATGTAACATTTGACTCCGACGGGCTCCGCCTGGCCGGAGCCCTGCATCTCCCCCCCAATCTTGCCAGCGGCGAGCGACGTCCAGCCATCGCCGTGCTGCATGGGTTCGGCAGCAACAAGGATGACGGTATGGTGCAGCTGGCGACGCGCCTGTTTTCTTCGCTGGGCTATGTGGTCCTGCGCTTCGACATGCGGGGCTGCGGTAACAGCGAAGGCGAGCGCGGCAAGGTACTGTGCGAGGACCAGGTGCGCGACACGCGCAATGCGGTCAGCTACTTGCAGAGCCTTTCCGAGGTGGAGCCAGCGAAAATTGCTGTGATGGGCCACAGCTTCGGCGCGGCCGTGGCGGTCTATGCGGCCGGCGTTGACCCTCGCATCGTGGCCTGCATCTCATCGGCCGGATGGGGCGACGGGGAGGTAAAGCTGCGTCAGCAACATGCCGGACCGGGCGAATGGCAGCGCTTCGAGGCAATGGTGGAAGAAGGCCGTGCCCGATTGGCCATGGGCCAGTCGATGCAGGTCTCGCGCTTTGACATCGTGCCGATCCCCGCCGCGATGCGCAGCAATCTGCCTGCGGGAAGCTTCATGGCGTTCCCGTTCGAGGTGGTCGAAAGCATGCTGGGCTTTCGGCCGAACGCAGTGGTCGGAGACATTGCCCCGCGCCCGCTCCTGCTGCTGCATCCGGCGGACGATTCGGTCACCCCTACGGACCAGTCGATCGCGCTGTTCCGCAACGCCAGGATGCCGGTCGAACTGCACCTGTTCTCGGAAATCGATCATTTCATCTTCTCCGACGACAACCGGGCCGTCCTGAACCTGGTCACGGACTGGCTGTACAAGTTCTTCCCGGTCCACCAGGCGCCATCGGGGGCCGCATGACGGCGCGCCCCCCGACCATGATCAGTGCAGCCCGGCTGCAAACCTTCGCGCAGGCGCTACTTGCCTCGGCAGGGCTGCACGAACCTGGCGCCTCACTGGTGGCGCAGAGCCTGGTGTGGGCTGACCTGCGTGGTTCTCCCGGACATGGGGTAGCGCGCATCCCGCAGTACATTGCGTGGCTGGCCTCGGGCGACATGAATGGCCGGGCACAACCGCGCCCGGTGCTCAGCCTGCCAGCGCTAACCGTTGTCGAAGGGGATCGCTGCGCCGGTGCGCTGGGCATGCGCATTGCCGCCGGGCAAGCCATTGCCGCTGCGCGCCAGGCCGGGGCGAGCCTGGTGCTCTTGCGGGAGACAACGCATACCGGCGCGCTCGGCTTTCACACCGCTCATGTGGCCAGTGCGGGCATGTTTGCCATGGCGATGGCCGCGTCGGGACCGTTGATGGCCTACCATGGCGCCTCGGTGGCTGGCGTCTCAACGGCTCCGCTGTCCATGGCCTGCCCTGGCCTCGTCGAGCCGATCGTGTTCGACATGGCTTCGGGTGCGGTTGCCTTCGGCAAACTGATGCAGGCTCGGGCAGCCGGCCGGCCGCTCGAGCCGGGCTGGGCCATCGATGCCATGGGTAACCCCACCACGGACGCCCATCAGGCGACAACGCCGCTGCCATTGGGCGGCCCGAAAGGCTCGGGCCTCGCGCTGATGGCCGAGATCGCCTGCAGCCTGCTGACCAACCATCCGATCCTGGCACCCGCGCTGCTTGCTTCCCCTGCGGTTCATCGGCACACGCAGAACGCGTGGATGCTCGTCATCGATATCGCTCAGGTGCTGGACCCCTCCATGTTTCAAGCGCAGTTGAGCGAGCTCGCGGAGGCCATCCACAATCTGCCGGCGTCTTTCGAAGGCCCTCCACGGCTGCCGGGAGAACGCGGCTACGCCGAATCCCGGGAGCGGGGCGTGAGCGGAATTGCCTTGGCGGGTGTAACCGCTGCCGCGCTGGAAAAACTTGCCAGCCAGGCGGGCATTCGCGCTCCCTGGGCATAGCATGACCGGGAAGTCACATTCAAACGCGCACACGGATACGGGCCTGCCGGCCACCGGGCCCGCGGCGCCTTGACGCGTACAAACGAGAAAGGCTGACTAGTCGAGCCTTGCCGACGTGTCGGAGCCAGCGAAGGACGGGGCGTATTCGACGCTTGCATCGTCATCGGCCCCCTTTCCTTCGTCTCCGTGTAGACCTTGCCTCACATCTGACCGGATCGATAGGGACTGTTCCCCCTTGACGACTGCCCGACAGATGACATAATCCCAACCAATGCAAACGTTTGCATAACCAGGATGATCGAGTGGCTTGTCGGCGTGTGCTGGTCGAGCACCGGGCTCGCGCAAGGCGAAGCCTTGCTCCACCGCCCGCCGCGCGTAAGCACGCACGATCCCCCAAGGCATTGATGAGGAGACACCCTGAATGGCAAAGGACCGCCAGCTACGCATCATTCACGGCAGCTTCGGCCGTGCCACCCTTCATCGCATATCGGGGCCGCTCGTCGCGCATGCCCATGCGGAGTTCCATCTGATCTTCAAGTTCGGCGGCACGGATGCGACATTCAAGATCGACGGCCACGCGCAGACACTGACCGACGGATGCGCGCTGCTGATCAATCCCTGGTCGACGCATGCGAAGAGCGCTAAGGAGGGCTCGCCCTCGCTGCTACTCGCCTTGCTGCTGGAACCGGAATGGCTCGGACGCACGCTCGGCGTCGACAATCCTGCCAGCGGCCTGCGCTTCAGCAAAACGCTGGCGCGCATGGATGCGGATACCGTCGCATCATTGACAGAGTTGGGTACCCGCCTGGCCCGGGACCTGGCTGACGATTCGGCGATTGGCTCGGTAGATTGCGAGGCCGCCGTCGCGGAACTGGCACGCAGGGTATCGGCCTGCCATCTTCAGCGGCGGTCCATGACCGAAGTGCTGGCAAACACCAGACCGCTGGACTACCGGATCAAGCGCGCGACCGAGTACATACGCAACCATGCGGGGGAAAATCCCAACGTGGAGACGGTCGCCAGCGCGGTGGGCATGTCCCGCAGCCGGCTCTTCCACCAGTTCAAGGCCTGCATGGGCATTTCGCCGCAGCAATACCTTGACTGGATCCGAATCGGCATCGCCACCCGACTGCTGGCTCAACGGCATGCCAGCATCGGGGACGTAGCAGACCAGCTCGGATTCAGCGCGCAAGGACACTTCACGCGCTTTTTCGTCCAACACTTGGGGCTTAGCCCGTCGGAGTTTCGCCGCATCGGCATGCCGGGCGATGCGCAAGGCGACTGAGACGCCCAACGCCGCCCGGCGTCAACTGTGTCAACTGTGTCAACCGCGCAGCGAGCGCGACAACTTGTCCTGGATCGCCGCGTCGAATACTGCCTTGGGCAGCATGCCGTGCACGGTCTTGGCCGGGATCGACGTGTAGTTGCTGGCCGTCTGGTTGGAGTACTGGGTGATGCGGAATCCCGCGGTAATGCTAGCGAGCGAGTACACGTCCTGAGGATCCATGCCGGTCGCAGCGCTCACCCAGTTGAGCATCTGCCGCAGGCAGGCGACCAGCGCCTCGTCGAGATTGTTGCCGAAGCCGAGAATGATCCAGTGGCCGGGCGTCTCTGCCATCGGCAGGGACAAGGGCCGCTGCTTGTGCAGGAAATACTGGATCTGCATGTCCTCCATCGCGGTTTCAATGGCGGTCTGATTGACCACGCCGTCGCCTTGGGCGGCGTGCGAATCGCCTGTCCAGATCATCGCGCCCGGCCGCTGGACCGGCAGGAACAGTGACGTACCCTCAACCAGCTCGCGCAACACGAGATTGCCGCCATACCGACCGCTGAGGATGGCGCTGACCGGTTCGTCGCCGGCGGGCTGCACCGCCATCACGCCCTGGAACGGCGCCAGCTTGATGTGGATGCCCGGCGCGAACTCGGTGTACTGCCGGCTCTCGTCAAATTTGAAGTAGCGCAGGTACGGCTTTGGAAAGTCGTTGGGCAGTGCACCGACACCTTTGGGCGCGGAGTTCCATCCCCAGCCGATCGGACGCAACTTGACCATCCTGCACTCCACCACGTCGCCGGGCATCGCCCCGCGTAGTTCCACGGGGCCGACGTTCGAGTACGGCCCTTGCGGAAATCGCTTGCGCACGGGTTCGCGATCCTCGTAGCTCATGCCGTACGCGGCGCCGTTGGCCCAGTTCACCCAGGTATTGGGATACATCACGAGATCGCCGGACTCGATGCTGGCGGCCGGCGTTGCCTTGGGGTCGAGAATGCCGACGTGCACGGTCTGCGTGGCCGACTCGATCCGGTGGATCTTGCCCGGTTTGATTGCGGGGAGTGGAACCGCACCCGGTTCGGCAACCGGTGCGTTCCGCCCCAACGTCACCTGCGCCGCTGCCTGCAGCGAAGCGGCTCCCAGGCCAAGGGCACCTGCAGCCTTCAGCCAATGTCTCCTGTCGATCATCATCGTTTTGGTTCCTTTCGATTGTGCCGTCCGCGGCACCACTGCGCTGGACGGCAAGATGCAGCACATCAGCGCAGTTGCGCGACGTACTGCGCAACGGCGAGGATCTCTTCGTCCGTCATCAACGGCACAAGCAGGCTCATCAGCTTGCCCGGACCGCCACGTGTGCCGGATTTCCACGCTTGGAGCTGCCTGGCCACGTATTCCGGCTGCTGGCCGGCAATGCGCGGAAAGTCGGGCGCGATGCCTTCCCCATTTGGCCGATGGCATGTCACGCAGGCCGGCAGGTGATTGGACGGATTGCCCCTCCAGTAGATGACCATGCCCGCCCCGACCAAGTGCGGCAGGGCGGCCTGTCCGCGCGCGGGTGCCTGGCGGCTAAAGTAGCGAGCCACTTCGCGCATCTCCATTTCACTCATGCTTTGCACCACGGCAGCCATCGTGGCGTCCTGGCGCAGTGCCGGCTCGCTGGCGCCGGCCTTGAACTGCCGCAGTTGCTTGAACAGGTAGTCTTCGTTCTGACCCGCTAGGCTGGGGTATTCCTTCTGCGCGCTCTGGCCTGTGTTGCCGTGGCATGCCGCGCAGACTTGCTCAACGATCAGCCGCGCGGGCCGCGATTCGCCTGCCTCTGATGCGGGCTGCGCCAGCGCAGGCACGGCCAGCGTGCACAACGCGAGCAAGCGGGCAGACAGCCGGCGGCGCTCCATGGGATGTTTCACGTTGGAATCCTCACAACAAGACAATGCCCGATCTAGTTCAGGTAGCCGCCGGTTTTGGTGACGATCTGGTGCGCGCGCCGCGTTTCGCTGGTCAGACGGCTGGTCAGGCCGATCACGCCGGTCTGGCTGAAGGCGGTGTCAATGCTCTGGCCGGCCAGCCTGGCGCGGATGTCGGCATCGTTCATGATGGCGCGGACCTCGCTGCGCAGCCGCTCGGTCACCGGCGCCGGCGTGCCCTTGGGGGCGAACAAGCCATACCAGACGGTAATGTCGTACCCGGGAATGCTCTCAGCCACCGTGGGCACGTTGGGCAGGCCCTGGAGCCGGCTCGCGGTACCGACGGCCAGCAGCCTCAGTTTGCCGGCGTTCACATGGGGCATGTACTCCAGCAGCGGGCCCGTCGCCAGGTCGATGTGTCCGGCGATCATATCGTTGATGGTTGGGCCGCTGCCCTTGTAAGGGATATTGGTGATGTCGACACCAGCCATCGTCTTGATCATTTCGAGCGGATAGCTGGTCGGGCCACCGTAGTTGACCTTGCCGGGATTCGCCTTGGCGTAGGCAATCAGTTCGGTGACGGACTTGTATGGTGTGTGCGGATTCGTAACCAGCACAAGCGGCGACTCGCCCAGTGGCGCAACAGGTACCACGTCGCGCGTCACGTCGTAGGGCAGCTTGCGGTAGAAGGCGGCGTTGACCGCGTGGATGCTGTTCAGGATGCCGATCGTATGGCCGTCCGGCGCCGCGCGCACAAGCGCCTCCGCGCCGATGTTGCCGCTGGCGCCCGGTCGGTTCTCCACCACGACTGGTTGTCCCAGCGCTTTCGACAAGCGTTGCGCCACGGCCCTGGCCAGTACGTCGTTGATGCCTGCCGGCGGGAACGGCACGATAAAGACGATAGGCTTCGAAGGCTTCCAGTTGGCCTGTGTATTTGTGTCCGCTTGCGCTGCGTTGGCGGCGGCGGGCCGCAGGCCTGCGAGTGCCACGGCCAGTGCGGCGGTGATGGCCGCAGTGATGGCGGCAAATGTGGCCACCCGCTGAGGGGCGCTGAGGAATGATGGAAGCTTCCGGCTTTGCATTGACTCTTGTCTCCTGGTGAATCGCGAGGCGTGGGCGATGCGGTCAGCCCAGGCTCACACTCTACGGATCCGGAAACAAGACGCTTGCCCATTTGGGGAGCCGTTTACCAATACGTCCTCCGTTCTGCGGCATAGGCACGCCGGCAAGCGATCGCCCGATGCCGCGCGGCGTCTGCTTACCGGATTGTCCAAGAACTTGACAGGGGCCGCCCTCACGCCGCGGTTCGTCATGCAATATCGGGCGGGACATCGACGACCGGAGGAAATCAATGCATTACCAGCAAAAAGGCACCGTGGTCACCATCGGCAACGGCCCACACCATGTCATCGCCTTGCACGGCTGGTTTGGCCATGCGCGTGGATGGGGGCCCCTTGTGGACGTGCTCGACGGTGACCGCTTCACCTACGCCTTCATCGACTATCGAGGCTATGGTGCCCGGCGAGAGGTCAAGGGCAGATTCGACATGCAGGAGATCGCCGCCGACGTGCTGGCGCTCGGTGACGAACTGGGATGGCAATGTTTCTCGCTGATCGGACACTCTATGGGAGGAAAGGCCATGCAGGCTGTCGCCATGCTGGCCCCTGCACGCGTCAAGGCCATGGTCGGCGTCACGCCTGTGCCGCCGACGCGCGTGCTGTTCGACGAGCCGGCACGCTCGCTGTTCGAACGTGCTGCCGACGATTTCACCGCAAGAATTGCTGTCGTGGACAATTCCACGGGCAAACGCCTGAGCCGGTACTGGGTAGAAAAATTGGTTCAGGCCTCGACGCTGCATGCCGATGCCAACGCGTTCGCCGCCTACTTCCGGGCATGGGCCGACACTGATTTCTCTGCCGAGATTGCGGGCATCCGTGTTCCCACACTGCTGCTGGTTGGTGAGCACGACCCGTCGCTGACAGCTGACGTCATGGAGCAGACGTATGGCAAAGTATGCCTCGATCTGGCCATCGACGTGATCCGCAACGCGGGACACTATCCGATGGACGAGACACCGGTGGACCTCATCACGCGGATCGAGCGCTTCCTGACGGACGTCCAGGCCCGCAGCGAACGCTGACGTCCTGAATGGCCGATGCGGAGTGCCTGCCGGTGTCGTACACCAGCAGGCACCACCATAGCGCATACGCTACTCAGGGCGCCTCGGCCGCACCGATCGCGACCACGCCGCGGCGCCCGATCTCCTCGTCCATGTCCGATGGCCCGCCGCTAACGCCGACGGCCCCGACCAGCCGGCCACCGACGTAGATGCCCAGTGAACCCTGCGACGGAAAGACGGGCCCGCCATACACCAGCGAACTCATCTGGCCAAAGACGATGGGATTGGCCTGATAGCGCTTCACGAGTTCGGCGCCGGAGACGCCTCCCGTGGCCGCCGAAGCGATGGCCTTGCCGCGTGCGACATCAAAAGTCGCAAACGGGGCGCCATCCATTCTCACGCCGCTGAGAAAGTGGCCGGAAACGTCGACCACGACGATGCTGACGGCAAGTCTTCGGTCCTCGGCAAACCGTTTGGCGGCATCGGTAAGCCGCACCGCGGTGTCCGCGCCAAGGGTCTGCACCTGTACGACGGCCGCAGATGCGATCGACGCGCAGAACAGATGCAGCCCGAAGGCCACTGCGAAGGTAGAGCGCTTCATGGATTCTCCTAGGCATGACGAGATCGCGACGCGTCGGCCTCTGGCCGACGACGGCGACCGGGTGGCGTACGCCGGCGTGCGCACATCAGAAGAGATGGCGCATGCCTATCATGACCCCGCGCGGGTCGGACACGCTACTTGCTGTGACCTCATTGGGGATGTTTGAAAATGTGTAGTTGGCCCCGTTCGTGTTCCAGATCTTACTGGCGTTGGCATAGAGCGTTGTACGCTTGGACATCGAGTACTGATAGCCGATCGACATCTGCTGGCCACGATTCGGCGTGCCGACCGATTGCTGCATGCCATATGCCACCAGCACCAGTCCGGCGCCGCCCACGGGAATGGTCGTGCCGACATGGAAACCGCGGTCCTTCAGCGTCGCCTGGCCTGGCACCCATCGTGTGGCTTGGCGGACATTGGCGAACAACTTCGCCCACGGGAACTCATACGTGGCGCCGATCGCGCGCTCGTCGCGGTCGGCATCCGTTACCGCGTTGATGCTGTAGGTACGTTCGTAGGCAAGGCCCAGCCAGAGCGGTCCGCGTGCATAAGTCAGCGCCAAGCCCGCCAGCCGGTCGGCATCGCGTGGCGCGCTGGTCCGCTCGGCGCCGAATGAATAGATCGCACTGCCCTGCAGCCCGGCAAGTTCGGGACTCTCGTACCGAATGGAATTGTCCGCGCGCGCGGTCAGGCTGCTGCCCGCGGGGCCGCCGTTCTGCAGGCGACCGAGCGGGCCATACGGGGAGAAGCCAAAGGCCGATGCCTGCCCCTCGATGTAGTAGATCGGCGTGTTCTGCCGGCCAAACGTCAGCGCGCCCCAGTCGTTGCTGCTCAGGCCGACCCAGGCCTGGCGGCCGAACAGGCGTCCCCCCTGCTGGGCGGTGCCACTGTCCAGTGCAAGCCCAGTCTCTAGTGTGAATACCGTGGAAAGTCCCGGCGCCAGTTCCTCCTTGCCCCGCAAACCCCACCTCGATTGATACAGCCCGCCGTCTTCGACCCGCGCGACATGAACTGCCCCAGACCTGACATACTCGGTGTAGAGATCGGCTACGCCATAGATGGTCACCCCCGATTGTGCCGCCGCTATGCCCGGCATCGTTGCCACCGCCACTACCAAGAGTGTTCCCATTCTTTTCATGCGTTTCTCCTCGCTGTTCCGTCCTGTTTGACGATATGGTTCTTGCACGGTCTTTGCACCGGCGCAGCAAGGGTATGGGTTCGCGCCGGGAGGGCGCTAACCCAATCATCCCGCCACTTGGAAAGGTGTCCGGAATGCGTGGCCGGGTGGTTCAGGAGCGCAGGCTCGCGAGCAAGGTGCGGGGGGGCAGGCCTGGAAGTCCGCGAGAAGCACTGGCGGATTCGGCAAGGCGATGGAGGGCTTTGTCGCAGTAAGAGGCTGCTTCAAAATGAAGCGAAGCGGTTCTGGCTAGGCGCGCGGCCGCAGACAATACATGTGGATCGGCCAAGGCCGCGCAACGACGCCAGCATCTTTTTGAAATGGCCTCTAAGATGGATCCGTCGACAAACAGCCGACGGTGATGGTTGGCTTATGCGCAGGCCAGGTCGAACCGATCGAGATTCATCACCTTGACCCATGCCGTGACGAAGTCTCGGATGAATTTCTCTTGGGCGTCCTCGCTTGCGTAGACTTCAGAGAGCGCGCGGAGCTGTGCGTGCGAACCGAAGATCAGATCGACACGCGTGCCAGTCCATTTCAGTTCACCGGTCTTGCGGACGTATCCCTCGAATACGCCCCGGGAAGCCGAAAGTGGCTTCCATTCAGTACGCATGTCGAGCAAGTTACGAAAGAAGTCATTGGTCAACGTCTGCGGCCGGTCGGTGAGAACGCCGTGAGCCTCCGTTCCGGCATGAACGCTCAGCACACGAAGCCCGCCAATCAGAACGGTCATCTCCGGTGCGGTCAGCGTCAGCAGTTGGGCCTTGTCGATCAGCAACGCCTCCGCGGGAACGCCGTATTCTCCCTTGACGTAATTGCGAAAGCCATCTGCAACCGGCTCAAGCACCTCGAAAGATTGCACGTCGGTCTGTTCCTGCGACGCGTCCATGCGACCTGGCGAGAACGGCACGGTCACCCGATGGCCTGCCCTTTCTGCTGCCTGCTCGATACCAGCTCCGCCGGCCAGCACAATCAAATCCGCCAGTGAGATCTTCTTGCCGCCAGACTGTGCGCGGTTGAACTCGGACTGGATGCCATCCAGGACCGTCAGCACCCTCGCCAATTGCTGAGGCTGGTTGACGTGCCATTCAACCTGCGGTGCCAAGCGGATGCGCGCACCATTGGCACCGCCGCGCTTGTCCGAGCCACGGAAGGTCGATGCCGATGCCCAGGCCGTCGACACCAACTCCGCTACAGACAACCCCGACGCGCGAATCGTCTGCTTGAGCGAAACGATATCCTGGTCGTTGACCAACGGATGGTCGACGACGGGGATCGGGTCTTGCCAGATCAAGGCTTGCGCAGGCACTTCCGGGCCAAGGTAACGGGCGCGCGGCCCCATGTCGCGATGGGTCAGCTTGAACCAGGCGCGGGCGAAGGCGTCGGCAAACTGGTCGGGCTTCTCCAGGAAGCGCCGCGAGATCTTCTCGTAAGCCGGGTCGAAGCGCAGCGAAAGGTCAGTGGTCAGCATCGTAGGCCGCAGCTTCTTCGACGGATCATGCGCGTGCGGGATCGTCTCACCGGCATCCTTTGCCACCCATTGATGCGCGCCGGCCGGGCTCTTGGTCAACGCCCAATCGTAGCGGAACAGGTTCTCGAAAAATCCCATGCCCCATTTCGTCGGCGTCGCGGTCCAGGTCACTTCCAGACCGCTGGTAATGGCATCGGCCCCCATGCCGGTGCCAAAACTGCTCTTCCAGCCCAGCCCCTGCTGCTCCAGATCAGCAATCTCCGGCTCCGGGCCAACGTTGCCGGCCGGTCCAGCGCCGTGCGTCTTGCCAAAAGTATGGCCACCGGCGATCAGCGCGACGGTTTCCTCGTCGTCCATGGCCATGCGGCGGAAGGTCTCGCGGATATCGCGCGCGGCCGCAATTGGATCCGGATTGCCGTCGGGGCCTTCCGGATTCACGTAAATGAGGCCCATCTGCACCGCGGCCAGTGGATTTTCCAGGTTTCGTCCGTCGTCCGGGCGGCCGGCCCCCGCGCCATGCGGATCCCCCTCGTTGCCGGCCGCGCCCTTGCCGTAACGGATATCGCCGCCCAGCCAGGTTTTCTCGTTGCCCCAGTAGACGTCATTATCCGGTTCCCAAGTATCTTCACGACCTCCGGCGAAGCCGAAGGTCTTGAATCCCATGGTCTCAAGTGCGACATTTCCGGTGAGGATCAGCAGGTCGGCCCAGGAAATCTTGTTCCCGTACTTCTGCTTGATCGGCCAGAGCAGGCGACGTGCCTTGTCCAGGCTGACGTTATCGGGCCAGCTATTGAGCGGTGCGAAACGCTGCTGACCGCGTCCGGCGCCTCCCCGGCCGTCGTCGACACGGTAAGTGCCCGCACTATGCCAAGCCATGCGGATGAAGAGTGGACCATAGTGGCCAAAGTCCGCCGGCCACCAATCCTGCGAGTCGGTCATCAGAGCAGCAAGGTCCCTTTTTACCGCTGCGAGGTCGAGACTCTTGAAAGCCTCGGCATATCTGAAGCTCCCATCCATTGGGCTGGACTTGTCGGAATGCTGGCCAAGCAAGTCCAACCGCAACTGCTTCGGCCACCAGTCACGATTTGTCGTACCGCCGCCGGCGGCATGATTGAACGGACACGTTGCTTCATTGGACATGCGCTCTCTCCTATCAGAATCAGTCAGCGGCCATGGCCACCGGGCACTTGTGTGCCCGGTGGATGCGGTGCGAGCCGATGATCGTTGCGACGGCGAGAAGCTGTCAATCAAACTAAAGGATAGGCAGGGCGCGCATCGACGATGCACTCACTGTGTGGGACCGAAGCCAGTGGGCCAAGGACGAGCGCCTGGCCCAGTGGGGCATCTCGCCTGGCCGGCGCATCATGGGCGTGATGCAGCCTGACGGGCCGACACGGCAGCGCGGTTCAGCGGGCCGGAACCGGGGCGATCGACGCGTGCGGCGTGGCGGTGCGCTGCGCGGCCTTGTGCACCATGGTGTAGG
>NZ_JBXAOE010000016.1:0-212165 GCF_058802485.1 Cupriavidus sp. GW822-FHT02D05 | reverse complement strand
GGTCTTGCGGTCGGCCAGCGCGGCGAGCTGGCCGACCGCGATGAACTGCCTGACCTGGAAGAACATCACCAGCACGGTGACCATGCCGGCGATCGCGATCCCGGCGCGCAAGCGGTCGTGATAGCTGGCAAGGGCCGCATCGCTGCTGATGCCTGCCAGCACCGCGAGATTGCGCCCGGGCAAGCGCTGGATAGCGTAGATACGGCGAACGCCATCCAACCCGCCAACGGCTGTGATGAGGCTGTCCTGCGCGCTGGCCAGCACCCCGCGCAACGCGGAGCCGGGCATCAGCACCTGACCCGGCTGGCTGCTTTCCTGGCTCCAGCGCGCGCGCACCACGAAGTCGTCCGTGCCCGCCAGCAGCACGGTGCCGGACTCCCCCAGGCCCGCCTTGGCGTAGACCCTCGACAGGTAGCCGGGGTCGAGCGACACCACCACCACGCCCGAGAAGCGGCCATCCTTGGCGCCCACGATGCCCCGGGACAATGGCATGGACCAGTGGCCGCTGACACGCCCGACAAGGGGCATGCCGACATACAGCGACGGCAGCGCGCGGCTCTCGTGCACGCGGAAATACTGGCGGTCGCTCAGGTCCGCCGACTCGAAGCCCGCGCTGGTGGATGCGCGCAGCCTGCCGGCGCGGTCGAGCACGGATACTTCGAGAAAGGGGGCGACGGCAAGGTAGCCGCCACGCTTCCATTGCGCCAGCGGCAGCGCGGGCCCGCGCTCCACCACGGCGCCACCAACGAGCGATGCGATCTGGTCGGCCTCGGCCAGCGTGCGCTCGGCGTGCTCGCCGAGCAGCCCGGCCACGCGGGCCAGGCCGGCATGCACGTGCCGCAATTCGGCCGCGCGGTCCCATAGCCCCAAGCCGGCGAGCGCGCACCAGATGCAGGCCACGATGACAATGCCTGACCAGAACGGGCGTCTCGCGGAGCGATGCGCACCTGCCAATACCTGTCGGTAGATTTCCAGCCTCATGGGAAAGCTACCAAAAAACGAATATATTGTTCATCACAGCCGTGAATCGCAGCCTTCGATACTAGTCAGCGCGTGCGTGCGCCCCGCGCACCCCCCGGGTGCCGCTGCCTGAAGGCAGCCTGCTTGCGGCAAAACTTCACAGTATGATCTATTCGGCTGCGCCAGTCCGCTCGCACTGGCCCATCGCCCCGGGATATCCGGCGTAGCCGGCCAGGTGCATCGCGAAGCGTTAACTTCAACGGTTCAGCGAGGCTTTATCATAATTGCGTGTTTTCCTGGCATTAAGTTGCGCTTAGGCAGCTTTCCGAAGAATAATGAAAACAATACGATACGTAACGCCGCAGCCTCGCCCGGCGCGCGTTGCGTCAGTTGAAGAGGCCATATGACCGATCTGCGCTTTTATTCCACCAGGACCGCTGCCGAGATGCTGGGCGTCTCCCTGCGCACGGTCCAGCTCTGGGTCGAAAATGGCCGGCTGCCCGCGTGGAAGACTGACGGCGGACATCGCAGGATCCCGGCCGATTCGGTCGACCGCATGGTGGCCGACCAGCGCAGCCAGACCGCCGCACCCACGACAGCGGCAGCCGCCCCGGCGGGAAGGGCGTTTCGCGTACTGCTGGTGGAAGACGACGAGCACCTGCTGCAGATTTACCGCATGGCGCTGGAAACCCTCAACCCGTCGGTCGAAATACTCGAGGCCACGAACGGATACGACGGCCTGCTGCTCATTGGCAGCAGCAAACCCGACCTTGTCCTCCTGGATCTGATCATGCCTGGCATCGATGGCTTCCGCCTGTGCAGGACCATCGACGCGCAGCAGGAGTTTGCCGCCACACGCATCGTCGTGGTGACCTCGCTGGACAAGCATGCCATTGCGGACCGCGGCGGTATTCCCGGGCATATCCGTGTCTTTTCCAAGCCAATCCCGATGTCCGTGCTGCAGTCGCTGGTGGTGACCTTGCAGGTCGGCCCTGGCACGCCAGCCTAGGATTTGGGCAGGCGCAATGGCGGGATTCAGCGTCGCCATTGTATATCATTTTTTTCAAATACCATGATGCACCGGGTTTCATATTTACGCGCATCGCGTGCGGTAAAGGGCGGTCTGCTTCTGCCCTAGCCACACTCCCCCTCCCGGAGATCCCCCATGTCTATGCATGAACAACACCTGCGGGAAGCTGTACGCCTGGCACACGCCAATCGCGCACGCGGCGGCCGCCCCTTTGGCGCGGTGCTCACGCTCGATGGCGAGCAGGTGGCGACCGGCGTCAACGACATCGTGCACAGCTTCGACCCCACCACGCACGCGGAGATGCAGGCCATCCGCGCCGCGTGCCGCAAGCTCGGCCGGCCGAGCCTCAAGGGTGCCGTGGTGTACGCCAGCGGCCATCCGTGCCCGATGTGCCTGGCCGCGTTGATCATGACCGGCGTGCAGGCGGTGTACTACGCCTTCGACAATGCCGACGCCGCGCCCTACGGGCTTTCGAGCGAGGCCGCCTACCAGGCGCTGCGCCTGCCGCTGGATCCGCCGCCGCTGCCGCTCACCCGCCTGCCGGCAGGGATGACAGCAGCGCAACTGTATGGGGCATAGGGCGAAAGCCATGCGCAAAAACGGGCCGCAAATGCAAAGCGTACCCGTTTCTGCGTGATCCACAGAACCCGCTCCGTACCCGTTTCTGCGTGATTTTCAGCAGGCCGGAACAGGGGGCGTACCCGTTTCTGCGTGGTGCAAAGCGCCTGGGTGCCAGCCCCGGTCAGTAGGTTTTGTAGGGCAGGAACTTGCCCGACATCTCGATCTTCACGCGATCGCCATTCGGATCGGCCTCGCGCTGCAGGTCCATGCGGAAATCGATCGCGCTCATGATGCCGTCTCCAAACTCTTCATGGATCAGCGCCTTGAAGGTCGTCCCGTAGATGCTGACCAGTTCATAGAAGCGGTAGATCAGCGGATCGCTCGGCACGGGAGTGGGCAGCGAGCCCTTGTATGGCACGGTGCGCAGCCACGGCTCGGCCTCCGGCGGCAAGCCGAAGATCTCCATCACGGCCTGCGCGCCGGGCGCGTCGAAGGCCATCTGGCCCAGGCACGCGGCGGTCGTCCACTCCTTGCTCTTGCCGACCTTCTCGGCCACATCGGACCACCTGATGCCTTTGGTGACCTTGGCTTCGATGATCAGGTCGGTGATATCGCTGCGATTCATTTGTGCTCCTCTGGTTTCTGGATTGGCTTTGGGGGGACTTTTGGGGGGACGGATGCCAAGACGGGGCGGCACTAGCGCCGGACGATGTCAGGGAAGCCCGTCCAGCCGCGTGCAAACCGCGGTGCGCGCGTTGTCGTATCGCACCAGCGCGGCAAAGGACGTAGCACCCGGCACGAGGGCCTGCAGCGCCAACACGACAAGAAGGATCGGCATCGCACCTCCGCAGGTTCACGCGCACTAGATGGTGACGCGTCCGGCACGCCTCAGGCACACATCAGGCAATGTCACCGCGTGCCAGTGTGGATCGGTGCGCGCATCACCAGAATGACCACGCGTGCGCCCTCCGTGACAAAGCGCTCCGCGCAAGGTTCATGCCACTGCGCGGGACACTGGACGCCTCGCCAGGTGGTGCCTGCAAGCGCAGGCGCTACGCACAGGCGCACCAAGGCCGCTGCGGCGCACGCACTGCCGCGGTGAATCACGCCGCGCGTGCGCACCTGGCATTGCACCCTCGCCCCCAAGCGGTGCAGCGCGGCGGGTGGAATCCTGCCGCACGCCGTGCATCGCGTCGCGCCGCACGTGGCACAGCCATTGCTTGCATACAAGATCGCATACAAGCAGGGCACAACGGCCGCAGCCTGAGACCCGCGAATTCCCGGAGAAACGCCATGACCCAATTTTGCGACGAGACGCTGGCGCACTACGCCCGCAGCGCGCTCAAGCTGCACGGGCTGGAGCTGCCCAAGGACGCCGAGACGCGCGTGATCGAACAATTCCTGCGCGTGGCCGCGATAGCAGCGCCCATGCTGGCGCACCCGCTGGATGCGCACGATGAGCCAGCTCCGGTGTACCGGCCATGAGCGCGCGCGATCCCGTGTTCGAATCCGCGCTGGCGATCCGCAGTGACATCGACACCGGCGCGCGCAGCGCGCTGGATGTGGCCACCGCCACGCTCGCGCGCATCGAGGCCTGCGACCCGCTGCTGCACGCCTTCACCGCCGTGACGCGCGAGCGCGCGCTGGGCGAGGCGCGCCGCGTCGATGCGCTGCGCGCCCAGGGCGCGCGGCTGCCGCCGCTGGCGGGCGTGCCCTATGCAGTGAAGAATCTGTTCGACGTGGCGGACCTCACCACGCTGGCGGGCTCTCGCGTGCTGGCCGGCACCGCACCGGCCCGGCGCGACGCGGTGCTGGTTTCGCGCATGCGCGAGGCGGGCGCGCTGCTGGTGGGCACGCTCAACATGGACGAGTTCGCCTACGGCTTCACCACCGAGAACGCGCATCGGGGCACCTGCCGCAATCCGCACGACCTGGCCCGCGTGGCGGGCGGCTCCTCCGGCGGCAGCGCGGCGGCGGTGGCCGCGGGCCTGGTGCCGTTGTCGCTCGGCTCGGACACCAATGGCTCGATCCGCGTGCCGGCCGCGCTCACCGGCATCTTCGGGCTCAAGCCCACCTATGGGCGGCTGTCCCGCCGCGGCAGCTATCCGTTCGTGCACAGCCTGGACCACGTCGGCCCCTTCGCGCGCTCGGTGGCGGACCTCGCGGCGGCCTACGATATGCTGCAGTTCGCCGACACCCGGGATCCGGCCTGTGCGCGCCGCCCGCTCGAAGCGGTCAGCGGCCAGGCGCCCAGGCGCGTGCGCGCGGCACGCCTGGGCGGCTACTTCGATGACATGGCCGGCCCCGATGCGCGCGCCGCCGCGCAGCGCGTGGCCGACGCGCTCGAAGCCACGGACGTGATCCATCTGCCGGGCGCGGCGGCCGCGCGCTCGGCCGCCTTCGTCATCACCGGCACCGAGGGCGGGCACCTGCACCGCGAGCATCTGCGGCACCAGTACGCGCAGATGGAGCCGCTCTCGCGCGACCGCCTGGCCGCCGGACTGGTGCTGCCGGCCGCGTGGTATGTGCGCGCACAGCAAGTGCGCGCGGCCTTTCGCCAGGAACTGCTCGACGCCTTCACGCGCACCGAGCTGCTGATCGCCCCGGCCACGCCGGTGGCTGCGCCGCTGGCCGGGCAGGAGAGCATCGACATCAACGGCCAGGTGCTGCCGGCGCGCGCCAGCCTGGGCCTGCTGACCCAGCCCATCTCGTGCATCGGCCTGCCAGTGCTCACTGTGCCGCTGGCAGGCCCCGCCGGCTTGCCGCTAGGCGTGCAACTGATCGCGCCGCCGTGGCGCGAGGACCTGGCCTTTGCGGCCGCCCAGGCGCTGGAGGCCGTAGGCGTGGCGGCATGCCCGCGGCCATCCGCATTGCTCGCGCGGGCCGCGGCATGAGCGGCGCCGAGGTCCGTGTGGTCTCGCGCGCCGAAGCGGTCTACGCGCAGCTGCGCGACGACATCTTCGAGTTCCGGATGCTTCCCGGCGACCGCTTCACCGAAGGCGAGATCGCCCAGCGCCTGGGCGTGTCGCGCACGCCGGTGCGCGAGGCGCTGCTGCGGCTGCAATCCGACGCGCTGGTGCAGGTGTATTTCCGCAGCGGCTGGGAGGTGGTGCCACTGGATTTCACACGCTTCGACGAGCTCTACGAACTGCGCAAGCTGATCGAGGTCAACGCCGTGCGCATGCTTTGCACGCACGCCACACCCACGGTGGATCACGGCGCGCTGGCCCAGCTTGCGCAGTTCTGGCAGGTGCCGCGGGACGCGCGCCTGGACGACGGCCGCCTGGTGGCGCAACACGATGAGGCCTTTCACGCGGCACTGGTAGCGGCGGCGGGCAATCGCGAAATCGCCAGCGTGCACCGTCAGGTGACCGAGCGCATCCGCATCATCCGCCGGCTCGATTTCACCTACGCCGCGCGCGTGACCGCCACCTACGACGAGCACGCCGCCATCCTGCGCGAGATCCAGCGCCAGCGCACGGAGCAGGCCGTTTTGCTGCTGTCCAGCCATATTGAAGAAAGCCGCGCCGAAGTGCGCAAGATCACGCTGCACCGCTTGCAGACGATACGCACCGACGGCGCGCGCGCACGCGCCTGACATGCACCGAGATAGCACCGCATAGGCGCGGCACTCCCCGGCGTCTCCCGATTTTGTCCCTCCACTCCTTTCGTCGCGAGATCAACATGACCGATTCACGCTTCAACCCACGCCGCCGCCTCGCCCTGCGCCAGAGCCTTGCCGCCGGCGCGATGCTGGCCGCGCCTGCCATCGTGCGCGCGCAGGCGCCGAAGATCCGCCTGGGCTTCTGGCCGATCGCCGGCGGCATCCCGCTGTACGCGGGCATCGAGACGGGGCTGTTCAAGCGGGCCGGCCTGGAGGTGGAGGCCGTGAAGTTCGCCAGCGCGCAGCAGGTGGTGGAAGCCATGATCGCCGGGCGCATCGAGGGCTCGGCCAACGGCACGGCTTCCGCGGCGCTAGGCCTGGGCGAGATCACCTCGCCCGGCCTGTGCAAGATCTTTGCCGCCAACCCGTCCAACGCTACGCTGCTGCTCGATGAAATCCTGGTGGCCAAGGACAGCCCCTTCAAGACCCTGGCCGAGCTCAAGGGCAAGCGCATCGGCTGCGGCCCCGGCATCCAGAACGTGACGCTGGCCAAGGTGATCTTCGAGAAGAACGGCTACGCCGACGTCAAACCCGTCGAGTTGCCGGTAGGCCAGCACGTGGCCGCACTCGCCGCGGGCCAGCTCGACGCGGTCTACACGCTGGAACCCACCGGCACCGTGGGCCGCCTCAACGGCACCTGCCGCGCGCTGGAGTACGGCGTGATCTCGCGCTACGTGCTGGGCAACGCCAGCCTGCCGTGGTTTGGCGGCTCGGCTTCGCTGACCTCGGCCTTCCTCTCGTCCAGCCCTGAGTTGTCGAAACGCTTTATCGCCGCCTACGGCCAGGCCATCGACATGGTGCGCAAGGACCCCGTCAAGGTGCGCCCCTTCCTGAAGGGCTACACCAGCATCGACGACCAGCTGGCCAGGGAAGTGCCGCTGCCCGGCTTCACGCTCTACAACGAGTTCAAGCCGGCCGATATCGAGGCCTTCCAGAAATTCTTCGACGTCTTCCACGACCGCAAGTTGTTTGCCCGCCGGGTGCCGGTGGCGGACATGCTCTACCGGGGCTGACATGCGTGCATCCAACCTGGCGCCGCGGCTGCTGCCGCTGATCGGCCCACTGGCGCTGCTGGCGCTGTGGCAAGCAGCGGTGTCGGCCAAATGGGTCAACCCGGTGCTGCTGCCATCGCCGGCGGCAACGCTCGGGGTACTGTTCACAAGCGTTGCCGACGGGTCCATCAACGCGGACCTGCTGGCCACCGTGTCGCGCACCTTCTACGCCTTTGCGATCGCCGCGGTGATCGGCGTGCCGCTGGGCGTGGCGCTGGGCAGCTCGGTCCCGGCCTATCGCAGCGTGGAATTCCTGATCGACTTCTTCCGCTCCACGCCGTCATCCGCGCTGATCCCGCTGTTCATGCTGCTGTTCGGCCTGTCGGATGCGAACAAGATCGCCATTGCCGCCTTCGCGGCGGTGCTGCTGATCCTGTTCAACAGTGCGTATGGCGTGATGAACGCCAGGAAGACGCGCGTGCTGGCGGTGCAGGCCATGGGCGTATCGAAGTGGCACGTGTTCAAGGACGTGCTGCTGATGGAGAGCCTGCCGCAGACCTTTGTCGGGCTGCGCACCGGCGTGTCGATGTCGCTGGTGATCGTGATCGTGGCGGAGATGTTCATCGGCTCGGACACAGGCCTTGGCCACCGCATCATCGATGCGCAGCAGGTCTTCAATATCCGCAGCATGTACGCCGCCATCCTGGTCACCGGCGCGCTTGGCTACGTGCTCAACCTGGCCTTCTTCATGCTGGAGAAGCGCTTTGTCCACTGGAGCGGCAAATGAGAGTCCTGCAATCGGGCGCCGGCGTGGCCGACGCGCCGCCGCCATCGGCGCTGGTGGCCGCTCCGGCCGGGCGCGAGGTCCATGTCACCATCCGCGGCCTGTCCAAGGCCTTCGGCGGCGTGCCGCTGTACCAGCATCTCGACCTGGACCTGCCGCGCGGCAAGATCGTCTCGATCTTCGGGCCCAATGGCTGCGGCAAGTCGACGCTGATCAACATGGTGGCCGGCCTGCTGCCGTTCGACCGGGGCGAGGTACTGTTCGATGGCAAGACGCTGCGCCAGACCGTGATCGGCTACGTCTTCCAGAACTACCGGGACGCCCTGCTGCCGTGGATCTCCGCGCGCGACAACGTGGCCTACCCGCTGCGCCGCAAAGGCATGCCGGAGGCACAGGCCAAGGCCCGCACCGAGGAGCTGCTGCGCACCTTCGACGTGCGCTTCGACGTCAACCGCTTTCCCTATGAGCTCTCGGGCGGGCAGCAGCAGCTGATCTGCATCATGCGCGCGCTGGCGCCGCGGCCCGAGGTGCTGTTCCTCGACGAACCCTTTTCTGCGTTGGATTTCGAGACCACCCTGTTCATTCGCGACAAGCTCCAGGAGGTGCAACTGGCGGAGGGCACCACCATGGTGATCGTCTCGCACGACCTGGAAGACGCAGTCTTCCTGGCCGACCGCATCCTGCTGCTGACGCGCCGGCCCACGCGCGTGGCCGAGGCGATCGACTTCGACATGCCGCGCCCGCGCGATGCGCAGGCGGTGGCCGATCCGCGCTTCATCGCCACCCGCGCGCATGCGCTGGCAGTGTTCCAGCGCGAGGTGCGGGCACGCTGAGACGCGTGCAAACGGGCCGCTGCACAGGCAAATCTTTGCGAGAGTTATTTCCGATGTAACGCCACATTACGGGACCGGCCACGGTCCCGTTTTCTTTTCGAGGCTGCGGCCGGCCCCGCGCCATCACCCGTGCGCCCAATGCCGGCAAGGCCTGGCGGGTGACGTGCAAGGGCCCGGAAAGCCTCGCCAAAGGTGAAGCCGAGGCCCTTGAAAGTGTGATTGCGCCTTACAAGTGCAAGCACACCGGCGCGGGCCCGATGGCTACAGTGAGGCCATGTTCAACGCGAAGCCAGTCACGGAGTCCCCAACATGAAACGCGCCATCGCCCTCGTTGTCCTGCTCTGCTCCGCAGCGTCCCTGCTGTCCGCCTGCATCGTGGTGCCCCCGCGTGGCGGCCCGCCGCCGTACCGTTACCACGACCGCTATTGAGCGGCTGCAGGTAACACGCACGCGCCGCCCCCGAAATCCAATGCATCGCTCGCACCCCTGGAGTTGAACCATGAAACGCCAACTGCTGCTCGCCCTCACTACCCTTGCCGCCGGCGCCGCGCTTGGCCTGATCTCGCCGGCCCAGGCCCAGGCCTATCCCCCGGGCTACCACGGCAGCCCGCACATGCGCCCCGCGCCGCCCCCGCCGCGCTATGAACCGCGCCCGCCGGGCCGCCCTGGCCAGGCATGGGTGCCGGGACACTGGAACGCCAACGGCGGCAGCTATGCCTGGCGCGGCGGCTACTGGCAGCGCGAACGCCCGGGTCACCGCTATGTGCCCGAGCGCTGGGTGCAAAGCCCGCACGGCGGCTGGGTGATGCGGCCCGGCTACTGGACCCGCTAAACCGGCCGAGCCGTCCCGGCAAGGTAGCCACGTACGCCGTCCCGCCTTGCGCGCGGACGGCGTTTTTTTTGTGCTTGCATAGCGCACCCGTCACGCCGCGCCAGCGCGCCATCGAGTGTGTGCTAGCCAACAGTCCCCCCTGTGGCCCGGCATTACAGTCACTTCACTACCCGTCACCCGGCTCGCCACGAACGCGAGCCAGGCTTCGTGCTGCGTGAAGGAGACATGCCATGGCAGACGACAAGCAGATCGTACCGGTCATCCTGTGTGGCGGAGCGGGCTCGCGGCTGTGGCCGTTGTCGCGCGACGGCTATCCCAAGCAGTTCCTGCGCCTGCTCGGACAAGACTCGCTGCTGCAGGACACCCTGTTGCGGGTGCGGGAGATTCCCGGTGCGCAAGCCCCAATCCTGGTCAGCAACGAAGCGCACCGTTTCGTGGTGGCCGAGCAAGCGCGGGAGGCTGGCTGCGCGTTGTCCGCCATCGTGCTCGAGCCGCATCCGCGCAATACCGCGCCCGCCGCGGCGGTGGCCGCGCTGCAAGCGCGCAGCGGCGGCGCGGACCCGGTGCTGCTGGTGCTGCCTTCCGATCACCTGATCCGCGACCGCGCCGCCTTCACGCAGACCGTGTGCCAGGCCAGCGCCGTGGCCGCAACGGGCGTGGTGGTGACGCTGGGCGTGGTGCCCACGTTTGCCGCCACCGGCTACGGCTATATCAAGGCAGTGCCCAGCAATACGGCCGACTTGCTGTCGGTCGCGCGCTTCGTCGAGAAGCCCTCGCTGGAAATGGCCACCGGCTACCTGCAGGAAGGCAACTGCTTCTGGAACAGCGGCATTTTCCTGTTCCGCGCCTCCGTCTATCTCGCCGCGCTGGAGCGGTTCGCCCCCGACATCCTGCTGGCCGCGCAGGAAGCGATGGTGCGCGGCCACCGCGACCTGGACTTCTTCCGGCTCGACACGGACGCCTTCGCCGCCTGCCGCTCCGACTCGATCGACTACGCCGTGATGGAGCACCTGCGTGACGCGCAAATGGCCCCGCTGTCCGCCGACTGGAGCGACGTGGGCTCCTGGGATGCGGTCTGGAAGGCCGCAGAGAAGACCGCCGATGGCAACGTGGCCATCGGCGACGTGGTCACGCACCACGCGCGGGGCTGCCTCGTCCACGCCTCGCACCGAATGGTGGCGGTCGCCGGCCTGGACGACGTGATGGTGGTGGAAACGCCAGACGTGGTGCTGGTGGTCCACAAGGATCACTGCCAGGACGTGAAGCAACTGGTGGAAACGGTACGCGCCCAGGGCCGCCCCGAGGCCACCCAGCATCGCAAGGTCTACCGGCCCTGGGGCGCCTACGACGCGGTGGACCACGGTACGCGCTACCAGGTCAAGCGCATCACGGTCAAACCCGGCGCCAAGCTCTCGCTGCAACTGCATCACCACCGTGCCGAGCACTGGGTGGTGGTTTCCGGCACGGCGCGCGTGCGCCGCGGAGACGTCGAGTACCTGCTGACCGAAGACCAATCCACCTATATCCCGATCGGCGAGGCGCACAGCCTTGAAAACCCCGGCCGGATCCCGCTCGAACTGATCGAGATCCAGTCCGGCTCTTACCTTGGCGAAGACGACATCATCCGGATGGCAGATATCTATGGGCGCACATGATCTCGAACCCTTCGGCCGGCTTGCGACCACCGAGCTGCAGCCCGAAGCCAGCGGCAACACCGGCAGCGGCGGGGCGCAACGCCCGCGCCGCGCGCTGATCACTGGCATCACCGGCCAGGACGGCGCCTACCTGTGTGAGCTGCTGATTGCCAAAGGCTACGAGGTGCACGGCATCAAGCGCCGCAGTTCGCTGTTCAACACCGAGCGCATCGACCACCTGTACCAGGATCCGCAAGCGTCCAGGCGCAGCCTGATCCTGCATCACGGCGACATGACCGACACCGCCAGCCTGGTGCGGGTGGTACAGCAATCACAACCTGACGAAATCTACAACCTGGCGGCGCAAAGCCACGTGCAGGTGTCGTTCGAGGAACCGGAATACACCGCCAACACGGATGCGCTGGGCACGCTGCGCCTGCTCGAAGCCGTGCGCATCCTTGGCCTGGAGAAGCAAACGCGCTTCTACCAGGCGTCCACATCCGAGCTGTACGGCCTGGTGCAGGCAACACCGCAGAAGGAGACCACGCCGTTCTACCCGCGCAGCCCCTATGCAGCCGCCAAGTTGTACGCCTACTGGATCACGGTGAACTATCGCGAGGCCTACGGCATGTATGCCTGCAACGGCATCCTGTTCAACCACGAGAGCCCGGTGCGCGGCGAGACCTTTGTCACGCGCAAGACCACGCGGGCGATGGCGCGCATCGTGCTGGGGCTGCAGGACACGCTCTATCTCGGCAACCTGTCGGCCCTGCGCGACTGGGGCCACGCGCGCGACTACGTGGAAATGCAGTGGCTGATGCTGCAGCAGGACAAAGCCGAGGACTATGTGATCGCCAGCGGCGAGCAGCACAGCGTGCGCGAGTTCGTGCAGCTGGCCGCCCTGGAGCTCGGCATCGCGGTGCGCTTCGAGGGCGAAGGCGCCGGCGAGGTGGGCGTGGTGGCGCACGTTGATGCCGCCACCTGCCCGGTGGCAGCGCGCTGCAAGCCAGGCGACACGATTGTGCGGGTGGACCCGCGCTACTTCCGACCGACCGAAGTCGAGACGTTGCTGGGCGACGCCAGCAAGGCGCGCGAACAGCTGGGCTGGTCGCCGCGCACGAGCTTCGGGGCGCTGGTGCGGGAAATGATGGAAGCGGACTTTGCCGCGGCGCGGCGCGATGCGTTCGTCAAGCTGGCTGGCTTCCGGGCCTATGACCATCATGAGTGACGCCGGCACCGCAGTGTCAAGCGACCCCACGCCGTCATCCGCATCCTTGCCAGCGCGGCAATCACGGGTGTTCGTGGCGGGCCACCGCGGCATGGTCGGCTCGGCCATCGTGCGTGCGCTGGACGCGCGTGGCCAGGCCGACATCATCACGCGCGGCCACACCGAGCTCGACCTCACCGACCAGCAGCAGGTGCGCGCGTTCTTCGCCACCCAGGGCATCGACACGGTCTACCTGGCAGCCGCGCGCGTAGGCGGCATCCACGCCAACCACACTTTTCCCGCCGAGTTCATCCAGCAGAACCTGATGATCGCGGCCATCGTCATCCACGAAGCCTGGCGCGCGGGCGTGAAGCGCCTGCTATTCCTCGGATCGAGCTGCATCTACCCGAAGTTCGCACCCCAGCCCATCAGCGAGGCCGCGCTGCTTACCGGGCCGCTGGAGCCCACCAACGCCCCCTACGCCCTGGCCAAGATCGCAGGCATTGCGCTGTGCGAGAGCTACAACCGCCAGTACGGCACCGACTACCGCAGCGTGATGCCGACCAACCTCTACGGCCCGGGCGACAACTATCACCCCGACAACAGCCACGTGATACCGGGCCTGCTGCGGCGCTTCCACGAAGCCGGCATGGCCCACGCCCAGCACGTGCCGGTGTGGGGCAGCGGCACGCCGCTGCGCGAGTTCCTCTACGCGGACGACCTGGCCGCGGCATGCCTGCATGTGATGGCGCTGGCCGAGGACGTGTACCGCCAGACCGCGCCGGCCGGATTCCTGAACGTGGGCAGCAGCGAGGAAGTCAGCGTGCGCGAACTGGCGGGGCTGGTGGCGCAGACCGTGGGCTTTCGCGGCGACATCGTCTTCGACAGCGGCAAGCCCGACGGCACACCGCGCAAGCGGCTCGACTGCACGGCCCTTGCCGCCACCGGCTGGCAACCGGCCGTGGCGCTGCGCGACGGCCTGCGCCTGGCCTACCTGGATGCACTGCAGAGCGGAAGGCTGGCACATGGCACAGCACCGGCACAACACGTGGAGACCTGACATGAAACCCCTGCTCCGCCATCCCGACAAGCGCGCGCGGCCTCAGGCCACTGCGTCCGCAACGTCGGCTACCTCGGCAACCTCGGCCGCCAGCGGCGCGGCAGCGAGTCCCGGTGCGCTCTGGCCCGGACAGGTCATCTTTCCCACGGGCAGCGCGGAAGCGGGCCTGTGGCGGCGCTGCCTGCAGCAGATGCGCGCCATCTCGCTCAGTCCCGGCGCGCTGGTGGTGCTGGCGGGCCAGAGCCGGCTGGAGAACTGGGCCATGCTGCTGGCCAGCATGGCGCTGGGGCGGCGACGCGCGGCCTTCTTCCACGGGGCCGCCTTTGCCAGCGTGCCTGGGCGAGTTGGCGCGCTGGCAGACGCGGTATTGCTGCGCCATTGCCAGGGCGTATTCGTCGGCAGCGAGCGCGGCTGCGCGCGCGCCATTGCCGCCGACGTTCCCCCGCGCAAGATCTTTGCCTGCCGCCCGCCAGCCGTGCTGCCGGACGGCTTCGATGCTGCCGCCGAACGGCGCGAGCGGGTCGAGCACGCTGCACCGCCGCATGCGCCGCATTTCCTGCATGTTGGCGCCCTCACGCACGATCCGGCCCTGGTGCTGCTGCTCTATGCCTTTGCCGGCGCGCGGCAGGCGTGGCCGGCGGCCACGCTATCGCTGGTGGGTACGGGCCGCGCTTATGGCCGGCTGCGCACCATGGCCGACGCGCTCGGGCTGGGGCCGTCGGTACGCTTCCTGGGCGCGATGGCGCCGGCCGACTTCGCCGTGGAGTACCGCAAGGCGAGCTGCCTGGTGCTGCCAGATGCCGCGCAGCGCTGGCATCCGCTGGTACGCGAGGCACTGAGCTACGGCTGCCCGGTGGTGGTGAGCGTGAATAACGACGACGCCGGCGAACTGATACGCGACGGCGTCACCGGCCTGTATTTCAAGGCGGGCGACGCCGGTGCGCTGGCCAGGTGCCTGGTGCAGGTGCCCACGCGTTTTGCGGATGCCGCCGCCACCGCCGAGCGCTGCCAGGCCGCCGCGCTGGAGGACTCTCCCGCCTCCGCGGGCAGGGCCATGGCGGCTGGCTGCGTGCGGATCATGGCCGCGGACTAGACGCACGCCGCAGCGGGCGCGACAGCTGCGTACCCCATACAGAGCATCGACGCCACTGACGCTACGGTTGCCATGAAGATACTCATGTACTGCCTGAACTATGCGCCCGAGCTGACCGGCATCGGCAAGTACACCTGCGAGCAGGCCGAGTGGCTGGCCGCGCGCGGCCATGAGGTGCGGGTAGTCACCGCGCCGCCGTACTATCCGGCGTGGCGCGTGGGCGAGGGCTATCGCGCGTGGCAATACAGCCGCGAGCGGCGGCGCTGGGTGGAGGTGTATCGCGCGCCGCTGTGGGTACCGCGCAAGCCGGGCGGCATCACGCGGCTGCTGCACCTGGCGAGCTTTGCCGTATCCAGCCTGCCCAGCCTGATGGCCCAGTTGCGCTGGCGCCCGGATGTGCTGTTCGTGGTGGAGCCTCCCCTGATGTGCGCGCCGGCCGCTTTGCTGTTCGCACACTGGAGCGGCTGCAAGACCTGGCTGCATGTGCAGGACTATGAGGTCGACGCGGCTTTTGCGCTGGGGCTGCTCCGCCGGCCCTGGCTGCGCCGCGTGGCGCGGCGCGTGGAGCATCAGTTGATGACGCGTTTTGACCGGGTCTCGTCGATCTCGCAGGCCATGGTCTCTCTGGCGCGTGGCAAGGGCACGGAGCCTGAGCGCGCGGCCTTGCTGCTCAACTGGGTCAACCTGTGGGAAATCGGCGCCGGCAGCGCCATGCTGGCGCGCCGCACGCTGGGCATTCCAGCTGATGCCGTGGTGGCGCTGTACTCAGGCAATATGGGCGCCAAGCAGGGGCTGGATGTCATGGCCGATGCCGCCCGCCTGCTCGATGGCCATGAACGCCTGCACTTCATCTTCTGCGGCGACGGCGCCGGGCGCCCCGCGCTGGAGGCCGCCTGCGCGGGGCTGCCACAGGTGCGCTTCCTGTCCCTGCAGCCCGCCGCCATGTTTGCCTCGCTGCTGGCCGCGGCCGACATTCACCTGCTGCCACAACGCGCCGGCGCCGCCGACCTGGTCATGCCCTCGAAGCTGACCGGCATGCTGGCCAGCGCTCGCCCGGTGGTCGCCACCGCGGAGCCGGACACGGAGCTTGGCCGCGTGGTTGCGCAATGCGGCGTGCTGGTGCCGCCTGGCGACGCGGCCGCGCTGGCCGCCGCCATCGACATGCTGGCTGCGCAGCCCGCCCTGCGCGCGCACCTGGGCGGCGCCGGCCGGCGCTGGGCCGAGCAGCACCTGGACCTCGACATGGTGCTGGGCGAATTGGAGAAGGCGCTGTTCGCGCTGATCAGGCACCAGCCCGCCGGCGCGCCCAGCACCGCCGGGGTCGGCAGCGAATAGCACACGCCACCGTTCAGGCATTCAGACGTTCAGACGTTCAGGCGTCCACCGACACGCGATCTTCCACCGAAGCCGCCGCCAGCACCGTGAGATAGATGCTCTCGTACTGGTCGATGGCTTTCTCGGCGGAGAAGTTCCCGGCCCACGCGATCGAGCGCGCGGCCACTTCGGCGCGCCGCGCTTGCGGCCATGCGAGCATCCCGGCCAGCACGTCCGCGCCGCGTTGCGCCCAGCCATCCATGTCACCGCTAGCCAACGGCTCGAGCAGCTGCACCTGGTCGCCGCCGATCTCGGTCATCGGCGCGCGGTTGGTGGTGAGCACCGGCGCGCCGCATGCCATGGCTTCGATGATGGGCCAGCCAAAACCTTCCTCCAGGCTCGGAAACAGCATCACGGCGGCTAGCGAATAGGCTGCCTGCACCGCCTCGGTGGGCAGCCCCGTCAGAAAGCGCACGCTGCCGCCAAGGGGGCTCGCCCGTTCGCCCTGCTCGCGCATTTCCGCGGTGGGATCGCCACCGATCATCCACAGCGCCCGCGGCACGCGGCACCGTTGGCAATAGGCCAGGTAGAGCGCCAGCACGCCTTCGCGGTTCTTGTACCACTGGTTGCCGCCGATATGCACCAGCATGCCTTGCGGATCGGCCGGCACGCCAGCGCGCTGCAGGCAGGCCAGCGCTTCGGTGGTGCCCATCCTGTGGAACGGATAGTTCATTCCGTTGTAGACCACCCACGCGGCCTCGGGCGCGCACGGATGCAGCCGCCGCAGGTCGCGCATGGTCTTGTTGGAGACGGCGATAAACGCCCTTCCCTGCAACAGGCCCCAACGGATCAGCGACTGGTAGGTGTGCCCGCTGGCCGAGAGCCCGTGCTCGGGGAACTCGCCGGCGAGCGTGCGCAGGGCAATGAAATCATGGCAATGCACCACGTGCGGACGATGGCGCAGCAGCGGCATCCAGATGCCCAGCGCATGATCGGCCAGCACCAGCAAGGTGTCCTTGTCGACCTTGCGCAGACGCCATAGCGCGAGCATCGGGAACAGGATGTACTGGTCGATGTAGCCCAGCCATTTACGCAGCCCGCCGCGCGCCGGCAGCCGGCACATCACGGCGGCGGGGGTCCATAGTTCAGCCTGGTGGCCGCGCGCGCGCATGCCGTCGATGATCATCGCGGCAAAGCGGTCCATGCTGTGGCTGCCAAAAAAGGCGGGGTGACCCAACAAGATGATTTTCATGGTGATTGAACGCCAGGGTGATACAAGCGTTGGCTCGCTTGCCGCGTGGCCGCCAGCGTTATGCCGGCAAACACGAAGCCAAGCGCGTTGGCTGTCAGCTGCCCGACTACCGGCCAGGAGGTCAGCCCGAAGATGGCAATGGTCCACATCAGGATGAGAAAAGAGTTGCCGGTGCGCCTGGCCACATGCAATGCGCGCCACATGCCGTTGATGAAGATCAGCGCCTTGAGCAAGATGCTCAGATAGCCGACCAGGCCCATCTCGCCGATGACGCGGCCAGTCTCGGTTTCGCTGATCACGAACAGCAGGCCGGTCTGCAGGAAGTAGTTGGCCAGGTTGCTGCCAAGCCCCAGCCCGCTGCCAAGCAGGCTCTGTTCGGCCGAGACATCGTTGACACCGAAGAACATCGACTCCACCCGGTCGGCGAAGCTCTCCGACTCCGCCGCGGAGCTGAAGCGCTCCAAGGTCGCGTCCACCGCCGAGCTGACAAACAGCACGATGACCACGCTCATGAGGATGGAAACAATGCCCCACGACAACGCCGCCCTGCGCCGCTTTCCCTTGCCGTAGCGCAAGCTTGCCAGCAGCGCGATGCCAAATACGATCGGCAAAAGCAGGATGGCCGAACGCGACCCGCTCACCAGCGAGGCGATGAACAGACTGCCGATGACCGCAAGCGAATGCAGCTTGCCCCGGAGCCCCGGCTTCTGCTCGCCCAGCACGGCCTCCAGCGCGAAGGGGCTGACGATCGCCAGGAACAGGGTGTAGCCCAGCGTGAACGAGAAGGTGCCCGTGGTGCGCACCACGTCGGCCGTCACGCGGAAGACCGTATCCGGATCGCCCTCGATCTGACGATTGAGGAAACTCTCCGGCGACTGAAAATGCTGCACCAGTGCCAGCGGAGCCATGAACAGCAGCATGGCAAGCGCGGCCTTGGAGATGGCTTCCAGGTCCTGCTCCTCGAGCAGCTCGGCCGCGGCGTAGGCAAACCAAAGGTACAGCAGCCAGAAGCGCACGCCGATCAGGAAAATGGGCAGCGAGTTGATGCCCGCAACAAGCTGCAGCAAGCCCCAGAAACAAACAATGGCCGACCACCACAGCAGCATGCGCACGGTGCGCCGCGCCGGGGTAAAGCCTGAATAGCGCACCGCGTGGTACAGCGCATACACCACCATCAGGTCGCGCAGCAGGATCAGCGGCATGGTGAGCGAATCCGAGACCCACTTGCGCGCGGCGCCCTCGAACACGGCAATCACGAAGACCGTGATGAAGATCCGCCCGAACACGGTGACGCGCGCCCGGTGGGCCGGCACGGCAGGTTTTGCATAGGGAAGGGAATGGCTCAGCATAGCGCGCCTACCGTTTCGGCTGCACTCAGGCGATACCTCGCCCAGGTGTACTTCTGCCCGGCGATACGGGCATGGGCACGCGCGCGCTCCAGCTGCGCGCGATCTGTCGCCAGGGCCAGCATGCGTTGGTACAGCGCGTCCGCGCAAAGCGGCACCACCCACCCGGCCTGCGGGAATTCATCGATGATTTCTTTCGCACCAACCCGATCCGAGAGCAGCACCGGCGTGCCGCATGCCAGGGCCTCAGCCACCACCATGCCGAAGGAATCGAAGCGCGACGGCAGCACGAAGCAATCGGCATCGGCAAATACCTGGAACAGCGCCGGCTGCGGCAACGCGCCAAGCTGAAGCACGCCCGGCATGGCAGCGATGCGCCCGCCCAGCTCCTGCTCCACGAGCGCGCCGGCAAGCGCCAGCTCCGCCTCCGGCACCCGCTCCCGCAGCCGCGCGAACGCGTCGAGCAGCAGGTCGATGCCTTTGCCCACGCGCACCGCCCCGGCGAACACAAAGCGCGGGCCGCCGGCGAGCCGCTGGCGGCGGACGTCGTCCGGCAGCGTTGCGCCAAGCAGGATCGTCTTTAGCTTGGCGGGGGGCACGCCGGCGTCGATATAGGTACGCGCGGCAAACTCCGAGCAGGTGATGATGATGTCCGCCAGCGCGATCTCCGCATCTTTTTGCGCATTGATCTGCGCAAGGTAGGTGCGGTCCTCGACCGGCACCATGGCTTCGGCCGCACGATGATGCACGGCGGGCGCCTCCAGCACGCAGCGCGCGCCGATGCGCCGCGCCGCCAGGAAGGTCCGCAGCGCAGAATTCTCGTAAGCGACCACGATATCCGGGCGCACCGCCTCCACCCGGGCGGCCACCCATTGGTCGAACAGATGGAAGATCCGGTGCGCGTAAGCTGCCCCGGAGCGGCCGACATAGCGATTGAGGCCAAGCTTGAGCACACCGGGGAAAAACACCGGGTGCCGCCGCAGCGCCTTGGGGATGGCGACCTCGCGCACCTTGGCGTGATATCCGGCCGGCAGCCACCATGGCGGCGCCTCGCCCGGGGCGCGCACCGGCACGCCGGACCAGTATTGCTTGAGCATGTCGTGCTCATAAAGCGCCTGTGCCATCTGGTGCGAATGCTGCAGGCCGGGATGCGTGACGAGGGCTTTCATGCTTCGCTCCCCCGTGGGGGGCCATCGAGCCTCGCTCCGGCGGACACGGCTTGCGCGGGCGGCCCGGCGCAGCGCGTGGGCCGCCCGGGCGGCTGCATGCGCAGCGTGCCCGCCAGGCGCACGCCCTGCACGAAGCCACCCCAGCCACCCAGCAATTGCCCGGGCAGGCTGCGTGGACGCTTGAGCAGGCTGTGCGCCAGGAAGTAAGCGCCCGGGCAACTGCGCGACCCCACCAGCAGCTGGAACAACACCAGCCGCAGGCGCATCGCGGGCGGTGCATATGCCATCGAGATCGCCGTCATGTTGCAGGTCTCTTCGAAGCAGCGCCTGTGCGCATAGCTCTGGCGCTCGTAGTTGTAGCGCGCGGCCGGATAGTGATCAACGATGGCGCCGGGATCGAGCACCAGGCGCCATCCTGCGTGCCGCAGCATCTGGCACATCCACGTCTCGTTGCCGGGCTGCGCGCCCTGCCCCTGCAGCCGCTCGTCAAAGCGCGCCGTGCCCAGCGCCGCCCGGCGCAGGATCCAGTTGCAGCCCTTGAGCGTTTCCACCGCGCGCGGCGCGCCGCACACCCGATGCGTCTCGCCGATGATCCTGCCCCAGCCGTCGCGATAGCCGGCCAGCGGCAGATCCGGCACGGCCAGTGGCGCGCCATCGGCGCTGCGCACGACATCCCGGCCACCGGCACCGCCCACCGTGGCATCGGCAAAGTGGGGCAGCAAGCAGGCCAGCCAGTCCGCGCGCGGCAGCGCGTCGTCGTCCAGGATCGCGAGCAGCTCGCCGGTTGCGTGCAGCAGGCCGGCATTCATGGCAGCCACCACGCCAGGCTCGGTCACCTTGACTACCTGCAACGCCGGATAGCGAACCTGCGCCGTATTTGCCAGCCACGCCGCCGTGTCGGGATCGTCCGCGCCGCGGCAGACCACGATCAGCTGAACCGGCGCCGGCACGAGCGCGGCGGCAGCCTGCAGGCAGCGCTGGAGCATGTCCGGGCGCCGGTAGGTCGGGACCATCAGCGTAACGCTGGGCACATCGCTCATTGCGTGCTTCCTCCATGGGGGGCAAGGCGCTCGTCGCTTGGCAGCAGGCGCCCGGCACGCACGGCCGCGGCGAGTTCGCAGACGATGGCCGCGGCCAGCCCCGACGACAGCCCGAGCTGGAACCACAGCACGCCATCAAGCGTGGTGAGATCGAGAAAGCGCGGCGCGGCCGCGCACCAGGCCAGCACCACCGGCACCTGCACGAAGGCAAAATGATTCAGGCCACGGTTGGCCAGCAACTGCCAGGCGATGCCGACCACGCTGGCAAAGCCCGCGCCAAGGCAGGCGATCACCAGTTCGGCGCCCAACGATGCGTAGTTCGGCCCCACCAGCCACAGCAGCAACCCCGGCCATGTCACGGCCAGAAGCACCAGCGCGGCGGCAGGCAGGCAAGCCAGCGCCACCCAGCCGGCAAAGCGCCGCAGCACGCCGTCGCGCGCTTGCGCGAAGCGCGGAATCACGTACGCGGCCACCACGGCGCCCACCGGCATCAGCAATTGCCCGATGCGTGACAGCGCGCCCAGCGAGGCCGTTTGCCCGACCGCGCCGTGATAGGCGACGATGGCGAACACCAGTTGCCCCTGGACGCAGTAGAACGCCTCCAGCGGCAATTGCCGCCGCATGATGCGGCCGATGTATTGGCTGTCTTCCGCCTTGCCCGCGCTGCCGGCATGCGCCGCCAGCGGTATCTCACGCGCGATCCAGCGCCGCACGAACGGCACGCGCAGTCCCGCGAACAGCACGTTGACGAGGGTCGCGCCCAACACGCCGAGCAGGCCCAGCGCATAGAGCGCGGACGACAGTACCAGGCGCCCCACGGACAAGCCGGTATCCAGCGCCTGCAGCGCGGGCGCGCGGTTGGCAAACAGCAGCACCTGGTCCACGACGCGCGATTGCATGTCGAAGTACCAGGTCGCCAGCAACAGCGCCAGCAGCAGCACGATCAGGATCACGCTGGCATGGTTGCGATACAGCAGCCACGCGGCGATCGCCAGCACCACCGGCAACAGCCAGGCGGAGAGCTTCCAGCGCTGGCCCATGGCCGCGCAGGCCAGTTCCGCGGCACGCTCCCGGTCCGGCCAGGTCTTGCCCAGCAGCGCGTTCAGGCCAAGCTGGATGCCACCCTTGGTGACGATGGCGATGGCGCCCATGATGAGGCCGACCACGGTGTAGATGGCGTAGTCGCCCACCTCAAGCCAACGGGCCAGCAGCAGGCCGGTGATCGCGCCGATCCCCTGCGAAAGCACCGCATAGACGAGGAATCTGAGCAGCTTCACGGCGCTCCCGCTCCCCGCTCAATGACGCTGTGGCATGACGGCGCGACCATGGCCTCTCCTCCTCTATCCCGCCGCCGCGTGGTGGACAGGCTGCGCAGCCTCGGTCGCGCCATGGATGATGTCCAGCAGCCGCTGTGCGGCCTGTCCGGCATGGAAGCGCCGGGCAAAGGACTGCCGCGCGGCAATGCGCATGCGTGCCTGCTCGGCGGGCTCGGCCTGCAGCCATTGCCGCAGGCAGGCAGCGGCGCCCTGCGCGGTGTCCGGGCCCACCAGCCCGGCGCCGTCGGCGACGATCTCGCGCCAGATGTTGACCTTGTCGGAGATCAGCACCGGCACGCCGCAGCCGAGCGCCTCGGCCACCGCCACGCCGAAATTCTCCTGGTGCGAAGGCAGGCAGAACACCTCGGCCGCGTGAAACGCGCCCCACTTGAGCTCGCCCTTGAGCATGCCGGTCCAGCTCACGCGCGCGGACAGCCCATGCGCGGCAATGCGTTGCTCCAGCATCGCGCGCAGCGCGGTGTCGTGCGGTCCGGCCAGCACCAGATGCAGCGCGGGATGCGCCGCGGCCACGCCGGCGAAGGCGTCGACCAGCAGGTCACAACCCTTCTTCTCGTGGATTCGGCCGAGGAACAGCGCGATGCGCTTGCCGCGCACCTCCGGGAAGGCGCCAAGAAAGGCCTCACGCAACGGCGCGCCGTCCTGCGGCGGCTGCGCCGTGCCGTAGCTTGCCACCACCTCCCGGCACCGGTATGGCCAGAACGCACCGCTGGAGCGCTGCTTCTCCTCGCTGCACGTGAACAGCACGCCGCGCGCATGGCGCAAGACCCAATAGTCCCCCACCAGCCAGTAGAGGCTCTTCTTCAGATGCTTGAGCGGATAGTGGTCGCGAAACCAGGGATCCAGCATGCCGTGCGTGAACACAAAATACGGCACCCGCTTGCCACGCAGCGCCAGCCACACGGCCAGCGCGTGGAACTGCCACAGGCCTTCGACAATGACCGCATCGTACGCTTCGCAATGCGCGCGCAGCCAGGCCACCATGCGCCGGTTGAAGCCGTACTTGAGCGATGACGGCCCCAGCGCGATGACGTCGAGCTCGCTATCGCGCACGCAGGGCGCATCGGGCGCGTCGCCGCAGCACACCTGCACCTGTACGCCGCGCTCACGCAAGGGTGCGCGCAGCTGGCGCACACCCTCGATCGGGCCGCCACCACCCGGATCGATCGACGAGATCACGTGCAGGATCTTCATGGCCGGGCTCCGGGGGCCGCCGGTGACGAGTCGCCGGCCGCGGCCTTGCGCGCAATGAAATGAAACCAGTACACGTCGCGCAGGTCCTGGCCTTCGCGCACCGGCTCGCCGTTCAGGTTGCCGAACACCACATCGGTGTGCAGCCCCAGCTCCGCGAGCGCGCGCTTCTGCGCGGCGAACTCGGTATAGACGATCACGATGCCGAACTTGTGGGCGGCGCAAACCCGGATGGCATAGCCATCGAACTCGCGGTTCAGCCGCGAGTGCCGCAGGTAGTTGAAGGTGGCAATCGGCAGGTTGCAGATCACCCGCGCGGTATCGATGCCAACCGCGATAGGGTTGGCCGACAGATGCGGAAGCCGCACGAAGCGCGAGAGAGTCTCGCGATAGCTCGGCCCACGCATGTTGTGCGTGGAGAACAGCATCAGGCCGCCGGGACGCAGCACGCGCGCGAACTCGCGCAGGATGGCGACGCGCCCCGCGTAGTCGACCGCATCGATGCCGTTGAAGCTGAACATCACCAGCGCGAAGCTGTTGTCCGCAAAGCGCGACATGTTGCGCGCATCCATCTGCATCACCCGCACGCCGGGATGATTGCGCTGGCAGATCTCGACCATCTCGGGCATGTAGTCGACTGCCGTATAGTCGTCGCTCAGCGTGCGCAGCAGCGCCACGGTGCGCCCGCCGCCCACGCCAACGTCGAGGATGGGCTGGCCCCGCACTTCGTCCGCCACCCAGGCAATCGCCGCAGCCTCGCCAGGGTCGGTCCAATCGCTGGCGGTGCCGAACCACCGGCGCGCGCCCCAGCTACGCCATGCGTGTTGGTTGATGCGATCCTGCGCCGTGCCTGAAGCCATGACATCCTCGTGAAGATGAGCAACGTTGGACCAAAGCGCAGCCATGCCGCTGGCATGCCTTGCCGGGCGGATGACCGGTCTGCCTGCAGTGAGGATGCCGGCGCGGGATTCAGGTTTCTGTACGTTGCCACACACGGGTCGGGACGCCGGGAACTGGCAGATCGGCGTGCGCTGCGAGGCATCTGCGGGGCCCGCTTCAGGCGCGGCGACGGGGTATCGCCAGCATCGCTTTCCAGCAGCGCAAGGGGGCATCCGGCACCGTGGGCATGCTCGCGTGCCGGCTGCCGCTCTCCCCTCATCCTGATGGCTGAGATAGCTCTCATCCGTTTGTCGCGCGGCGCTCGCCCAAGGCTCATGCCGAAGGCGCAAGTGGATCGCGGACTCCACCTCGGCGCGAGTTTCAAGATTGGTTCGCCACCCGGGCGCGCCACCCGGAAAAGCCATAAATGCGCTAGCAACACCCCTTTTCCGTTGCAGCGGTGAAACTTTATCGACCAATAACTGTTTCAGTCTTGAAACATAATCCCGTCGATTATCCATCACCCGTTCGGGTAACCCGCCATGCGGCCACCATCAAGGCTTTCCGGATGATGAGAACAAACCTCTCCAACCTAATTGGAGCGCCGCCAAAGCAACTTGATTTCGTGCAGATCAGACCATAATATGACCTTAATTCGTTTTAAGACGAATGGCATTTTGGGGTGGGTTCAGGGGGTCAGCCTTCCGGCTCGCGGTCAGTTCCCGGCAATAAGAACGGGCGGTCCGGCTTGGCGGTGGTACGGGGATAAATAGGGGCGGCGCGCGTGGAGCACCACGAGGGTCGCGCAGGTCATTATTCCGCTGCGTTCAACCTGTTTCCTACCGCAATCATACGGGGGGAATAACAACATGAACGCACTGCTCATCGAGGGTCACCCACTGCTGCGTCTCGGGTTGCTGCAAATGCTCGAGCGTATTCATGGCGTCGACCACGTCATCACCGTCGACCCGGCCGACGTCGCCCTGCTGGAAGGCAATCATTGCGACCTGCTCGTGTTCGGCATGCCGGCCGACACCGACGCCGGATGGCATCTGCTCAACAAGGTGCGCTCCGTGCTCTCGGCCGATCGCTTGCTGCTGCTCGCCGATATGATCCCGCTGCAGATTCCGGCGCTCGCCATGGCGCAAGGGATCTGCGGCTGCCTGCCGAAATCCGCTTCGCTGGCGGTGCTGGAAGCTGGCATCCGCCTGGCCATGGTTGGCGGGCAATACGTGCGCGGCCAGAACAACCGCCAAGCTGGCGCGTCAAGCAGCGGATCGCCGGGTCTGTCGGCCGGCAACTATCCAGTAGGTGGACGCATTCCCGTGCTGGCACCGCTGACCGACAGCGCACAGTGCAACCCCGCGGGCATGCGCGTCCACGCCGCGCCATCCTCGCGCGAGTCCCTGGCCGCCGTGTCTCGCCCGGGCGCTGTTCCGGCCGATGCCGGTGGCACCGGCGGGCACAGCGAGACCGCGTACGACGAAGCCGAGATGCTGCAGATCACCCCGAGGCAATATGAGGTCCTGGTGCTGCTGGCGCGCGGACATCCCATCAAGACCGTGAGCCGCATGCTCAATATCTCGGTGGCGACCGTCAAGAGCCATGCCTGCACCCTGTACCAGCGGCTCAAGGTGCGCAACAAGGGCGAGGCGGTCTACGCGGCGCTCCAGCGCGGCGCGTCGCTGGAATGGGTCAGCGGCGACGAGGCCGCGCCGCGCACGGCGGTGCGCAACGCGCCGTCTGCCGGCGCCAGGCCGGCACGCACGGTCGCGGAGTACGGCACGGGCGCTTCCGCCGCGATGCGCTGAGGCGCGCTTGCGGCGCAGCCAACCGGCGGCGGCAGGCGCAAGCCTGCCGCCGTTGTCTTTTATGCGGGGCCGCGGGGCACGCTTTCCCGCATACGTTGTGTGCCTTGCTTGTCCCAAAAGCAAGCCGCCCCCGTTCGCCCTGGCGCCTCGCGCACGCTGGTTCCGGCATCGCAGTGCAATGTGTGAAAGCGCACCGATTGGCCCCCGTCGGCCTCCTAGGATGGGAGCATCGGGGGACTGTCGCAGCGGTTGCGATGTCCCTGTCGCCCAATGCCGGAGGCTGCCGTGAACGAGATCACCGACCATGACGGGCAACACAGGAACGCGCAACGCCAAGGCCGGCCGCTGGCATGCCTTGCCATGCTATGCGCGACCCTGATGCTCGCCGCCTGCGCAAGCTCCCCAGGCATGCACTTCGACCCCAAGGCGCCCGTCGGCGCGGTCGGACCCGATGCCATGCCCAACATCACGCCGATCACGCTGGAGGTGGTGCGCAACCAGCGCACCATGGCGCAACGCGAGGTCGAGAAGCTGGACGAACTCTATGGCAAGCCGCAGCCCTATCTCATCGGCCCGGGCGACATCGTCTCGGTGGTGGTATGGGATCACCCGGAACTGGTCTTCCCCAACCAGACCTACAGCATCGGCGCCGCGTATGAAATCCCCGCGGTGGGCGGCGGCTCCAATGTGCCCGGCTATGTGGTGAGCGCGCAGGGCGATATCCAGTTTCCCTACGCTGGCGTGATGAAGGTCGCCGGCAGGACGGCGAACGACGTGCGCGACCAGATCGCGAAGGTGCTCTCGCGCGTGGTGCGCGATCCCCAGATGACGGTGCGCGTGCTCGCGTTCCGCAGCCAGCGCATCTATGTGGATGGCGAAGTGCGTACGCCTGGCATGCAACCGATCGACGACGCGCCGATGACGCTGATCGAGGCGCTTAACCGTGCGGGTGGCGTGCTCAACCTGACAGGCGACAACAGCCGCATCCGCATCACGCGCGGCGAGCGCAGCTGGCATGTCAACATCCCGGCACTGCTCGCGCGCGGCATCGATCCCTCGCGCATCATGCTCAAGAACGGCGACATCGTGCGCGTGGAACAGCGCGAGGACAGCAAGATCTTCGTCACCGGCGAGGTGGTGCGCCCCACCACCTTGCTGATGCGCAATGGCCGCATGACGCTGAATGAGGCCATTGGCGACGCTGGCGGCGTGAACCCGAACACCGCCAACGCGGAGCAGATCTTCGTGATCCGCAAGGCGGCGGACGGCGAGCCCAAGGTGTATCACCTGGACGGCACGTCGCCCGTGGCGCTGGCCATTGCCGAAGGCTTCGAACTCGAGGCAAAGGACGTGGTGTATGTCGACGCGCGCGAACTGGTGCGCTGGAGCCGCGTGGTCAACCTGCTGCTGCCATCGACGAGCGGTGCGTTCAGCGCCGCCAGCGTGGTCAAGTAAGCGAGGCCGCGATGATCCGCTCGATCCTGGTTGTGTGCATCGGCAATACCTGCCGCAGCCCCATGGCACAGGGCCTGCTGCGCCACGCGCTGCCCGGCTGCACGGTGAGTTCCGCCGGGCTGGCCCCGCTGGAGGGCGCCGCCGCCGATCCGCATACGGTGCGCCTGCTCGAGGAGGACGGCCTCGATCTCTCAGGGCACCGCGCGCGCACCGTGGACGGGGACATGATCAACGGCGCCGACCTGGTGCTGGTGATGGACACGGAACAAAGAGAGGCGCTTGAGCGCCAGTATCCGCAGGCACGCGGCAAGGTCTACCGCCTTTGCGAATTCATGCACGCTGACGTGCCCGACCCCTATGGCTGTTCGCAGAATATGTTCCGGATCGTGCTGGGGCTGATCAAGCAAGGGGTCGATTCATGGTCGGTGCGCATTCGCGCCATTGCACGGGATCAATGTCATGGGGAGGTCGCATGAACACGTTCAATCCAAACGAGGCATTGCCGGTGGGACGCGCTCAGCGGGAAAAATCGATCGACCTGACCGGCTATCTCGACATACTGATGCGCTACCGCTGGACCTTCATCCTGATCGCGGGCACGGTCTTCGCCCTGGGCGCGACCTACGCGTTCTTCACCAAGTCCGTCTACCGTACCGACATCGTGGTGCAAGTGGAGGACACGGGGAGCAGCACCAACAGCAAGCTCGCGGGCAGCGTGGCGCCGGTCTTCGACGTCAAGCCGGCCGCCGCCGCGGAAATCGAGCTGCTGCACTCGCGCATGGTGGTGGGCAAGGCGGTGGAAAGCCTGAAGCTGTTCATTGATGCCAGGCCGAGCTACTTTCCGGTGATCGGCCAGGCGCTGGCACGCTACAACCCTGGCCTGTCGGAACCCGGCCTCTTCGGCTGGGGCGGCTTCGTCTGGGGCGACGAGCGCATTACGGTAGGCCGCCTCGACATGCCAACGCGGCTGGAAGGCACCAGGATGACAGTGACAGCCCTTGACGGCAAACGGTACCGGCTGAAAGTCAAGGGCGAGCAGACCATGGCAACAGGCACCGTCGGCCAGCCGCTGGTCGTGCCAACCTCACGCGGCAACGTCGAGATCCTCGTTACGGAACTGGAAGGCAACCCTGGCGCCAGCTTCAATGTGACGCGGCTGCCTCGGGCCATTGCCATCGCGCAGCTGCAGCAATCGCTGCAGATTGCCGAGCGCGGCAAGTCGAGCGGGGTGATCGGCATCACCCTTGAAGGCCCGGACCCGGACCTGATCGCGGCAACGCTCAACGAGATCGGCAGCGAGTATGTCGACCAGAACGTGCGCCGCAGGGCGGAAGAGGCCGAGAAATCCCTGGCCTTCCTCGACCAGCAGCTTCCGCAGGTCAAGCAGCAGGTGGAAACCGCCGAGACGCGCTATAACGCGCTGCGCAACCAGCGCGGCACGATCGACCTGGGCGAGGAGTCAAAGCTGATCCTCTCGCAATCCGTGCAGATCCAGACACGCCTGCAGGAGCTACGCGCGAAACGCCAGGAACTGGTGACGCGCTTTACCGGCAACCATCCCAGCATCGGCATCATCGACGAGCAGATCGGCAGCCTGAATGCCGCGCTCGCCGGCGTGACCACGCGTATCCAGAAACTGCCCGAAGTGGAGCAAAACGTGCTGCGCCTGCTGCGCGATGTCAAGGTCAGCACCGAGCTTTACCAGTCGCTGCTCAACGACGCCCAGCAACTCAAGCTGACCAAGGCCAGCAAGGTGGGGACCGCGCGCATGGTCGACCCGGCCGAAGTGCCCTTGCAGCCCGTGCGGCCCAACCGGTCGCTGCTGGTGATATTCGCGGCCATGCTTGGCACCGTGGGCGCGCTGATCGTCGTGTGCCTGCGCCACATGCTGGACGGCGGCGTCGCCGAGGCCGACGATATCGAAAACCTGACGGGGTTCACGGTGTACTCCACCATCCCGTTCAGCCCGGAACAGTCGCGCCTGGCCACGCAGGGCAACCCGAAAGCCGCGCTGCTGGCCTGCCGGATGCCTGACGATCCCGCCATGGAGAGCTTGCGCAGCTTCCGCACCGCCTTGCAGTTCTCGCTACTTGGCAACCGCCATCCGGTGGTGCTGGTGACGGGCCCGGCGCCGGGTGTCGGAAAGTCCTTCATCTGCGCCAACTTCGCCGCGGTGCTCGCCGCCGGCGGCAAGCGCGTGGTGCTGATCGACGCCGACCTGCGGCGGGGCAACCTGAACCGGCGCTTCGACACCGACCGTGGCCCCGGCCTGACCGATCTGCTGCAGGGCGCGCCGGTAGAGCCCGCCGTTCGCAGGCAGGTTGTGCCCGGGCTGGATTTCATTCCCACCGGGACGTTGCCCGAGCATCCCGCGGACCTGCTGCTGAGTCCCGCGATGGACGCGCTGCTCAATGCCCTAAAGGCGAACTACGACATCGTGCTGATCGACACGCCGCCAGTGCTGGCCGCCTCGGATACCGGAATCCTCGCTACCAAGGCAGATGCGGTCTTCATGGTGGCCCGTGCGGACTCGACTACCGTGGATGAACTGGAAGCCGCGGGCAGGGCGATCAGGCAGGTGGGTGGGGAAGTAAAGGGCGTGCTGTTCAACGGGTTGAATGTGCAAGGGCGCTGGTATCGGGCGCATTACAACTTCGGCAAGTACCGGTATCTGAACTATCGGTACCAGGACGTGGATACGGTGCAGAGCCGGTAGGGCTGCCGCGCGTAGCGCGCAATCTGAGGCGCCGGGATTCCGGCGCCTCTTTTTTGTCGTGCGCGGCCGGCTTGCCGCCCACGCTCAGGCGCTCGCCGTGCCTGACACCGCATCCGCCAGCGCGCCGGCGCTGTCCTCGTTCGCCTCGCTCGCCTCGCTCACCTCGGCCGGCTCGCCGCGCGCCAGCTGCACCTCGATGTAGCGCACCAGATGCGCCGCCAGCGCGGCGCGGCTGTCAGCAAGAAACAGCGAATGATCGAACGTGGGCAGGGTGCGCACGCGGATGTTGCCCAGGCCCTGCAGCGCTTCGAGGTTGCCGCCAAAGCGGTCCTTGGCTTCTTCCAGCCCGATATCGCTCATCCCGTACAGGAAGTCCGTCTGCACGCCGCGCCGGTCGAGCTCCCGCATGGCGGCCCGCGCGAAGCCGGTCACGGTGGTGGTGTCGCCGCCGCCGCGCCAGCGCGCCATGGAGGCGGCGCCGCGTTGCATCGCGCGCCGCGCGCATCGGCGTGCGAAGCCGGACAGGATCGGCCAGACCTTGACCTGGCCGCGCCACAGCCGCTGCCAGTTCTGCGCGCGGCGCACGGCCGCCACGTAGCCCCGCATGGACTGCACCCGTTCGTTCACGGCGGCGGTGTCGGCATCGTCCCAGCGGAATTTCGCCAGGTTGGCCAGGACCAGGCCGTTGACTCCCGGATTGCGCAACGCCACGTGCAGGCTGATGAACGCGCCCGAGCAAACCCCGGACATGACGATGCGCTTGTACCCCTGCGCGCGCAGCCAGTCGACGGCGGCACTGGCATCGTCGCAGGCGCTCTGCGCGTATACCGCGGGAATGCTCATCTGGCGTGCCGGGGCCGGACTATCGCCCAGCGTAGAGAGATCGAGGCGTAATGCGGTTACGCCGTGCCGAGCCAATTCGCGCGACAAGCTCACAAAGACCCGCCCGTCGCCCACATGGTGGTTGCCGCCGGTATTGGGAAAGAGCACCGCGACATCGCTCGCGCCGCGCCGCGCGGGCTGGCAAAGGATGCCGAACTGGCGCCCGCGATCCAGCCATACCCGTTGCTCGCGCACGCCGTCCACCTCGCATTCCAGCGCAGGACTCTCATTGCCTGGCGCAGGCAGGCCGGGCGCGGCGCCGCGGCGCCTTGCGACGACGGCCGGGCGCACCCAGGCCAGCACCTCTTGCCAGGCGCTCTCAGGCACCTGCGCACACTCGGCGGCTTGCATCATGCCGGGGTACTCGCCAAAGGTGCCCAGCGTGACTTCGGCCCCCGAGCCGCGATAAAGCGTACCCATTTCTGCGACGGGGGAGGTGGCCCCCGGCCAAGCGTCGAGCAGCAGCACGCGCGGCGCGGGGCAGCCCTTGCGGCGGGCCAGGCGCAGGCCTTCGAGCGTCGTCACGGTGTCGGGCTGGAAACGATAGGCCAGCACGTCGAGCGACCCGTTGGTGGGCGGCGTGAGCTCGATGTCGGGGATGACGTTGTTGACCCAACTGGTGTGCAACGCGCGCAGCTCGCGCAGATAGGCGCGCCCGCTCACCACCGGCGCCAGCAGGACCAGGCCGGCCACGGTACCGGGCTCGCGCGCGGCCATTGCCTCGGCGGCGAGCACGGCCAGCGTGGCCCCCAGGCGCAGGCCGCACAGCACGACCCGGCTCACCCCAGCCTGCTCGCGCAGCGTGGTTACCGCGGCCAGGATGCCATGCACACACCAGGCAATATGCTCGCCATCGGCATCGGTGCCGGCGGAGTCACCGGTGCCGGGATAATCGAAGCGCAGCACCGGCAAACCCGCGGCGGCGAGATCTGCGGCCAGGTGGCGAAACGCCCTGTGCGACCACATCGCCTCGTGGCCGTGCGGGTTGCACAGCACCACGCCCGTGGTGCCTGCGGCCTCGTGCAGCCAGCCGGCACAGCCCTCGAACAAGACCGGTTTCATGACCTCTCCCAGCGAGAAATGGGGCGTTGGCCCCAGGCATTGGCGCACGCAGAAACGGGTACGCTTTGCCTTCTGATGTTGTTGGTTCGTGTTCGTGCGCCATGCCCGCCGGCGGCTCCCGGCCTGGCATAACCCATCGAAATCCGTGTCGCGGCCCGCCCAACGGCCCTGATTGGCCACCGCAGGCCGCGATTTTCATGACAACGCGCAACGTGCAGGTTGCGAGGAGGCGTTTCACAAGGCCCGGGCGCACGCAGAAACGGGTACGCTCATGGAGATTTCCCTGGCGTCCCCGGCTATCAGGCGGCTGGCATGGAGCCATGGCCTGCCTGCTGCTCTGCCGAGCCGGCCGGCGCGGGGCGCGACTCCAGCGCCAGCGTTTCAGGCCGCGCGGCCGGCAGCGGCAGCCCCAGGTACGGGCTCATCGCGGCGAAGTCCGCGCGGTTGCTGCGCCGGGGCGTGACGCCGTTAAGCATGCCACCGGCAAGCCGCGCCCCGGCGCGAGCCAGGCGCTTTAGCGCCTCGTCCACTTGCGCGGCGGGCGTGACATCTGCGCGCACCACCAGCAGCGTCGAGCCGGCCAGGTTGGCGACCAGGGTGGCATCGGCCACGGCCAACACCGGCGGCGTGTCGATGATGATCAGGTCGAAGCGCGCCTTGCAGGCCTGCAGCGTCTCGGCCAGCGCCGGCATCATCAGCAGCTCGGAGGGATTGGGGGGCATCGATCCGGCGGTGATCACCGAAAGCCCCGACACCACGGTGGGCCGCATCACCGCCGCGAGCTCTGCATGGCCCGCGAGCAATTCGGCCAGCCCCGGCTCGGCGGCCTGGTCGAACCAGTTGGCGATCTTGCCGCGGCGCAGGTCGGCGTCGATCAGCAGCACGCGCTGGCCAGCCTCGGCGAACAGCACGGCCAGGTTAACGGAGGCAAAGGTCTTGCCGGTGCCCGGCGCCGGGCTGGTCACGGCCAGCACCGCATCGGGCGCGTTGCGCACGGCGAAATGCAAAGCCGCGCGCACGCTGCGCAGGCCCTCCACCGCGAGCGCGTGCGGCGAGCGCCGCGCCAGCAAGAAGCGGTCATGCAGCCCGCACCGCAGCAGCCGCTCGGCCTCGCCGGTGGAGAACCCGCCGGGTTCGGCCAAGGCGCTGCCAGGCGCGGGCGCATACAGGCGCGGGGTGGGCTGGGCGGCGAAGCCCATCATCATGCCCAGGCGGCGATGCACCTCGGACTGGTGTTCGAGCTCGGTCTGCTCGCTGCTGAACGCGATCTCGCCGAGCATGGGCATGCCCAGCCGCGCCTCGGCATCGGCGGCGTCGGCCACCGAAGGCCTGTAGCGCTGGCGCGCGGCCACGCCGGCAAGCCCGAGGCACAGCCCAAGCAGCGCGCCGCCGCCGCTCAGCGGCCACGGGCCAACCCCGTCGGGCCGGGCGGGCGCAAGCGCCGCATCGACGATGCGCATGTTGTTGGAGCGATCCGACTGCACCAGCGAGAGCTGCTGCACCCGGTTGCGCAACGTCATGTACATGTCCTCGGCCACCTTCACGTCGCGCGTGAGCGCCACGGACTCGCGCTCCGTCTCCGACAGGTTCTGCATGCGCGAATCCATGTCGCGGCGCACCTTGCTGAGCTCCTGGATCTGGGTGTCGACCGTGCGCACTTCATTGCTGTCGGTGGTAAAGCGTTGCAGCAGGCGGGTACGCTCCAGCCGCAGCGCGGCGATCTGGCGCTGGTAGTCCATGCTGCCGTTCAGGTACGACTGCGCGTCCTGGGTCGGCGCCATGGTGCCGCTACGGGTACGGTAGCGCGTGAGCGCGGCCTCGGCGCGCTCCAGCTCGCCCTGCACGCGCGGCAGCTCGCCGGTGACAAAGGCAAGGCTGCCGGCCGCATCATCGCGGCGCTGGGTGGTCTGGCTGTCGATATACGCTTGCGCCACGCCATTGACCAGCGCGGCGGCCAGCTTGCGATCGGGGTAGCGCCAGGCGATGCGCACAGTGCCGGCGTCGCGCGTGTGTTCGTCCACCACCAGCTCGCGCGAGATGGCATCCACGGTGGAAAGCGGATCATGGCGGATCAGTTCGAAGCGCGTGCCCGGCCGCGCATCGAGGTTGGCCACCTGCAGTTCCACATCGTTGCCCGCAGCCGGCTCGCCCGCCACGCCCTCGAACAGCAGCGCATTGCCGGCATACAGGCGATAGTGGCCCTGCGGCTGGACCTCCAGCATCAGCGGCACGTTAAGCAGGCGCTCGGGCACCGCCAGGCTGTCGATCTGGATGCGCTCGCCGCCCCAGGCGTAGCCCAGGCTTTCCGGCCAAGGGGCCATGGCTTGCCCGGGCTCGGCAAAGCGCGCCACCAGCGCACCCACCAGCGGCGCGCGCAACGGCACCGCCGAGACGTCCAAGTGCAGCCGCTCCACCACGGGCCCGACCACCGCGCGGCTGGTGAGCATGCCGGCATCGAACGGGGCGGCGGGGCCGGCCTGCGCCGCGCCGCGCGCGCCGGCATTCTGGCCTGCGTCGCGTGGCTCCACCTGCACCAGCGCCTCGACGCGATAGTGCTGCGGCATGGACAACGCAACCAGCGCACCGATGGCGCCACCGGCGAGCGTCAGCGCAACGATCCAGCCAAGGTGATCGACTAGTGCGCGCGAGCCCTGCGCTCGCGGCTGCGCCGGCTCATTTGCAGCCGGCGACGCACCGGCAAAGGTCAACCTTTTCACGGCAATCTCCCTGACCCAACCCCGCTCCCGCCTCAAGCACTGGCAAGCGCCGGCAGCAAACGATCGAACTCGCGCTTGACGAGTTTGTAGCACTCACAGGAATGTGCCTCCAGCCCATGCCGGTCGAGCACCGTGATGTGCCCGCGGCTATGCTGGATCAGGCCCAGGTCCTCCAGCTTGCCGGCGGCCTCCGTCACCCCTTCGCGGCGCACGCCCAGCATGTTGGCGATGACCTGCTGGGTGATCACCAGCTCGTTGGACGCCATGCGATCGAGGGCCAGCAGCAGCCAGCGGCAAAGCTGCTTGTTGAGCGAGTGGTGACGATTGCACACGGCGGTCTGCGCGATCTGGGTGAGCACGGCCTGCACATAGAGCAGGGTGACGCGCTGGATGGCCGGGGAGTGCGTGAATTCCTGCTTGAGCGTGGCGGCGGAAAGGCGGTAGGCAAAGCCCGGCGTGCGTACCTCGACGCGGCAGGGCATGGTGTCGCCGCCGGTCAGCACCGGGATGCCGACGAGGCCTTCATTGCCGATGGCGGCGATCTCGACGGTGGCGCCGTCCTCCAGCAGCGACAGCATCGAGACGATGGCCGTCGTGGGGAAATAGACATGATGGATGCGCTGGCCGGAATCGGTCAGCAACTGCCCGGCGCGCATGCGTACCAGCTCAAGATGCGACGACAGTAATTCCCAATCCTTGCGCGGCAAGGCGCCAAGCACATGATTGACGTGCAGATCCGAACGCTGACTGATCATTACTCTCTCCCCGTGACCAGCCGTACGAATACCTCGACCGAAGCCGGCCCACCTAGCTCCGGAGGACCCGCGCCGACCACCTTTTCTTTGACCCTGGTTCGCACGGCATTTGTGCTTGTATTAAGTGCCATATGTGGCCCTGCCAACAGTAGCCGCACGGCTGAAACCTGATCATCCTTCGGTAGGTGTGAGAGCGCGGCCGGGCCGCATCGCCGGTGCGCGGCAATGACGGCCAGGCGGCGCTTCGCGCCGTCATCGTCTGGCGCTTTTCCGCCTCTTCAGGCGCCTGGCGCGCTGTAGGCAATCGCGCGGCGCGCATTGAGTGCATGGACCTCCCCCATCGGGATGGGATCTGCCTGCGCAAGGCCTACACCCTGCGCGCCTTCGCGGCCTCCACCTTGCTGGCCGTTATCGGGCAAGAGTTTCACGCGCAGCTGGCTGCCGGGCGCAAGATGGAACCAGTCGTGTTCCGCGCGAAAGGCGATATCGTCGATGTGCACCCAGCGCGCAAAGCGCCGGGTCGACACCGTGAGCCACCAATCGCCGTCCTCGCGCGCCACGCCGACCGTCAGCTCCGGCGGCTCGAGCGCGGCCGCGCTGCGCTCGGGCAGGTAGCAGGCCTGGCTCAGCAGGGCGCCGTCGCAGGGATCGAGCAACGCGGCGCGCACCACATCGTGCAGGCGCGGCCCGAAACGATAGGCGTATGTGAAATCAAAAAAGGCACCCGCCAGCGCGGCGCCGCTGATGCGCCGCGTGGAGCGCGGGGCCAGGCACACATCGTGCGCGACATCGAGCAACGCGGTCTCGCCGTCGCGCCAGCATTGCAGTTGCAGGCGCACATTGCGCGGCGTGGCGCGCTCATTGATCAGGTGCAGGTGAATGCCATTGAGGCCTTCGTCAGTGATCAGCACCTGCAGCGGCTGCCACACCTGGCGCAAGGCATGCCAGGCCGACTTGGGCCGGGCCAGCGCATCGACAATGCCCCAGCCCGCGCCGGGCAGCAGGTCCTGCAACTGCCACACCAGGCCGCCCGAGCAGGTAGAGCCCGCTCGCCGCCATTCGCTGAAAACGTCGGTCATCAACTCCGCCACCACGGCGCGGGACAACATCAGGTAGCGCGCTGTGTCCTCGTAGCGCAGGCGCGGCGGGTCCACCTTGAACAATTCGCGCAAATAGAAGTCGCGCACATCTTCGAAGTCCCAACCGCTGCCGGCATCGCGCGGCACACGGGCCTTCCAGCGTGGATCATGCACGGGCGGCACCGCGAGCGCGTCCGACACGGTACGCGCGCAAGGCACGTTGGAAAACGCCAGGCACTCCGAGGTAAACCGCACATTGGCGCGGCGCGCGTCGTCAAGCGAGCGCTGGTAGGCGCCCACGCCGTAGTAGTGCGTCACGCCGCTGTCGGCCTGGAAGGGCCACGCACCGCCGCACGGCGAGTTGCGCACATACACCGCGTCGGGATGCCAGGCTGCAATGCACGCTGGAATGATCTCGTCGAACAAGGGCTGGCGCCAGGTGGCCGCGGGCGTGCCCATCATCGCGGCCTGCTGCTCGACTTCGCTGCCGCCGCACAGCACCGCCACGCTGGGATGATGGCGATGCGCCGCCAGCCACTCGCTGACCTCGCGCGTGGCCTGCGCCATCAGCGGGCGCACGGCCTCGGCGCTGGCCGAGTAATCGAAGTTCGCGAACATGAAATCCTGCCAGACCAGCAGGCCAAGCGCGTCGCACGCGTCGAAGAAGGCCTCCCCCTGGTAGCAGGTAACACCGCTCACGCGCACCATGTTCATGCCCGCGCCGTGCGCCAGCGCGAGCCACTTGCGCACTTCGTCGGGCGCATCGGCGTGGCCGGCAAGGTCGTGGCTGGTCCAGCAGGCCCCGCGGCAAAAGATGCGCTCGCCGTTGATGCGCAGCGCAAACCCCTGGGCGTCCTCTTCGTGGTCCGCCAGGCCGTCGGTGCTGCCATGGATGGTTCGGTCGAGCTCGATGCGGCGAAAGCCGACCTGCCCACACGCGATGCGCTCTTCGCCCAGCCGCAGATGCACCGCATAGCGCTCGGGCGCGCCATGCGTGTGCGGCCACCACAAGCGCGGCTCGGGCACGGCCAGCTCGCCCTCGTAGGCGATGCCGCCGGTGCCGGCGGCGTCCACTGCCTTCATGGGTGCCTCGCGGCCATCGACGCACAGCATGATCGTCATCGCTGGCGGCAGCGGTGCCACGTCGCGCAGGCGCAGCCGGATGACGCCACCCTGCGCCGCATCGGCGGCCAGGCTTGCCTGCAGGTCCAGGCGCGCCGTCAGCAGCGGGCTCGCGTCGGTGGCAAGCGCCAGCAGGTCGATGCCGCGCCAGGGCCCGATCGTATGCACGCTTGGGCACCAGCCGGGCATGTGGCCCAGCAGCGTGGTGCGGACCAGGCGCAATGTGGGCGGCGTGATCATGCGCGGCTTCCAGCGCACCGGGCCGCGCTGCGTGCGCAGCCAGCGGTGCAGCGAGCGAAAGCACAGGCAGAGCACATGCTCGCCATCGAGATGGAGCTCGGCCTCGAACGCCGTAAACATGTTCTGCGCGTCGAGCACGCGCACCTCATCGAGCCAGACCTCGGCCACGGTAGCCAGGCCGTGCAGGCGCAGCCGGTACGCGCCCGTGCCGGACACCGTAACGCGGTACCAGTAGTCGTGATCGTGCAGCGGCCGCGGTGCCGCCGCCTGCCATTGCCCCGCAGCCTGGAGCGCCTGCGCCACCGTCCCGGGCACCTGGGCCGCCATCCACGGGCCGCGCCCGGCCAGCGCCGCGGGCGATGCCACGGCGCCGGCGGGCGTCTCGAGCAAGGCCCAGTCGCCGGCGAGCGGGTGCCGGTGCACGGGTCGCCCAGGGACGGGTGTCAAGCCAGGCGGCGCATGCATGGGAGGCGGCCCTCAGTACTCGGCTTCGCCCACGTAGCCCGCCAGCGCCGGCACCGCCAGCTCGTAGGAGGCCTCGAGCTGGTCCAGGCAATCCTGGCAGCGATCCACGCGGCGGCTGATGATGGAGCGCACCAGGCGGAACTGCATCACCATGGCCTCGGACGCGAGCTTCTGGCACGCGCCCGCAATGCTCTCAGGCATCGGCTGGCCATGCTGCGCCAGCCAGCGCAGGTACTGCCCGAGCAGCTCGAAGTTGGCGCCGAGCTGGCGCAGCACGCTAAAGGCGTAGGGATGGAAGGTTTGCTCGCCACCGGCCATCAGTGCTTCCTGATGCGCGGGAAACGCCGTGCGGAATGCCGTGATGGGATTCTGACGCGGACGGCGCGCCAGGTGCTTGCGCAGGAGCGCCAGCGACGCGCGCACCAGCATCGCCCCTTCCAGCGCGGGGAACCGGCGGCGCGCCACCTCGGCGTAGGGGAACAGCAGGTTCACGTCGTCCGCCAGCGCGGGCAGACGACGGAACAGCCCGGCGTAGTCCTCGCCGGTGGCCACGTGATAGCCCTCGTTATGGTAGTAACCCACGGACTGCGCCTCGGGCATCATCACATCGATGCCGATGGTGGTCTTGGTATGCTCGCGCCGGTACGACGTAGCCCGGTTGTCCGGCAGGTAAAAGCCATCCACCTCGAGCAGTACCACGTGGCCGCGGCAGGTCTGCCCGGCGACGCGGTCTTCCATCGACTCATATAGCGACAGCTCCTGCACCACCACGCCGTAGAGACGTTCGAGATCGTCCGGCGGGTATTTGAAGAAGGTGAACTGATCGCCCTCGAAATCCTGCGACACGGTGAACCCGAGCGCCGCAACCGGGTCCAGCTCCCAGCCGTGCAGCAGTTCGATCCACAAGTCCACATAGCAGTTGGTCTGCGGCCAGACGGGATTGCCATTGTGCAAGGCGTGCGACACGTGCATGCCGCGCTCCAGGGTTCGCGGGTCAACGAGCATTACAGCCCTCCCAGGGTGGCGCGTACGTCCTTGGGCCACAGCGACAGGTCGAAGCCGTGGTGGCGCAGCAGCGCCAGCGTCAGGCGCTCGATGCCAAATCCCACGCAGCCGGTGTGCGCCGGCTCGCCGTCGGCGGTGCGCAGCGCCCACACCTGGCCGAAGTGGTCCATGTGGTAATTGAAACTCATGCACGCCGTGGGCGGGGCGCCCTCGTTGATCGGGATGAGCAACTCGAACTTGAGCTTCAGTTCGCGCTGGCTGTCCGCCACGATCTTGCCGCCGCGCCCGAAGAACGGGTCATTGGCCACGTCCACCTCGTGCGGAAGCTCGAGCATGGTGGCCAGCTGCTGGCCGCGCTCCATCCACAACTGGCGAAAGGCGATGATCTGCCCGGCATCGCCCAGGCGCACATACTCACGCTGGCGGAACATCTGCATGCGCGCCGGATCGATCGAAGGCTCGTGGCGGAAGCAATACGACATCACATCCACCACCAGCCCCTGCGGCGGCATCGGGCCGCGCCGCGCCACCGCCGGATAGATCGGGTAGCACGCGGCCGGCGTTAGCACCACGCGGGTCGGCCGCTGCTCGTCAGCCCATTCCTCGCCCGCCTCCATCCGCGCAAGCAGGCGATGATGGTCGCGATCGCTGCCGCAAAAGCTGTGCACGGTGCCGGCTAGCTGTGGAAAGCTCTTCAGGTAGTCGCTAGCCTCGAAATCCTCGCGCGACATGGCGGGCGGAAAGCGCATCACTTCCGCGCGCTGGTCGGCGCCGAGCGCGGTGACGGCCACGTTCAGGCCGTCCGCGATGGCCTCGAACACCGCGCTGCGGCCATAAACGCCGTCGACCCCGCTCGGGATCAGCAGGCCCGCCTCAATCAATGCCTGCTGGTAGCGCCGCTGGCCTGCCTGCGGATCGCCGTACGAAGGCGTAGCGGCCGAAGCGGCGGCTGCGTCCGCGGGCGCGGAATTGGCGCGATCTTCCACGCTGACGTTGGCATCCATGTCGTGCTCCTTAGCTGGAACGCTCGGCCAGCAGCAAGCTAGCGGTATTGGTCAGGATCCGGTCATTGTTGATCATCAGCGGCGCGGACCAGAGATCGCGCAGGTGACGCCCGAGGCTGTAAGGCGTGCCTTGCTTGTAGCCGGCCATGCCGCAGATCATCATCGCCTGCTGCACCACCTCGATCGCCATCGTGCTCACACTGGTCTTCAGGCCGTTCATCTCCGCGGCGAGCGAGAACAGTGCCGACACCGAGAGGCCCGTGTGACGCTGGCGCTGGTGCTCCAATGCGAGCTCAAGCCGCCCCTCCATCATCTGCACCATCGCCACCGCGTCGGCCACCCGCGTGGCCGAAGGCGGCAGCGAGCCCGGGCGCGCACGCGCCTGCCCCTGGAAGAAGGCCTTGGCGCGCTGCACGGCATCACCGGCGATGCCGGTCCACAAGGCGGCCCACAGGATGTGCGAAACCGGCGTCATGGTGCCGTCCGCGATCTCGCCGAACGCCACCGGAAGGATCTGCTCGCAGGCGCCGCGCGCTTCCAGGCGAAAGCCGTTGCTGCAGGTGCCACGCATGCCAAGGGTGTCCCACGCGCTGAGGCTCTGCAGCGTGAAATCGTCTTTGAGCAGGCACACCATGACCTGGTCCGAGGGCGAGGCATCGGCATGGCGGCGCGCGGTGGCCAGGATGGCGTCGGACTGCGCGCCGTAGGAAATCGTGGGCGCCATCTTGAGCAGATGGAATCGGTCGTTCTCGACATTGACGGCACAGCCGCTGTTGCGCAGGGCACCGCCGATCGCTTCCTCGGAGGTGGCCGAGGCAAGCAGCAATTGCTCTGAGGCAATGCGTTGAAGCAACTGCTCATGCCAGGGGTTGCCCGTTCCGTGCTCGACGATACAGGCCACCTGGATCTGGTGCATGGCGTAGACCATGCCCACCGAGGAGCAGGCCGCGCCCAGCACGCGGCAGATGGCCGCGACCGTGTCGAGCGACGCGCCTGCGCCGCCGTGCGCCGCGGGCACCATGGCGCTAAGCAGCCGGTGCTGCCGGATTGCAGCAAACGCGTCGTGCGGGAACGCCGCATCGCGGTCAACCTGATCGGCGTGCTTGGCCGCTTCGAGCGCCGCAAGCTGCGCCGCCGCCATCAGCTCGGTGGCGGTGGTGTGCTCAGTCATCGGGCGTGCCAGGTCCACGCTGGTTAAGGGGGGGCTCATGCTGCCTCCTGTTGCTGTCTTAGCTGTTCGGCCGCCGCTGCCAGCGAGTTGACGCTGCGAAAGAGCTGCCGGGTCAGCATGGCATCCGGGATCTCGATATTGAATGCGTTTTCGATTGCCAGCATCACATGAACGGTGGCAAGCGATGACAATCCGGCTTCGTAAAGATCGGCCTGGTCATCGAGCGCGTCTACCGACACGTCGAGCCGCGCCACCTCGGCAAGAATCTGTCGAATGGTTGCCTTCATCTCTGGTTCTCCTCTGTGAGGATGCTCGGGTTTCATCATTGGGCCGCAGCTACTGGCCGGCTTCGGTGCGCTGGCCCACCAACTTTGCAAGTCGGCTGGCGGCCCGGGTGTCCTGGGGGGTGAAGAACTCAGAACACCTCGCGTCCCGTCCAGCCATGCAGCGCCGTGCGCAAGATAATGTGCAGGTCCAGGCGGAAGGACCAGTTGCGGATGTAGAAGATGTCAAACTCGATGCGCTGGCGCATCTTCTCTACCGTGTCGGTCTGGCCGCGAAAGCCGTTGATCTGCGCCCAGCCGGTGATGCCGGGCTTGACCCGGTGGCGCAGCATGTAGCGATCGATGACTTCCTTGTAGATCTCGTTGTGCTCGATGGCGTGCGGGCGCGGGCCCACCACCGACATCTCGCCACGCAGCACGTTGACGAACTGCGGCAGCTCGTCCAGGCTGGTGCGGCGCAGGAAGGCACCGATGCGCGTGACGCGTGCATCGCCGCGCACGGCCTGGGTCACGCTGCCCGCGTCCTGGTGCTGCACCATGGTGCGGAACTTGTAGACGTGGAATGGCCGGCCATCCATGCCCAGCCGAGCCTGGCGGAACAGGACAGGGCCGGGAGACGAGTGCTTGACCAGCACCGCGATCAGCAGCAGCAGCGGCGACAGCCCGACCAGCGCCGCCAGCGCGAAAACGCGGTCGAAGCTGCCCTTGAGCAATCCTGTGATGCCCGACTGCGGTGGGCTGTTCAGGTCGATGACCGGCAGGCCGAGGAAGTCGCTGAAGCGATGGCCGAGCAGTTCGACCGCCATGATGTCAGGCACCCAGCGGATGTCGATCAGGTCGTTGCGGAAGTGGGAGACCACGTCATAGAGATCGCGGCACGCAGCCATCGGCAGCGTCAGCCAGATTTCGCGCACGCCATTGTTGCGCACGAACGTGCAAACCTGCTGCAGCGAATCCAGCCGCGTTACGCCCGCGGGCACCGGCTGCTCCGTGCCTTCGTCGTAGATGCCGGCGACATCGTATCCCGCGCCGCGATTGTTCCGTACGCGCTGGTACATCTCGTGGCCAAGCGAGCCGTAGCCCAGGATCACCACACGCTTGGCATTGATGCCGTGCTCGCGCACGCTGCCCAGCATGCCGTAGAGCACCACCCGGGAGGCCAGCAGCATGACGGCCACGCTCAGGACCCAGCCCATCGACCAAAGCCGGGACAGCGCGGCCGACTGGTGCATCAGGTACGCCGTGACCAAGCCCAGCATGCACACCGCGCCCCAGGCCGCGAGCGTGCGCACCGCCAACGCGGCGCGGCTGCGGCCGCGCCAGGAGTTGTACAGGCCACAGGCGGGGAACACCAGCAAGGTGCTGACCGAGCACAACACGGTGATGAAGCCATGGACCGGAGCGGCGCCACGCAGGCCCTGGGGAAACAGCAGTTCGCCAACCACCGCGCCGCAGGCGGCAACGATGGCCGCATCGGCGAAGCGATACAGGATTTGGAGGGCGGCCTGCCTCTCGGCAACGAATGCGCGAACCGTCGACATGATCTGCCTCCATCCGGCGAGCCGGACTTGTTATGCAGATCATGGTTACGCCGCGGCAGCGCTACCGTCTGTTTGCTTGCGCACAGACGGGCTCTGGACGCGTGCTGGCGGGCCGGGCCTCCCGCCTCAGCGCGGCGTGGCGGGGGACAGGCAAGCCAGCACCGCGGATCCCTCGCGCTGGCCAGCCCATTCGCGCCATTGCCCGCGCTGGAACGGCTTGTCACGCCCGGCCAGCCGGGCGGCAAGGATTTCGAGCCAGTGATGCGTGGGCGCGGCGACACCAACCGCCGGCACGCCCAGCATCAGGACGACCACCAGCACGCCTGCCAGGGCCGGTGCCGAGCGGGCCGGCCGCCGGCCCCAGAAGATGAAGCTCAGGCTGACGGCAAATCCGAGCGCAAGCCCGCTCAGCACTTCCGAGCCTGAATGCGCCTGCAGCTTCAGCCGCGAGACGCCCACCAGCAACGCCAGCAACAGGCCGATCCCGCCGGCGCCAACTGCAAGACGAGGATGCCGCGCCGACACGATCAGGTAGAACAGCACCGGCAATACCGACGCCGACATCATGCTATGCCCGGAAAACCCCGTGAAGTTGAGCGCCGCGCAGCCAATGCCCCAGCCCATGAAGGCCAGCTTGGAGGCCAGCACCACTGCTGCGGTCACACCGAAGCTCAGCACCCAGCGGCGTGCGCTGGCAACGGCGCCGGCATGGAACAGCCATGCGGCGATCAACACGGCGCAGGGCAGCAGCAGGGAGGTTTCGCCGAAGCGGGAGATGAGGTGCCAGGGAATCATGATGGCTGTTGGAGGGTCGAGCACGCGAGCAAAGTAACACAGTTGCGCAACAGCTTCTCCGCAGGCTTGCCCGCTGCGCGGGCTTTCGGGCTGGCCTCAACCCAACCAGAAGCATGAGGCGGCCACGGTGCCACCCGCGGGCCATGCGGCAATGCGAAGCACGCACTGGGCTGGCGGGTTTCCCTGGGAACTGGGGGGCCTGCCCTTCAGCCATGTGGCAGATGCATCTTCTGGTCGATACAGCTACCGCGGGTGTTTGGCTATCGTCGGAGAGTGGCCCGCCGAGCGGAATCGAGCTGGCCACTTTAGAGTCCGCATGGTCCCCCGGTCGGCGGACTCTTTTTTTTTGTGCGGCGCCTTTGGATTTCGGCAATTTTGCGGGCAGCCATCTCAGGCAGGAAAAGAAACAGGCCACGGTTTGCCGCCTCTGCCAGCCGGCTCGACCGTGGCCATCAAGATCCGGCGCAGCATGTGCTGCGACCGAAACACGCGTGCGCGCATCCCTGCCGGCATGCGCACCGGAAAATCTCCGGTCCCCCGAACACGCGCTCGTCGTCGCCCCCTCTTGCCTTACTCTCGTTGTCTTGCCGCGGATGAGCAGCCGGTGGCATCCCGCACTGCTGCCGGGATGCCCTGGCTTAGCGGCCGCGGCCTAGCCGGCCGCCGGCTCATGCACGCGCTCCAGCGCCGGTTCGCTCGCCACCACCACGCAGTACTCGTGGCGAGCGAGCAGTCCGGCGCGCACGGATGCCACCTGCCTGCGTGCTTCCTGCTCACCGGCAAAGGTAGCTGCCGCGATCGCAGCAGCCTCGCAGGCGTAGCGCCTGCCATGCAACTCTCCGCGGTACAGCAGCGGCTCGTCGCGCCCGGTAGTCAGCCTGATTTCGTAGCAGCACGCCCACTTGCCCCGGCCCTCCGGCACGGCAAAGCCGCGCACGACCAGGATATCCAGCCCGTTTTCCATATGACCCCCTGTGCAGCGCGCGGCGGCCGGCTTGACATTGAGCGTCCCGGCTTCGTTATCCGCGCACTATCAGCATAGGTAGCCGCATTGGCGCGCGCATCATCCCCTTGCCGTAGACCCACCTGAACCGATGGGGGAGGGCGGTGGCATGGCAAAGGCCCTGCGCGGAAAACACTGGCCCCCGGCACGCACCAGCGCCACCGCGGCCCGCGTTTGCTCGGGCGAGGCTGGCACCGGCAGGCAGCCGCCAGCGCCGAGGCCAGCGGCGTAGCGCGCGAACTCGGGGTCGGGGGTCTCGCTCATGACCAGCCAGCGCCGGGGCGCCAGACGGGAGTGCAGTGCATCGAGCAGACGGAACGGATCGGTATCGGTGCCGCTGCAGTCAAGCAGCGCGAACTCGATGGGACCCGGAGGTAATTCGGCTGGGGTCGCCTCCAGCAGCCATTCGGGGGTCTGCGATAGCACGGGGGCGAGCGCGGCAAGCTCGCGGAGGTGCCGCAGCACACCTCGTCGCAGCATCATGTTGTGGGCAAGCAGGAGCGTTGTCATCGGCTGTGGGCGACAGCGGGTTGCGTTGGTTGCGCGGGGTGCGCTAAGCCAGCGAGTGCCAGGACCGGCTTCCCGCGAGAGCCACTTGTTTGTTGATCAGGGTAGCAAGTAGAGCACTACGCCGCCTCGTGCATTCGGATGAGGCGGCGTGTTGCAGAGGCTGGAGTCACTGGTGCTTTGGGCCGCCGGGCGCCACTGCGCGCGCTCGGAGGGACTAACGATCAGGCCGCCTGGCAGACACCGACCAGCTCGACCGGCGACAGCCCCGCGCCGCGAATCGGCACGGCAGCGGTTGCCGGGCCCGGCCAACTCAGCTTCGCGCCACGCTGCAGCGCTACGTAGACCGCCTCGCCCTTGTTGCGCACGTGCAGGCGCTGGTAAAGGGTGCATGCATGCGTCTTGGCGGTAGCCACCGAGATGTTCAGCAAGCGGCTGACGGTCTTGATCGGATAGCCGCGCGCCAGCAGCGCCAGCACCTCGTACTGGCGCTCGGTGATATTAAGCAGGTGCGATCCGGCCGAAGGCGTTTCCGGCTCTGGGGCATCGGCGCCCGGCAGGTGCTGTGCCGGGTGGGCGGCTGCCTCACGTTCGCCATCGACCTGGGTCGGTCCGGCGTGCATATGCAGCGTGGCCAGCGACGGCCTGGCCGGGACCGAGGGCCACGGCACAGGGCTCGCATCGGCGTGCGCCGCCTGGGCCCGGGCGGGAAAGCACTCGCCGTCGGCAAGGACAAGGCGGATCGCCGCATCCAGCATGTCGGCGCTGCAGGCCTTGGACAACAGGCCGCGCACGCTGTCGGGCATGGGGGTACCGTTCTGCGGCGACAAAATCTGCTCGGACAGCACCAGGACCCGCTTCGGCATCAGTGTCTGGCAAGACTGATCCAGTTCTTGCCAGCTCAACACCGGGTCCGCCGACAATCCGTAGATCATCAGGTCGGCATGGCAGAGCCACTCGGCTGGATATGGCAGGGCACCGGGATCGATATCGACGAGGTCGCCGTGGAGGCCGGCCTGGGTCAACAGATGGCGCAGACCCAGGCGCAGGAGGGGATGAGGCTCGATCAAGAGGATTGTGGCCATGGCCGCTCTCTTTTTTTGTTACGGCATGGCGAGCCCCGCGACAACCCGCACATGCTAACGGAAATGCCCCACTATGCTGCGGTTGCATTTCCATACGATCCGTTTCGCCTCCAGGCCGTGGCTGCGTACCCGCCAAGGTCCCGCTGCCCGACTGACCATCCCGTGGAGTCGCTATCGAATCGCCCCGTTTGCGCTTTTTTTACGCTGTAGATGTTTCTTAACTCAGAGTTAAAGAAATCTAACTCTGGGTCTCAGGATATGCACTGGCGGGGGTGAATGCAAGTCAGGGTTACACCCGGCGAAGCCTGTAGTGCATGACCAACGGCGTTGGACTGCGCAGCCGGATCGGCCCGCCACAGGCGGCTGACCGGCGAAAGCAGGGGGCTTTGCCGGTATAATTATCGGCATTGAATTCCACTATGCATTTACACCCGGATGCATTTAGCGATTGATTAAGTGCCTTATGAATCAAGATCTTAGCGACCAAATCGAACGTTGTCATGCAACCCGGTAAAGCCCCTAGCCTGAGTCTTACCCGCAGCGAATTTGCCGCTGTGCGGGCCTACGTGCAAGGCATGCCGGCCGCCATGGTAGCCGGGCGCTACCTCGTTGACGACAACGACGACGATGACGCCGGTGGCGAATCCGCCTTGCGGCTGTTGCTCGGGCTGCGCGACCGCATGGTGCAGTTGGCGCACCTGCATAGCCGGCAGGATCTGGCTGAACTGCTGGAAGGTGGCCCCGGGCGCTCCAACCGGGGCATGGACCGCCGGGTCGAAGCGCTGGCCGAGCTGGAACGGCTTGGTACTGCCCAGCCCCGCGCTGATCATGGCATCGAGCTCTGGTTTTCCCCCGCCCTTGCAAGGCGCTTGCGGGCACAGAAGATATCCAATCTGCATATTTTGGTGGATCTTGCCAACCGCCATGGCAATGCGTGGTGGCGTTCGGTGCCCCGCATCGGCGCCCTTGCCGGAGCGGCAATCAACCGGTGGCTGGCCGATCATCGTGATGTCGTCCGGGATGAGCGGGGCGAACCTTTGCTGCGGGACCACGTTTTCGCGCGGGGCCGCCTGGCCGAAACCACGCTTGGCCCGCGCTTGCGCCAATTGGTGCCACTTGAGCTGATGCGCGAAGAAGAATCGGGTACGGCGACAGCGATTTCGCCTGATAGTGATCTAAGGATCTCTTATAAAAGCGATCTCGTCGCCGTTCGGGCTTGGCTCGCAGCGAATCAGGCGCAGCAAAGTACCTGGCTGGCCTACCGCAAGGAGGCCGAACGACTTTTGCTCTGGACGGCGATGGAGCGATGCAAGCCGCTGGCCATGCTGGATCGGCAGGATCGCCAGGACTATTTGGCGTTCCTTCGCCATCCTGCTCCCGTGCGATTGTGGGTCGGGCCGCGTGCGCCAAGGGAGTCGGCGGCATGGCGCCCGTTCACCGGCCCGCTGTCGGAGAGCAGCGTGCTCCATGCTTCGCGCATCCTGGGCGCGCTGTTTGAATGGCTGCAAGACCAGGGACATGTGGCGGAGCACGTCTGGCAGCCCGAGAGCCAATCGAAGAGGATGGCGCTGCGCATGGCTGTGCCCGTGGCCGCCGGGACCACCCTCGAGCCCGAATCGCTGGCCAGATTCCTTGCCTGGCTAGCGGCCCAGGGCCGGGATCCCGAAGGCATTCGCTATCGCGCCGCCGAAGCAGCAGTTCGCTTGTTGCAGGAGCAGCCCATCGGATTTGCTAGCCTGGCGACGTTCACGCGCGACAAGCTTGGCGAGCACGAAGAAGTTGGTACGCATGAAGAAGTTGGTACGGCCCCTGCCGGGGATGGGCCCCGCGAGGGGGAGGGTCTTAGCCAAGCTGCTCGCAGCTCACTGGAGCGTCACTGGCACGACCGCGGGCTGGATTGGAGCAGACAGGCTGGCCAGCCGATCGTGCTCGTCGGCCCTCCCCGGCTTCCGCCCACCGGCCGTGCCAGGCGCAAGGCGGAGAGGTCGCCGGGTGCAGGCTACTCAGTCAGGGGATTGCATGCCTTGCTGAGCCAGGTGATCGAACGGTATCGACAGGCCGAGGATGCCGAGTTTGCGGCCCGCTCGCCGCGCGACCTTGCGGGGCGAAGAACCCGGGTGAAACGTATTGAGGCGGGCGGGGCGGGAGTCATGGCCCCTGAGGCTTCCGGGGCCAGCACCGTGGATCATGTTCATGTCGTTCCGGCCCTGGAGTGACCGGGTGGGGTGGGTGATCGCTGCCCTCCCCTCTCAACTATGGCTATGCAAGCTGTCAGCTAGCGGTCTTTTCCAGGCCGAAGCGCGCCTTGAGGGTCTCGACCAGCGCTTCGCGTGCGCCTCGGTCGCTCACTTGCACGTCCAGCACCACGCGCCCGGAATCCCACTCCTTGATCGTGCCCAGCAACTGCCCGGCGTCGCTGCGGATCTTGTACTGGCGGCTGATCTCCTTGATCTTGCGTGCCTTGCCTTCTTGCGCGTGCTTGCGAATCGCCTCGACCTCACGGCTGGACAAGCCCTCTGCCATGATGCGCGTGGCCAGGTCCCGTGTGCGGTCCTCTCCAACGATCTTGCAATAGAGCGTCAGCTCATAGCCGGTTGCAATCCCGATTGCGCTGGGACGCTCACGCATGACGCCCAGGACCGATTCGGGCAGCCTCAGCAGCGCCAGTGTCTTGTTAACCGTGCCAGCTGACATGCCTGTCAGTTCGCAGATGTCTTCCTCTTTCTGGACCTTGCCTTCGTCCAGCAGTTGCCGCCAGGCAATCGCGTTGTCCAGCGCCGACTGGTCGGACCGTTGCTCATTGAGCAGGAACGACAGCCGGTAGAAATCCAGGTCATTCAGGTTGCTCTCGATGAAGCATTCCATCTCGAGCTTGCCCGCGGAGGCCAACGCCCGCTTGCGGTAGTGGCCATCGATCAGGATGTAGTGCCCCGGCCGGGCCGGATCTGGCGTAGCCAGGCCCGGTGTTTTCTGGCCGTGGGTGGCAATCGAAGCCGCGCGTTCCTGCACCACTACAGGGTCGTAGATGCGGCGGGCATTGAACGGATTGTCGTGGAGCTGCGCCAGCGGCACCTTCAACAGGATTCGGCCGCCTTCCTCCTCGGACTCACTTTCAGCGCTGAAAATGGGGCTCGGCTCTCGGGCGCGCACCTGGAGCAATCCGTTGGGGTGCTGTGAAATTGCCGCTTCGGCGCGGGCAAAGCGATCGATCGCGTCCCCTCGTGTTTTTTCTGCCGCCATTCCCGCCAACATGCCTGCCTTGAGGCTTTTCAATTTTGTTGCCATACCTAGTGCTCAATCAAAGACAATACTTCGTCGACCATCATGTCGACTTCCTGCACGGACTCGCGCGCACCGGCCACGCCGTGCACGGTGCATCCAATCGCCTGGCATTCGCGAAACGGCGAGCGCGAACCGATCATCGATTGCATCAGGGGGATCTCCAGATCGTCCCCCAGAATCTCAATCGCCTGGCGCGCAATGGAAACGCGCCGCTGCACCATGTTTGCCATGACGCGGATACGCAGCGTTTCGTTCTGGACCTGAGCGTGTTGGGCCAGGGTCTTCGCGGCCACCGCCGCCCAAAGGTCGGGGGGTGATGGGACGACCGGGATGATTGCCAGATCGGAAATCAGCAGGGCGCTCGATGGTGCAGCCGAATGTACTGCTGGAGGGCAATCGACCACGATGTAATCGTAGTCCTGGATGAATTTCCTGACTTCGCGGTGCATTGCGCCACCGGACGGCGCCAGGCCGATCACGGACGCAGGAAAAGGCCGCTCGTCGCTTGCTTGCGCGGCCCAGCGCGTTGCCGTGCCCTGCTCGTCCATATCGACAAGCATCGACCGCGCGCCGCGCAATCCGAGCGTACCTGCGAGATGCATGCTGACCGTGGTCTTTCCGCACCCGCCCTTTTGGTTGAAGACCGTGATGATTTTAGCTGGCACTACGACCTCTCTTTCAGCGCTGAAAGCGCGATTATCGCTAGCCGCAACTTTAGTCAAAGTGACGTGCTGGCTCAACTGTTTTTTGAATTTATATTTTAAATATAATATTAGAGAGAATATTTCGCGTTATGGAAACGAAAGATTTCCACTTGAAATGCGACACGGAATACGCCTAAAGTAGCGATAGTGCGTCTTTCGGCGCACATGACACAACTAGACAAACTGGTTATGATGCCCGCAACAGTCGAGTCAAGTCGTGTCACCTCGTCGGCGTCCGTTCGGTAACTACGAGAACTTAGCGTGCTTGAACGGTTGTTAGCGTTGTTTGCGTTGTGTACAAGAACTTGCTTCGAAAGGAAATTCACATGACAACCGGTACGGTCAAATGGTTCAATGAGACCAAAGGCTTTGGCTTCATTACCCCGGACGACGGCGGTGCGGATCTGTTCGCGCACTTCTCCGAAATCCAGGGTTCGGGCTTCAAGACGCTCAAGGATGGTCAGCGCGTCACGTTTGAAGTAAAGCAGGGCCCGAAGGGCTTGCAGGCTTCCGCCATCAAGCCGGCCTGATCTCACGAATCACGCCGAAATCGCAGACTACGTCGGGCTCTAGGGCCTGACGTGGTAGGTAAAGCAAAAGGCAAGCGTTTCACGCTTGCCTTTTGTGTCTTTTGCGATGCGACAACGTCTGCTCTGCATCCAGGCCCCTTCGCGCCATTTCCAGGAGGCCCAACGAAAAACCCGCCAGCTCATTCAGCAGGCGGGTTCGGCAATGCATGCGCCCAGGCTCAGGCGAGCTTGCGAACGCTCGTACGGGAAGGTTGCAGGATCAGGGCCTTGGACGAATCCGCATCCACCTTGGCGCCAGGATAGACAACCAGCACATCCTTGAGCGCTTTGCGGAACAGCGCACGGAATTTCCGCTCACTTTCGGTTTCGGTGCCGAACTGCATCTGCAAGGCCTCCCACGGAATCTCGGTACGCCGCTGGATCGTGAAGAAACGGTAGGTCAGCCAAGAGTATACGTCCAGCGCGAACGGCGACTGCTTGAGTGCCTTCAGCGCGCGCATGTCGACCGGAACCGGCCGGTTAACCAGCTCATTGAAAAATGGCTCGGACAGCACCACAAAGCTCTCGAACATCGAGCCCTGCCCCGGCTGCATGGGATCCCACCAGGTCGACAGCTGGTCTGCCAGCAGATAGCCGACGCGATCGATCGAAAGCGGCTCATGGCTCTGGTTCTGATTCTGGCTCGGCGTGGACTTGTTCTGAACGATGGCAATGGTCGCGGAGAACAGGCGGATCATCTGCTGCCGCACCAGCGTCATGGTGCCGCGCTTGCCACCTGTGGCCATTGGAATGCCCAGGTTGTACATGAACTCGGACAGCGAATTGCCCAATGAAATGCGGCGGTCCTCGACCGTCCCGGTAAACTCGCCGCGCTTTTTCTTTGCCATGATCTCCTTGCCGATCCAGGCAAGCATCAGGCGCGGATAGGAGCCATAGGGATAGCCGAGCGAAACCGTTTCGGACACCAGTTTCTGGCGACCGTTGCTGGCCTTTTCTGAACGCTGCTGGGTGAAATACCCGGGCTGGATCATCAACGAAATATTTCCGCTGGTCCGCGTCCATACGGGTGGTGCACCCTTTGGCGCCCGGTAAGGCAAGGTGACCTGCACACTGGCCCGGCTCAAAAAGCCGACTTCGCCACTTTGCCAGGCATCTTCCCGCTCCATGGCCTGGGCTTCGTCGAACAGGCGCTGGAATTTCTCGGACGGAACCAGACTGTTCTCGTCGCCGGGAACGATGATGCGGGAGGGCTCACTGTCCATATCGGCTGGACCGCGGGACCCAAGGATGGTCTGGTTGCGTTTGATGGGCATATTGGCGTGCTTCGGAATACACGACTTTTTACGCGAAGCAATCCGCCTTGTCACGCAGAAACGGGTTCGGTAGACGAATTTCCTGCAATGCCGCGTGTTTTGGGTGTGCTGGGTCTCATGGCTGATTGCATGGTGGGCTACGGTGGGCAATCCCGAAGGGTTGTCCACGGGAGGCCAGCCATCAGCTACCGGTAAACGTTAAGAGTATGGGTTAACTACTTGTAAACCGTATACGGGAGACCCAGGCCCTTGATTCGTATGAGGAAAATCACCCTCTGCGAACCCGATTCTGCGTGAAACCGTACTCGATTCTGCGAAGTGCTGTACCAGATTCTGCGGTATACCGAACCCGTTTCAGCGCAAAGCCCGAACCGGTTTCTGCGTGGATAACTCCCTGTTCCCACAGGCTTTTCCACAGCTGGGGACACCAAAAGCGTACCCGTTTCTGCGCGCGCCGAGCGCCTTTCATCACGTATACCGCGTAAACCGGCATTCCGGAGTAGTTATCCCCGCAGAAATTGGTACGCCCCCAGGTTTACCAAAGCCCTTCCTGCTGCCTTGCGTACCCAATTCTGCGTGGCGAAGGCCCCTTCCGTTCCATTTGCGTACCCAATTCTGCGCTGCGGCATTTGAAAACCGGCTTTCGGGGGTTCGCCGACCCGCAGCGTACCCGTTTCTGCGGCGTACCCAATTCTGCGAACCCGCATTCAGATCCGCGCGGAGCCAAAAACGTACCCGTTTCTGCGTGCTCGTTGCGACCTCGTTTTCCGCCTCGCGTACCCGTTTCTGCGGCCTTAGAACTAGTTATCTGGTGCAGAAAATTCTCTTCTTTCTATTATACACAAGACTTATATCGAAAGCGAGTGCTTGCACTCAAAAAGAGCAAATAAATAAAAGGACTTTTGCAGACGTACCCGTTTCTGCGTAAGCCTCTGATCGGGCTGGCGCCGGCGCGAGCATCTGCGGCGAGCACCGGTCAGGTGTGCGTACCCGTTTCTGCGGCCGTGGCAGGGGCGAAAATGGCGCTATGCGTACCCATTTCTGCGGGAAAAGGGCAAAGTCCTTGCGGGGCGAGGACTTTAGGAGGGGAGGAGACGTGGAATGCGGTCGAGGGGCCGCGTGAAGGGGCCGGCTGAATACCGGAAAACGCGATTCCGGCCATCGCGCGTACCCGTTTCTGCGCGATTTCAGGTGTTTGAGCTACTGGGGCGATGAGAAGAAAAAAAACTTGGCGTACCCGATTCTGCGTTGTGATATTGCGTCACTCAGCCCCTTGCGAGAGGCCCGCGGAGGTGCTCACAGCGCCCGAATGCCGACGCGCGGTGGAATTTCACGCCATGCGTACCCGTTTCTGCGTGCCTGGCTGCTGCCTGACGTCAGGAGAGGCGACTACGGGTTAAAGAAATCACGGTTCCTGGAGGGTGCGTACCCATTTCTGCGCGGGGATTCGGAGGCTTTCTGGAATCGAAATGGTCACAGAGAGCGGGGCGTACCCGTTTCTGCGTGCTTTTTGGGGGGGGAGACGACGTTGCCAGGTGGGATCAGCGGCGCCGTCCCTGCGGCGATTCCGCTGCGATGCAGGATCCGCGCGAGGCCAGGAGGATTGCCGGACAAAAAAAACCCCGCCTCGAGAGGCGGGGTTTTCCTGACTGGGCGCACCCCTAGTGGGGTGCCAGTCTACTGCTTACAGCGGCGTGATGTTCGCAGCTTGCAGGCCCTTCGGGCCGTTCTTGACTTCGAACGACACGCGTTGGTTTTCCTGCAGCGACTTGAAACCGTCGGAGCGGATTTCAGAGAAGTGCGCGAAGAGATCGTCACCGCCAGCGTCCGGCTTGATGAAACCGAAGCCCTTGGCGTCGTTGAACCATTTAACGATACCGGTTTGCATGGTATTGCTTTTCCTGGGAAAAATTTAAAAGAAACGGATAGCTCACGCATATCCGAGCAAAGCAACTCAAGGAAAGGACACCATGGACAACGGAAGTACCATGACGGTGGCTAACGAATGTGCTGTTGCCTCGTCGCTTGAATCTAGCGGGGTTTATACGGCGGATTAGCGTCAGCGTCAAGGTAGGGTCATTCTGGATGTCTGCCTGGATCCACTGCGAGCCATCGTCGGGTCATCACGTTTTTCAGATGATTCCTATTCGCCGCTAGTGCTGCATCGAGGCGGAAATTGCCCGACAGTACGCTCGGCAGGGCCTGTGTGCACGGCACGCAACCCCAGCCGCATGTGCATGCCAGAAACACGGCCGCGACCACGATAACAGGAAACCTCATGCCGACACAGGAACCCATCAGCCAACCCACGCCACCCGCCGCCGCCGGCACTTCGCTGGCGGAACGCTGGTTCAAGCTCAGCGAGCACCAGACCGACGTGCGTACCGAGCTCCTGGCGGGGCTGACCACGTTCCTGACCATGGCGTACATCATCTTCGTCAACCCCAGCATCCTGGGCGATGCCGGCATGCCGAAGGACGCCGTATTCGTCGCTACTTGCGTGGCGGCCGCGATCGGCACGTTCATCATGGGCCTGTATGCCAACTACCCGATCGCGATGGCGCCGGGCATGGGACTGAACGCCTACTTTGCCTACACGGTCGTCAAGGGCATGGGATTTCCCTGGGAGGCCGCGCTGGGCGCCGTCTTTATCTCCGGCTGCCTGTTCCTGCTCGTCACCTTGTTCCGCGTGCGCGAGATGATCGTCAATGGCATCCCGCACTCGATCCGGGTGGCGATTACCGCGGGCATCGGGCTCTTCCTTGCCATCGTCGCGCTCAAGAACGCCGGCATCGTCACCGCAAGCCCCGCTACCCTTGTCACCATTGGCGACCTGCACCGGACCCCTGCCATCCTGGCGATCGTCGGCTTCTTCGTGATCGTCGCGCTCGACCACCTCAAGGTCAAAGGCGCCATCCTGATCGGCATCCTGGTGACCACCCTCCTTAGCTTCGCAGTGGGCGATAACGCCTTCCATGGCGTGTTTTCCGCCCCGCCCTCGATAGCGCCGACCCTGTTCAAGCTGGATATCTCAGCCGCACTGTCGATCGGCATCATCAACGTTGTGCTGGTGTTCTTTCTGGTCGAGCTGTTCGATGCCACCGGCACTCTCATGGGCGTGGCCAACCGCGCCGGGCTGCTCAAGGCGGGCAAGATGGACCGGCTGAACAAAGCGCTGATGGCCGACAGCACGGCGATCATGGCGGGCTCGTTCCTGGGCACTTCCTCCACCACCGCTTACATCGAGAGCGCCTCCGGCGTGCAGGCAGGCGGGCGTACCGGGTTGACCGCCGTCACCGTGGGCGTGCTTTTTCTCGCATGCCTGTTCATTTCGCCGCTCGCGGGGACCGTCCCGGGCTATGCCACGGCGCCGGCCCTGCTTTACGTGTCCTGCTTGATGCTGCGCGAACTGGTGGAACTGGACTGGAGCGATGCGACCGAGGTGGTGCCGGCCGTGCTGACGGCGCTTGGCATGCCTTTCACCTATTCGGTGGCCAACGGCGTGGCCTTCGGCTTCATCACTTATGCAGGGCTCAAGCTCCTGACCGGACGTGCCAGGAGCGTCCCGCTCATGGTCTGGATCATCGCGGCGGTCTTCATCTTCAAGTTCTATTACCTGCCGGGGCATTGAGCCTGGCGCCCGCTTGAGGGACCGCATTGGCGAGCGTCTGCCGGGTGACGAGAAAAGCGTACCCGTTTCTGCGCGTCCAGGCGTGGCCCTCCTGTCCTTCCCTCCGGACGGCGGCGTACCTGTTTCTGCGTAGCCGGCGCACACCGCGGGATAAGACTCGCGTACCCATTTCTGCGCGGAATGTAAGTGACCAATTACCTCGTGTGGCAGAATGTGTGTACCAAGATGCTCATACTAAAGGATGATATTCGGCTGAGTACCCATACTGAGGGCTGGACAAACTGGCCTAAATGCACTGAACTAGAGGCGTGGCAGATTGCGGGGCGCTTCAGGGCGCCCCTTCTTGACTCCGGCACTCCGGGGCCGCGCCAGCTGGCTCAGCGCCTTCAGGCCTGCAATAGCGACAACAACAAGTCCACCTCAAGTAAGAGGGCAGGGACTGAATGAGCAGACCATCGCCAAGATGGCTTCGCCACCACGAAAGGAGCGCGCGGAGACACGCCCGCCCGACAAGAGCAAACAATAAGACTAAACAAAAGTGGTAATCGCGAACGTGTAGTGCCGGGGGTGTTGTTCAACGGGGATCAATCATGACTGCAGGAGAAATCCGGCGACCCGCCATGGGGCCCATCAGCGAGTCCGCCAGTCTTTCCATTCACCGTGCCTGGGCGGCTTTGGGAGAAGCCGCAGCCGAGCCACCGCGCCGAAGCCGCGTCAGCGAGCGCGGCGACCCTGCCGCCACTACCGTCGAAGCGTTCCTGAGCCAGGACCAGGCGTTGCCGGCCTACGTGCGTGCCGCGATCGAACAGTTGCTGCAGCGGCAGCGATCGATGGATGGCGAGCTGTCCCGCCAGCGCGCGCTGCTGCAGGAATGGATTCTCAGCCAGTTGACCTACAAGGCGCTCTATTACCGGTATTCGGGGCAATCGCCCGAAGCGCCACGCACTGAGTTGATGCGCGAAAAAGACCAGGTGCGCCGGCGTATTCGCGACCAGCTCCATGCCGGCAGCGACCACACCGCCATTCTTGGCGAGCAGTCCCGCAGTCTGTCCAAGCCGTAATGCCGACGTTGCGCGTGGGGGAATCCCCCCAACCGACTCAGCTTGACCGCACACAGCGCCCGCACGAGAGCGGGACCGCGGTGCAAGCCGGAATAGTCAAGATGCTCAATGTCAGGGAGAACGTTATGGACCGACTGTGCAAGGCGGCGACACGCACCGCACAGGTGTTGGTCGTATCTCGCCACGAACCCTATGGATTTGATCCGGCCCAGTTCGGCTCCGGCTGGGAGATTCGCCACATCCAGCAGATCCGGGACCTTAGCCGGGTGGTGCGGGGCAGCGCGCCAATGGCTGGCGTGCTCGATCTCGAGACCGAATACAGCGATGCCGAGCTGATGCAGCTCGAGCAGAGCTTGCAGTACCTGCACGTGATGTGGGTGGCGATCACGTCGTCGCGCATGCTGGAGGACGAGCGCGTGAGGCGGCTGATACGCGACTACTGCGTGGACTATGTGCGCACGCCGTTTTCGTTCAGCGAACTGCTCTACACGCTTAAACATGCCCACGGCATGGCCTGCCTGCATGGCGCGCGCAGCCACGAACTGGTCGGCCACGGCCCCATGATCGGCGAGTGCGCGGTGATGCGTAGCATGTTCCGCTCGCTCGCCAAGGTCGCGCACAACGAGGCGCCCGTCTTTATCTCCGGCGAGTCCGGCACCGGCAAGGAGCTGGCGGCGCAAGCCATCCATGAAGCCTCGAGCCGGCGCAAAGGCCCGTTCGTGGCGATCAACTGCGGCGCCATTCCCCCGCACCTGGTGCAATCCGAGCTGTTCGGCTATGAAAAGGGGGCGTTCACCGGGGCCAACCAGCGCAAGATCGGCTGGATCGAGCAGGCGCAGGGTGGTACGTTGTTTCTCGATGAAATCGGCGACCTGCCGCTGGAAAGCCAGGTCGCCCTGTTGCGCTTCTTGCAGCAAGGCACCATCACCCGGCTCGGCGGGCACCAGTCGATTCCGCTGGATCTGCGCATCATCTCGGCGACGCACGTGGACCTGGTGGCGGCGCAATCCGACGGACGCTTCCGTGCCGACCTGTTCCACCGGCTATGCGTTCTGACCCTGTCGATCCCGCCGTTGCGCGAGCGCGGCGAGGACATCCTGCTGCTGGCCAACTCGGTGCTTGCCGAGCATGGCCACGAGGCCCATCGGCGCATTCGCGGATTCTCGCCATGTTCCACGCAGGCCATGATGCAATACGAGTGGCCGGGCAATGTACGTGAGCTGATCAACCGGGTACGGCGCGCGATCGTGATGACCGATAACCGCAAGATCACCGCGGAGGACCTGCAATTGCACGGCGGCAGCGACTCGCCACGCAAGACCCTGGACGCGATCCGCGAGGAGGCGGAACGCGAGGCGATCCGTACCGTGATGGCGAGCCACGGCTTTCACGTGGTACCCGCCGCGCGCGAGCTCAACGTCTCGCGTGTCACCTTGTACCGGCTGATGCACAAGCACAATATCCGGATTGAAGCGCATCCCGGCGCCGGCGAATAGCCGGCCAGCGAAGGACAGGCGGGCTGCGGCCCGCTTTTCTTGTCCGGCCTTGGGGCGCTCAGAACGTATAGGGAAAACGCAGCGTCACCGTGTAGTTCGGCGCATCCGGGGTGAGTCCGAGGCCGATCGCGGTGCTCACAGACAAGCCTTTGGTGATCACGTGATTGAAGCCGAATGTCATGGTGGCTACGTTGGCCCGGCTGCCGATCACAGTCTGCGTGACACCCGCGGTGGTGACTTGCGTGCTCGATGAGATGGCAGCATTGAAGGCCATCGACATCGACGTGCGGTCGTTGAGCGCGAGCGCGAGGCCGCCGCCGAACCCAATGGTGTCGCCCAGTTTCACATCGGCCGGCGTGACTTGTCCCTGCACCGAGGAGATATCGCTCACCGAGCGCTTGATGTTGTAGGTGTAGCTGGCATTGACGAACAACACCACTGGGTCATAGGTCTTGAGCAGCGACAACCCGGCCGTCACGGCCCATACGCCATTGCCCGTGGGCAACTGGTCGGCGATATTCAGGTTGTTGTTATTGGCATTCGCCGACACCAGCTTGATGCCGAACGGCGAGCGCCCGGTGGGCGCGCGCACGCGGATGCTGCCGACCACATCGGGCGCGGCGCCGCTTTCGCGCAGGAACTGGTAGTACAGGCCCATGCTGATATCGCCCGGCGCCGTCGTGCTCAGCGTGGCATCGGACAGGCTCGAAGCGGAGCCGCCCGCACCGCCGGAGATGAAGTTGGTGTTGCGGTACATCACCGGCAGATCGAAGTCCATCGACAGGCGGTCGGACAGGCCGTAGCGTGCGATGGTGTCGTACGTGAGCGTGTGCGACTTGGTCTGGTTGAGGTTGATGGTGCCGAGGAAGATGGCGTCCAGCGCCAGGAAGCCGGACAGCGACAGCGCGCGCCGGTCGTAGTAGCTGTAGATGAAGCCGCTGTCGATGGTCAGGCGCCGCTCGAACAGTGGCGCATGCTCGCTCTGGTAGACCAGGTCTTTGCTCTGCACGCGCGCCTGTTGTTGTGTCTCGCGCGCGTCCGAGCCCACCACCGGCGTGTCGCCGGCGGGCGCTGCGGTGGCCGTGCCGCCCGCGGCAGGGCTTGCGCTTTGTGCCAAGGAGGGAACGCCGGCGGCGGTCATTCCGCCACCGGCGTTCCCGTTGGCACTGCTCCCCGTTCCTGCTACTACCCCCCGCCCGCGCGCCCCGACCATTTCCAGGTCGTTCAGGCGCTGTTCGAGAGCCTTGATGGTCTTGTCTTGTTGCTCGACCAGTTTTGTCAGCCGTTCGATCCGCTCGTCGGCGCTGGGCTGGACGCTGACCTGCGCCCACGCGCCGGCCGAGATCAGCGTACCCGCCAGGGTACCCATCAGAGCGAGTTCGGTCTTCATCTTTCCCCCCGGAAATCTGAATGGGCGCGAAGCGGGTGCGCCAGCCCTGCGTATGCTGGATTATCGTCGCATCGTGGCGATCGCCGCTAGTGCGTCCCGCATGCTGGATTGCGTCAGTTGCCGGATCGTCAGTTGCTGCACCTGCAGCGTAATGTTGGTGAGGTTGAGCACTTGCTGCGCATCGCCCGTGATGCGTGCCGCCTGCATCAGGCTGCCGCCTTGCGCATTCTGCGTGGCGCTGCCCGCGGCCGACTGGATGGCCAGCGACACGCCGCCGCCTGGCGCGACCGTGGCGCTGGCGGTGATGCCGTTGCCGTGAGCCACTTGTGCTGCCGGGTTGCTGCTTGCCACGCTTGCCGTGGGCGCCGCCGCGATGGGTGTGGTCTGGGTCGTGATGGTGCTGACGTTGCTGGCCGAATTGCCATCGCCGGCGATCTGCGCGACCTGGCCCACGCCCGCCACCTGCACCGCGGAGCTGGCAGTGCCGCCATTGCCTTGCACATTGCCCGGGGCAAGGCTCTGGACGCGAGCCGACAGGCTCGCCGTGGCCTGCGCCACCGCACTGTTGGCGGCGAGGTTGGCGGCGGCGACGCGGGCGGTTGCGGTGGCGATCGCCGTATCGTTCTGCCAGCGTGAAACCATCTCCACCACAAAGCCGCTGACCAGGCTCGCGCCCAGGTACTTGCCGCGCACGCCGGCCATCTCCGCGTCGGAGACGAGCTCCGCCATTGCTGGCGAGGCCATCACGTCGCTGGCATCGTCAGCCGCGGTGGATGCTAGCGCAAGCGTTGGCGTGACCAGCGCCATGCTGGCGGTGCAGCTCAGGCAGAGGAGGCGCTGTGCGGTGTCCATGTCAGAAGTAGTCCATCCGTATCAGGCCAAAGTCAAGCGCCGCGGGCACCATGCCCCCGGCCAGCGCGGCGTTGGTCCGGTCGCGCAAGGCGGGCGCGGCGATATCGAGCAGGGGCGAGTTCGGATCGAACGGCCGGCCGACGATGGCGAACACCAGCCCGTTCCAGTTCGCCGCGAAATCCTCCTCCTTGATGATGCGGTTGCCCAGCGCCGGATCGGCTACGAACACGCGCCCGTCGATGGCCTTGCGCACCACCACGAAATGCAGGTAGCCGTTGACGTCGAGCAAGGTGATGACCGGGATCTTGAGTTGCCGCAGGGCGCTGTAGTCCACGCGGAACCCTCGCCCGCGCAAGCCCAGCGTTTCGACGTAATTGCGCATGTCGAGCATGGAGAAGCCGTTCTTGACCACGGTGTCGGCGTCGGAGATGCGCAACATGTCCTCGACGATCCTGGGCTCCGCCAGGTCATAGCCGTAGCCGTAGCGCAACAGCGTGCCGACCGCGGCCGCGCCGCAACTGAAGTCAAGCTGCTGGCGCATCATGTTCTGGTAGCGCATCTCGAGCATGCTCTTGACGGGCTTCCTGAGCATCGGCTGTCCGTCGATGTCGATCGTCATCGTGCTCTGACCATTGGCACTGAATGCCGCTGCCAGCAGCATGCATGCCCCGGTCACGCGGAATAGCGCGCGCATGACACTCCCCCTTGGGCGGGTTGAGCCGGCGACCCCCGGGTCCCGGCTCTCCTGCCGCGTTCGTGCTGTTGCCGCAATGCTCAGTGGGTCGCCGTGGAAATGGCGAGCCCGTTGCTCTGTGCGTTGCCGGCCCCGACGGCGATGTTCACGCCGATGTTGCCGACCGCATTGGCCAGGGCGCCCCCGTTGAGCGTGGCGGCATTGTTCGGCCTGCAGCCGCACATCGACAGGTCATTGCCGTAGGTGGTCTGGTCATTGGAAGCGGTTGCCTTGGCCAGCGCGCCGACGGGCTGCCTGCCGTCGCGGCCGCTGCCCATGTTGACCGAGGCCGCCAGCGCGTTGCTCTGCAGGTTGCCGGCGCCTGCCGCGATGTTCACGCCGACGTTGCCCTTGGCACCGGCCAGCATGTTATCGCCCATGCTGGCGCTGTTTGCGGCGCCGACCATGTGCATGCCGTTATCCCCGGTCTTCTGGCTGGAGAACACCTGCGCCGAGGCGAAGACATCCGACGCATCGATGCTGGCCAGCGCGGCCTGGTTGGACTGGCCGTTGCCCGCGCCCGCGGATATGTTCACGCCGATATTGCCTTGCGCATTGACCAGCGCGTTGCCGCCGCCGAATGCACTGTTGGTGGACGGGCCGATACGCACGCTATTGTCACGCGCGCTTTGCTGGCTGTTGACCACCGCGCCCGATTCGGACCGGAAGTGGATATCTCCCCAGGCAAAGCCGAAGCCACGGACATAGATGTCGTTGCTGATCGCTGTCTGGCTGTAGATATCGGCGTCGTCCGGCCGGTCGAAGTAACTGAAGCCGCCCGCGAATGCGCTGGTTGAAAGCGCAATGCCCGCTGCGATGGCGAGGATTTTCGTTCTCATGATTTTCTCCTTCCCTGCTTAGAAAAAAGTGCCCGCCGGGGGACGGAGCACAAAAACGTTGGACGAGACATTCCCCGATCCTGCCGTCTGGTTCAGCTGCACCAGGCCCGTTGCGTTGCGGTAGGCATCTGGCTGGATGACTGCCTCGCGCGGACCCGTTGCGTGGCCCGCTGAACCCGGGCGACTTCCTCCGGCCGATTCCGCGGCTAGCAAGCCGTCGGAGATGGCTTCGATCTTTACGCTGGCGGCCGGCGCCAGCACTGCCGCATTGATTTGCACGTTGCCGTTGCCGCTGGCCACGTTTGCCGAAAGCAGCCCGCTGCCATTGGCGAAGGCACCGCCGCCGATCTGGCTGACGGCGCCTGTCGCGGGCGCGGTGGCGCCGGCACGCTGCAGCGATTGCACGTCCGCGCTGCCACTCGCGATGGCGGCCTGGTTGCTTTGCGCGTTGCCGCTGCCAGCGGCCAGGTTCACGGCGGCGCGACCGGCAACGCCGGTGAGCGCGCCGGCATCGATGCGGGTGCTGTCGGTGGCCGCACCCTGGACCTGCGCGTGGAGCGGCAGGCAGGCAAGCATCAGGCCGGCAAGCCAGGCAGCGTGATTGCCGCGTGTGGTGTGGACGCATGTCATGGCCGGCCTCCCACCGCGAGCGGCGCCAGTCCGTGCATCAAGGCGCCAGTCATGTTGCCGGTAGCCTGCGCGACCTGGCCGGCGATGCCGCCCGAAACGCTCCCAGCGCCACTGCCACTAGCCAGGCCCTCGATCTGGCTGGGCGCCAGGGCCAGCCGCCCGGTGGCGGACTGGCTGGCACCGGACACGGCGGCGCCGGCCGCGCTGCGGCCTACCGCGGCAGCGAGATCGCTGTCGGTCAGGTCGCTGGCGATGGCGGCGGTGGACTGCTGGAAACGTGCGGACGGAAACGGCTCGACAGCGGCGGCTATCGGCATGTCCCCCTGCGGTATGCCGCGATAGGCAATACGCGGCTCGACGCTGCGCAGAACGACGATATCGCCTGGGTCTGCAATCGCGGGGAAGGAAGCAAGGGCGGCGACAAAAGCTGCAAGACCGATGGCGCAGGCCGCGCCAGTCGATACGAACGCCTCCGTGCCGTCATTCGCGCTGGCGGCTGACGCATGGCTGAACTCACTCCCGCGTTGTAGGACTCGTCGCGTCATTTTTTTATGTCTCCCTGTGGCGAACAGAGCGACAAGCGTGCCAATACCCTGCAATTGAGCGCTGTCAACGGTTTGCGGGTGGTGCGCAAGAGCGCGCGGAAGTTCCCTGATAGAGGAAGAACATTTTGGTTGCAGCGCTGTAACGCGGCATTGCCGATGGCGCTGGATGAAAGCGATCGCCGATTGGGCGCGCGGCCATGCTCAGTCAGGCACGATGACGCGCCATGAGCGCTCGCAAGGGCAGGCCGGTGCTGGTTGCATCGCTGAAACAGGGCAGGGGCCGGCAAGTGTGCCGCCCCGTCTTTGGTATCGGCGGCAAGGCGGGCGGCCCAGGCCGTTTGCGTCTCGTCTGCGCCGCTTTACGCGCGTCGCCCGGCGCGCGGCTCTGTACGCAGAAACGGGTACGCTCCGGGCTTGCAGGAGCGTGATGCCTGGGTCGGCGGCATTGGCCTGGGCGCGCCGTTGCGAAGCTGTTGGCGCTCAGGCCGGCAGCACGGGCAAGGCTGATGGAGCGAGGGGTGCCTGCGCGGTGCCGGAGGCTTGCTCGGCCAGTGCACCGGAGATGGGCTTGGGTCCCGGCTGGCTGCGTTCGCAGCCGGCGGCGGCGAGCAGGCCGAGCGCCAGGAAGACGGCGGTGCCAAGGCGGCGGAGGGATTTCCGGTTCATGGTGCCTCCTTCTGGTTGTCGAAAGGTTGTGTGCGGGAGGACGGTACCTGGACGGCTGGTGCTTGCGGCCAACCGCCCCGGTGGCGCCGGTCACCCGCAGCGAGACGGCGCGTAGCCGTCTTCAGTCTAGCCGGTCACCGCCCGGACAGGGCCGGAACCCGGGGCGCGAGCCGCGCCCGGGCGGCTTGGGAAAAGCGCGGGATGGGCTGTATCATGAACCTTGGAACGGATAACAAAACGGGAGAAGGCTTCATTGGAGTCCCATCATGTTGCGCTACGCCGTGGTTTTCTTCGTCATCGCCTTGATCGCGGCCGTGTTTGGCTTCGGCGGCATCTCCGCCGCGGCGGCGGAGTTCGCCAAGATCCTCTTCATCATCTTCCTCGTGCTGTGCGCGGTGTCGTTGATTTGGGGCCTGAGCAAAGACCGGGGCTAGGGCAGGTCGCCGGACCCTTTAGTCGCCCAGCCAACAACGGGATCCACGCTTGAATCCAGCCGATTCCCCCGACCAGTCCCTGGACCGCACGCCGCCCAAGCAACGCGCTCGCGGCATCGGCCATTGGCTGCCCGATCGCCATACCGCTACGCGCACGGCCAGGGTGGTGCTGGCCGCGGTCAGCGCATGGCTGGCGCACCGAGCCGCCAGCAAGGGCGCGGCGCTGTCCTTCTATATGCTCTTCTCGCTGGCGCCAGTGCTGGTGCTGGTGATCTCGATTGCCGGCATCTTTTTTGGCGCGGAAGCGGCACGGGGCGAGATCTTCGCTCAGATCGACGGCCTCGTCGGTGCCCAGGGCGCGGCTGCCATCCAGGAAATCCTTGCCGCCACGCACCGCTCGGGTGGTGGCGGGCTGGCCGCGGCCATCGCCACCGGTATCTTGTTTGTCGGCGCTACCAGCGCCTTCGCGGAACTCAAAGGCAGCCTCGACGAGATCTGGGAGACACCGGCGCCACAGGGCGCCGGCTGGCAGCAATTGCTGCGCGCCCGCTTGCTCTCGTTCAGCCTGGTGCTGGTGCTGGCCTTCATGTTGCTGGTGTCGCTGATCGTCAATGCCGCGTTGGCGGTAGTCGACCGGTTTTGGGGTCAGATGTGGACGCAATCGTGGTTTGCGCCGGTGGCGGACGTGCTTTCAACAGCATTTTCATTTGGCGTGGTGACCCTGCTGTTCGCCGTGATCTTCAAGATGCTGCCCAATGCCCGCATCGCCTGGCGTGACGTGGTCATGGGCGCCATCATCACCGCCCTGCTGTTTTCGGTGGGCAAGCGGCTGATCGGCCTTTACCTGGGCAATAGCGCTGTGGCTTCGTCCTATGGGGCTGCGGGTTCTGTGGTCGCACTGATGTTATGGGTGTACTATTCGGCACAAATTTTCTTCTTCGGTGCCGAGCTGACCCGCCAATACGCGCTGCAATTCGGCAGCTTGCAAGGGCAAAGCATCAGCCCGCCGCCCGATCCGCGCGCGGCCGGTCCCGCGAACCGGTAAAATACGGCCCGATTCCCTTCGTGCATGCCCGCAGTGCCCGGCCCCCGACCGCAAGCTGATGGTCGCGCCGGCCCCTGGCGCCGGTCCGCTGCGCCCCGGGCCCCTTTTCCATCTTCTGTTTGCCGAATCCACTGCCGTGAGCTCGCTCGTATCCGAAATTGCGCGTCGTCGCACCTTTGCCATCATTTCGCACCCTGACGCGGGTAAGACGACCCTGACCGAAAAACTGCTGTGGTTCGGTGGCGCCATCCAGGTCGCGGGCGAAGTGCGCGCGCGCAAGGCCGACCGCCACGCCACCTCCGACTGGATGGAGCTGGAAAAGCAGCGCGGCATCTCGGTGACCTCGTCGGTGATGCAGTTCCCGTACCGAGAGAACATCATCAACCTGCTCGACACCCCGGGCCACGAGGACTTCTCCGAAGACACCTACCGCACGCTGACCGCGGTGGACTCCGCGGTGATGGTGATCGACTCGGTCAACGGCGTGGAAGCGCAGACCATCAAGCTGCTCAACGTCTGCCGCCTGCGCGATACGCCCATCATCACCTTTATCAACAAGCTCGACCGCGAAGGCCGCTCGCCCATCGAGCTGCTCGACGAAATCGAGGACGTGCTGAAGATGCAGTGCGCGCCGATGACCTGGCCGATCGGCATGGGCAAGGCCTTCCGCGGTGTGTACCACCTGATCGACGACCGCGTGCAGCTGTTCGACCCGCACGGCGAGAAGGGCACCTCGGCCATGGTCCAGGGCCTGGACAACCCGGAGCTGGACCGCGTGCTGGGCACCCAGGCGGAAGAGCTGCGCATCGAGATCGAACTCGTGCGCGGCGCATCGCATGCCTTCGACAAGGACGCGTTCCTCAGCGGCAAGCAGACGCCTGTGTACTTCGGCTCGGCCGTCAACAACTTTGGCGTGCAATCTCTGCTCGACGCCTTGTGCGAGCTGGCGCCGCCGCCGCAGGGCCGCAATGCCGAGTCGCGCGCGGTGGAGCCGCAGGAGCCCAGGTTCACTGGCTTCGTGTTCAAGATCCAGGCCAACATGGACCCGCGCCACCGCGACCGCATCGCGTTCGTGCGCGTCTGCTCGGGCCGCTTCGAGCGCGGCATGAAGGTGCAGCATGTGTCCACCGGCAAGACCATGGCCATCAATAACGCCATCACCTTCATGTCGCAGGACCGCAATACGACCGAAGAGGCTTACGCCGGCGACATCATTGGCGTGCCCAACCACGGCACCATCCGGCTGGGCGATGCGTTCAGCGAGGGCGAGGCGCTCAAGTTCACCGGTATCCCGTCGTTTGCGCCCGAGTTCTTCCGCCGCGCGCGGCTGAACAACCCGCTCAAGGTCAAGCAGTTGCAAAAGGGCCTGCAGCAGCTGGCGGAAGAGGGCGCAACGCAGATGTTCCGCCCGATCGCCTCCAACGACCTGGTGCTGGGCGCCGTCGGCATCCTGCAGTTCGACGTGGTGGCGCACCGCCTGGAGCACGAGTACGGTGTCGACGCGATCTTCGAGTCGCACGACTGCGCCACCGCGCGCTGGCTCAAGGGCGACCCCGCGGAGATCGAGAAGCTGATCGAGAAGGCGGGCCACAATGTGGCGCTCGACGGCGCCGGCGACCACGTCTACCTGGCGCCCAGCATGGTCAACCTGCGCCTGACGCAGGAGCGCTTCCCCAAGCTGCAGTTCATGGAGACGCGCGAAATCGTTTGATTTTCGCGCTGCCGGAGCGATCTGGCGCAAGCGCCGCCCATTAGGGCGGCGCGTTTAATCCAGGCGCAGCAAGTAGTGCAGGACCAGCGCGCCGCCGGAGCACAGCACCACCGCATTGACCATGCGCAGGAACTGCTCGCGCGACAAGCGCAGCGTGATCCTGCGCCCGGCCCACAGGCCCAGCGCCATCGCTGGCGCCAGCAGCAGCGCCAGCTTGATGATGGCCGCACCCGCATAGACTCCCGCCAGGGCAAATAGCACCAGCCGCGTCAGCGTACTCACGCCGATCAGCGTGGACTGCGTCATGCGCATGGCGTCCTTGCCCAGCCGGCCCGACAGGTAGATCGCATAGAGAAAGCCGCCGCTGCCGAACATGGCCGAGCACACGCCGCCGCCCAGGCCAAAGGGCAGCGCCGCGCGTGGCGTAAAGCCGGTGGGTCGCTTGCCGCCAAGCGCCCAGATCGCATACCCCATGGCGAACACCCCAAGCAGCAGCGGCAGCAGGTCCGACTGCAGCTTGAGCAGCAGTGCGGCACCTACCAGGCTGCCGGCCAGCATGCAGGGCAGCAACCGCCCAAGCTCTGCGCGGTCGGCGGCGCGGCCATCGCGCAGCAGGGCAAAGGCTGCGGCTGTGCAGTCCATCAGCGCCAGCAGCGGCACGATCTGGCTCACTGGCATCAGGTAAGCCAGAAGCGGCCCCGCTACCAGCGCGGTGCCGAAGCCCGCCATGCCGAAGATCACATAGGCGCCGGCGATCGCCACGCACATGGCGAGGTAGGCAGGCAGGGAAACATCGGGCAGCAGGGCGGTCAGGTCCACGGGCATTGGCATCAGGGTTGCGTGCCCCACAGCATAGGCACGCGCGCGTGCGCGGACCAATATCAAAGCGCCCCGCGATCCATCGCAAAGCGGCATGGCAGCGCGCTGGGCGCGGCGCGCGCGCCATGGCACACTTGCGCGCACGATCCAGGCCGATGTCAGCCCGTGCGTCCCATGAGCCCGCCCATTCAATGAGTCCGTCCCTCAAGCAGTTGCGCTACTTCGTTGAAATTGTCGATGCCGGCAGCTTCAGCCTGGCCGCGGAGCGGCTCTTTATCGCGCAGTCGGCGCTGAGCCGGCAGATCAAGGAGATGGAGGGCATGCTGCAGGTGGTGCTGCTGGTGCGCAAGCCGCGCCATGTAGAGACCACGCCGGCCGGCCGCGCTTTCCTGGAGGCGGCACGCCGCATCCTGGCCGAGCTGACCGAGGCCTCGGCGCAGGCGCGTCAGGTCGAGCGCGGCGAGCAAGGCACGGTGCGCCTGCTGCATTCCAGCTCGGTGCCGCTGACGCCGGCCTGCACGGCGGTGCTACGCGAGTACCAGGCAGAGCACCCCGGGATCCATTTCGAGATCTCGCAGGCATCCAGCGAACAGCAGGCGATGGAGATCGAGGAGGGCCGCGCCGACCTGGGCCTGGCGCGCGAGCCGCTGCTGCGCCGGCTTCCCGGCGTCGAGGTGGACTCGCTCTATGAAGAGCGCCTGGTGCTGGCGGTATGTAGCGCGCATCCGCTCGCGCACGAGGAAAGCGTGGCGTTGGAGAGGTTGCGGGAAGAGCCCTTCGTGTCGCTGCCGCATCCGGACCGGGGCGGCCTGAGCCATCGCGTGGCGCAGTGCTGCCTGGAGCGCGGTTTCTATCCGCGCGCGGCGGCGGCGATCTCGCGCAAGCTGTCGCAGCTGGCGCTGGTGGAGGCAGGGTTTGGCGTGGCCTTGGTGCCGGCTTCGCTCAGTCGCCTGGCACCGCCGGGCGTGCGGTGCGTACCGCTGGCCGATGCCGGCGGTGATACGCGTTGTGATACGCGCGTGCTGCTGCTATCGCGCCGCGACGCCGCGCCAGCCTCCGCGGCGCTGGCGCAGAGCCTGCGCGCGGCGCTGTCGCCTCGGTAGTCGCCTTGGTCGCCTTAGTGGCCTTAGCAGCCTTAGTGCCCTAGTAGGCCAGCGAGGCCTGGACGTAGAACGTGCGCGGCATGCCCACGTACTTGCCCGCGTTGTTGTCGGTGGAGCGGGTGAAGTAGCGGCGGTCGAACAGGTTCTTCACGCCCACCGCGATCTTCAGGTTTTGCGCCGCCTTGCCGAAGTCGTAGCCCAGGCGCAGGTTCATCAGTGCATAGCCGGGGATATCGCCCAGCGCGCCGTTGGCGCTTTCCGCGGTCTGGTATTGCGCATTGGCGACTGCCGGGTCGCCCGGCGAGCGCTGCTTCGATTGCGCGAAGGCATCCACGTTCAGCATCCAGCGGTTGCGCAGGTAGCGCATGCCTAGCGTGGCGACGTGGCGCGAATAGAACGGCAGGTCGCGCCCGGCGAAGTTGCCCTGGTTATAGGTGGCGTCGGTGAAGGTGTAGGTAGCGTAAGCCGAGAGTCCGGCGAGCGTCGGCGTCAGCTTGGCGAAGTCGTAGCGCAACGAGGATTCGACCCCGCGGTGCGTGGTCGCGCCAAGGTTGGTCCAGGCGTCCGGGCTGCCGCTGGTGCCGCCGCGCAGTTGCAGTTCGTCATCGAAGTCGATGTTGAACAGGGTCAGTTCGCCGCCCCAGCCATTGACGTTGTCGAAGTGCGTGCCGATCTCATAGGTCTTGGCCTTTTCCGGGGTCAGCCCGTTGGTGGTCTGCGCGATCTGGAAATACTGCAGCGGGCCAAAGGACACGCCAGCGTTGGCGAACAGCTTCCACTGGTCGGTCACGTGGTACATCACCGCCAGCGAGGGCAGCGGCTCCTCGGACTTCACGTCGTTGCGCAGCCTGGTGAGGTTGTCCGTGACGTAGGAGCGGATCATTTCGTAGCGCAGGCCCGGGGTGATGGTCCAGTTGCCCACGTTGATCGTGTCGTCGATGTACACCGCATTGGCGGTGGTGCCGCCGGTGCGTGACTGGTACAGCGTGGACGGCGCGTTGGGTGCGTCAAAGCCGGTGCCTGGCCGATAGAAGGCCGTGCGCGAGGCTTGCTCGTCGCTGGCCTCGCGCAGGAAGCGATAGCCCACGCCCACTTCGTGGCTCACGTTCTCGCCCCGGAACAGCTGCGAGTAGCGCGGCTCGACGGCGAAGGTGTGGTAGTTGCGCGGGTACGAGACCAGGCGACGCTGGTTGCCGGATTCGCTTTCGATATTGCTGCCGCGGAAGCTCTCGGTGTAGTAGGTCAGCACCTCGAACTTGCGGTTGTTGTCGTTGTGCGCGTACTTGAGCGTGATGTCCTTGCGGCGTCCGCTGAAGTTGTCGAAGGGGCGCACCGACTGGAATGGGTCGGCCGCGTACTGCGCCGAGGTCAGGCCGCCGGGCATGCCGGCGGTGGCATCGTAGTAGTGCAGGCTGCCGGTGAGCTCGTCCGCCGGCGTGATGCGGTAGGCGCCCTTGAGTATCAGGTCGTCGATGTTGACGTGGTCGTTGCTGGCCCGGTAGCCGTTGCCGTGCACGCCCGAGTACAGCAGCGCGCCGCCCAGCCCCTGCTCGTTGGTGCCGCCGATGAAAGCACTCGGAATGGTCTTCACGCCGCCGCCATGGCTGTAGATGTCGGACTCCACCGAGGCGCTTGCCGCGAAGGTCTTGGGGATCGGCCGCGTGACGAAGTTGATGATCCCACCCACGTTCTGCGGGCCATAGCGCACCGAGCCCGCGCCGCGCACCACGTCCACCGCTTCCAGGTTGCCCAGTGACACCGGGGCCATCGACAACTGCGGCTGGCCATAGGGCGCAACGGCCAGCGGCACGCCATCGAGCAGGATGGTGGAGCGCGGCGACAGGCGCGAGGCCAGCCCGCGCACGCCCACGTTCAGCGAAATGTCGCTGCCACCGGTGCCGTTGCTGTCCTGGACCTGCACGCCAGGTACCCGGCGCAGCACATCGCGCACATTGCTCGCGCCACTTTCCACCATGGTCTCGCGGTCGACGATGGTCCGCGCGCCGGGGTGCTCCAGCACCTTGGCCTCGTTCGGGCTCTCCAGCCAGTTGCCGACCACCGTGACGGCGTTAAGGGTGCTTTCGGCGCTGAAAGCACCTGGGGTTGGCGCGTCAGGGGCGGTTGCCGGCGCGGCCGCGGGCTGCGGGCCGGCCGCATGCACGCACAGGGTCAGGCAAAGCAGGGCAGCGCCGATGGCGGCGCTGGAGAGCTTGAAGGTGGGCTGCAAAATGGAATTCCTGGGAAGCGCTGGCGGGGATCCGTGCGTCCGCCGCATCGAGGGCTCGCATTATAAATGCGAATCATTATCGATTCCACTGTGTATGTCTTGCCTGTTGCGACAATGCATCATTGTTGATACATGGAACGGGGTGGAACGTGATGCATGCGCCTGCATGCACGCCGCGGCTCGGATAGAATTCGTGCCAGCTTTGCCCCGCCGCCCGTCCTGTCATCACCGCCATCCATGTCGACCCCTGCTTCCGTTCCGGCCCCCGAGCCGGACTCAGTCTTTCGCGACCCTTCATTTCGGCTGTTCTGGTTTGCTCGCCTATGCACCACCATCGGCTACCAGATCTTTACTGTGGCGGTAGGCTGGCAGATCTACGATCTCACCCGCGACCCGTTCATGCTTGGCATGGTGGGGCTGGTGCAGTTCCTGCCTTCGGTGATGCTGCTACTGATGTCCGGCCATGTGGCCGACCGCTTCGACCGGCGCCTGATCGTGCGCACCTGCCAGACGCTGGAAGCGCTGATCGCGGTGTCGATGGCGGTGGCGAGCTTGTCGGGCTGGATCACGCGCGATCACATCTTCGTGTTCGTGGCCCTGATCGGCGCCACCCGCGCCTTCGAGACGCCGACGTTGCAGGCGCTGCTGCCCAGCGTGGTCACGCCACGCATGTTTCCGCGCGCGGTGGCGCTGTCCAGCTCCGCCACGCAGACCGCCATCATCATCGGCCCCGCCCTGGGCGGTTTCGCCTACGTGGCCGGCCCGGGCGTCGTCTACGCCATCAGCGCCACGCTGTTCGCCGTGGCCGCTTGCCTGGTCACCGCGCTCAAGCTGCGCCAGGCCGCGCAGCGGCTGACCACGCCGGTCAGCATCGCTACGCTGTTTGCGGGGTTTTCGTATATCCGCGGCCGGCCTGTGCTGCTTGGCGCGATTTCGCTGGATCTCTTTGCCGTGCTGCTGGGCGGCGCCACCGCGTTGCTGCCCATCTACGCGCGCGACATCCTGCATACCGGCCCCTGGGGCCTGGGCCTGCTGCGCTCGTCGCCCGCCATCGGCGCGCTGGCGACCGCGCTGTGGCTCGCCCACCATCCGATGAATCGCCGCGTGGGCCGCGTGATGTTCGGCGCAGTGGCCGTTTTCGGTGTGGCGACGATGGTGTTCGGCATCTCGCACTGGCTGCCGCTGTCGATGGCGGCGCTGGTCATGCTTGGCGCCTCCGACATGATCAGCGTGGTGGTGCGCTCCACGCTGGTCCAGCTCGATACACCCGACGATATGCGCGGGCGCGTGGGCGCGGTCAATTCGGTCTTCATCGGCGCGTCCAACCAGCTTGGCGAGTTCGAGTCCGGCGTGACGGCCGCGCTGTTCGGGCCGGTTGGCGCGGTGCTGCTTGGCGGCATCGGCACGCTGGTGGTGGTGGCGGTATGGATGCGCCTGTTCCCCTCGCTAGCCGCGCGCGACCGCTTGCATGATCACCCCGTCACGGCCTGAAATAAGGTCCAAACCGGCCGGTCCGAGCACCGGCCGGGTGCGGCACCCGTTCTTCCTGCGCACCAAAGCGTACCCAATTCTGCGTGCTCCCACGCAGGGGTGCCGCACGATTCTCCCCTCATAGAAAGTACTCCCAAGCCTACTCGGGCGAAATTTTTTCATTCGGGGCCAGCCCTTGCCCACGCAGGGCTGGCGCCGATTCGCCCAGCTGTTCCCGCGCACCCGGGGGAAACCAATTCCCCTGTCATTTGTCCTGAAAGTATCGTCAATTTCAATCAAATGCCGGCAATCGTGTGACATCAAGTCAGGCCATCGCCGGCTCTGGCAGGCCGGACACCGCCAGTGACAGGAGAGTGACACAAACATGTGCGGCATTGCTGGAGAACTACGCTTTGATCGGGTCATGGCCGACCTGCACGCCGTTGCCGATATGAACCGCGATCAGGCCAGGCGTGGCCCCGACGCAGAGGGCCTGTTCGGCTTGGGCGCGCGCGTGTTCGGCCATCGCCGCACCGTGGCGGAGGTGCCGATGAGCGTGCTGTTGTCGGGCGGCACGGACTCCAGCCTGATCACCGGATTGCTCGCAGAAACGGGTACGCCCGACCTGCGCACCTACGCCTTCGGCTTCGAAACCGTGGGCGGCCACCACTGGTACTCGCCGCTGGCCGCGAACACGGATGCTGGCGGCGCCGTCATCACTCACCGGCGCGGCTTCTTCGACCGCAGCCGACTGCCGAGCGCTTTGTTGACCTGCTGTTCCCGTTCACGGCCTGATGCCACGTGATGCCACGCTCGTGCGTACCAACCTCTTCGCGACCAATAGCGTACCAACCTCTTCCTGAAATTCTTCGAACCGAACCATGAATCCGCCCGCATGCAGACACTGAAGATCGACCCGCTTTACCTCAAGACCACGCCGCAGGCGCCGCGCAAAATCGGCATACAGGTGGGCGATTTCGTCGCCTTCGATGCCAACCCCGAGATCGTCGACAACGGCCTTATCGTCTCGCGCCATCTCGACAACAAGGCGGAGTTGCCGCTGTGCTTGCCGCGCCTGTGCGACAAGCACGGCATTCCCAGCCATCGGGACGTGTTCCGCTTCTATCATTCCGACGCAGGCGCGGCGGTGAGTGCCGAGCACGATGTGCGTACCGCGTTGCTCTGTTTTGGCGCCGACGCCTCGCATGGCTACGAGCGCACACGCATGTCCGTGCCGGCGCCCCTTGCGGAATGGCTCACCGTCTATATTCAGAGCGGGCCGACCTTCCCGGAGGACCGCCAGCGCCGCATCGGCTCGGTGGCCGGCTTCTCGCACCAGCTCGATCCGGGCCAGCTTGCGTGCAGCGAAACGCCGCTGCCGGACGCCGGAGGACCGGCGCACCGCCGCCGCAACGACGATGCATCCTGAGCCGCGCATGTCCAGCTTTTCCACACTGATCGCCGGAGTCGAATCCATGAACCTGAACTTCATCGAGCCCCACAAGCTGGAAGCAGCCTGGGCGTACCTGCTGCAACTGGTGGTGCAGCAAGGCCTGAACTGCATCGCCGCCATGCTGATCCTGATCCTGGGCTGGTGGCTCTCCGGGCGCGCCCGCGCCGCGGTGCTGCGCGCGTTTGACCGCCCGCGCGTGGACGCCACCTTGCGCCCGATGCTGGCCAGCGTCACGCAGTGGATCGTGCGCGTGATCACGGTGGTGCTGGTGCTGTCGCAATTTGGCGTGCAGACCGCCAGCATCATCGCCATGCTCGGCGCCGCCGGCCTGGCCATCGGACTGGCGTTGCAGGGCACGCTGCAGAACATTGCCGCGGGCATCATGCTGGTCCTGCTGCGGCCGTTTCGCGTGGGCCAGTACATCGATGCGCAGGGCGTGGCCGGCACGGTGCGCGAGACGGGTTTGTTCATGACCGAGCTGACCACCTTCGACGGGGTTTGCCTGCGCGTGCCCAACGGCAAGATCTGGGGCAGCGCCATCACCAACTACAGCGAGAATCCCACCCGCCGGCTCGATATCGAAGTCACCATCACCTTTGGCGCCGACATCCAGGCCGCACTCGATGCGCTGCGCGCCATGCTTGCGGCTGAGGCGCGCATCCTGGCGGACCCGGCCTCCGAGGCCATGGTGATCAACTACGCTGCGCAGGGCGTGACGCTCAACGTGCGTTGCTGGGTTGCCGCCGGGGATTACTGGAACGTGCGCTTCGCTTTCTACCACCGCATCAAGCTGGTCCTCGAAGCTGCCGGTTGCGCCATCGCCGTGCCGGTGCAGGAGTGGCGCGTGTCCGAGGACGCGCAAGCGGCCGCGCCCGTCGCGCCAAGTCCCTCGCATCGCCTGAGCTGACGAACCAACCTCTTCAGCTCCCGCCGCCGCAGTGCGCAAGCACCCCGGCGGCGATCCTGTCTGGTGGCGAGCGCTTGCGCCGCCATTGGCCAATCCATTTCTCTCGTCCCTTTGGGTTCTTCACCGGCATCCGCGTTTCGTTGCGCCACGCGGCGGAACACGGCATGCCTTCAATCTCTGGAATTGGATTTGCTGTCTGCACACAAGCTCGAACTGAACCCCATCGCCCGGAAGCCATTCAGCTTGCGCAAAGTCTCTCCCGCAAACAAAGGCGTCTCGCTCTGTGCGCCGCGCGCAAGCCTCGCGCGGTGCCTGCCTGCGCTGGCCTGCGCCGCCGTGCTTGCTCCCGCCGCGCCGGCGGCGCATGCGCAGGGCGGCCTCACGCTGTATGGGTTTGCCGACGTCGGCATCTTCCGCCCCGCGCCCGGCCAGCCCATTCAGCTCGGCACCATGCAGCGCAGCTTCATCGGCCTGCGCGGCAGCGAGACCCTGGCCCCCGGCTGGGCCGCCACCCTGAACCTGCAAACGCGCTTCGACATGGGCAATGGCCGGCTCGAAGCCAGCGGCGCCACGCCGTATTTCCAGGGCGAATCCACTATTGGCATCCAGTCGCCCTACGGCGATCTGCGCGTTGGCCGTGCGCTGACGCCGATGTGGCAATACGACTGGCAGTACGACAGCTGGGACAATTTCAATCGCGTGAGTTCCGTGGCGTGGTACGTGTACCACCCGTCCTATCGCACCGATCCGTATCACAATGGCCCCGCGGGCGAATACTCGCGCCTGAACAACGGCGTGTTCTACGACTCGCCGAAATGGGGCGGGATGCACGTGCACGTATCCGCCGGCGTGGAGAAGAACGAAACGCCGGACGCCGCCGGCAACCGGGACCGCACGCGGCCGCTGGCGGCCTCGCTCAACTACGATGCCGGGCCCTGGTCGGCCATGCTGACGGCGGAGCGCAATTCGGCTGATGACAACACGTGGTTCGCGGGGCTGGCCTACGCGTTCACCAAGGTGCGGCTGATGGCCTCGTACAGCCAGACCCGTCTAAGCGCCGCGAGCCAAGCCTTCCTCGGCGACGCCAGCGCCAGGCGCAGCGCCGCCACGCTTGGCGTGAACTGGCGCGTGGGCGCCTATACGCTGAAGCTCTCGGGCGCGCGCGATTTCCAGGGCTATGGCACGGCGGGCGGGACCGACTACGTCACCAGCGGCGTGGACTATGCGCTATCGAAGCGCACCACGCTGTATGGCGCGGTGTCGTATCGCCACAGTCGCTACGCAGCTGGCGGCACCGGGTTCGGTGCCGGCATCAGCCATGGCTTCTAAGCCGCGCACAAGCTACCTCCCGTCAGCCTTCCTCGGCAAACAGCGAGCAGGCCCCCGCCTCCGCCGTGCTCACATGACGCCGGAAATTGGCGAACAGGTCGCGTCCCACGCCGTGCCGGTTGGCTGAGAGGTCGGGCGGCGTCACCGAGCGCGCGGCCCATTGCGCTTCGGGCACCAGCACCGTGAGCACGCCCGCATGCGCGTCCACGCGCATGGGGTCGCCATCGCGCACACGGGCGATGCCGCCACCACTCAATGCCTCGGGGCACACATGGATGGCGGCAGGCACCTTGCCCGACGCGCCGGACATGCGTCCGTCCGTCACCAGCGCCACGTGGAAGCCGCGGTCTTGCAGCACGGTCAGCGTGGGTGTGAGCTTGTGCAGTTCCGGCATGCCGCAGGCGGCTGGCCCTTGCCATGGCAGCACCGCGATAAAGTCACGCTCCAGCTCGCCGCGCTTGAACGCTTCGATCAGCGCGTCTTGCGTGTGGAACACCATTGCCGGGGCTTGCACGATGTGGTGCTCGGGCTTGACCGCCGAGATCTTCAGCACGGCGCGGCCGATATTGCCGTCGAGCAGCTTGATGCCGCCTTCCGGCGCGAATGGCTGGCCGGCGGCGCGCACGATGGTGTCGTCCAGCGGCGCTTCGGGCCCGTCGATCCAGGTGAGCTGGCCATCGCGCAGCACCGGCTCGCGCGTGTAGTCGGCCAGGCCCTTGCCGACCACGGTGGTCACGTTGTCGTGCAGCAGGCCAAGCTGCAGCAAGCCGCGAATCACCAGCCCGAGTCCGCCGGCGGCCTGGAACTGGTTCACATCCGCGCTGCCGTTCGGATACACGCGCGCCAGCAGCGGTACCACTTCCGATAGCTCGGCAAAATCGTCCCAGCCCAGCACGATGCCCGCAGTGCGCGCCATTGCCACCAGGTGCAACGTATGGTTGGTGGAGCCGCCAGTGGCCAGCAGGCCGACGATGCCATTGACGAAGGCGCGCTCGTCGAGCACGTCCGCCACCGGCGTATAGCGATCGCCGCCATGCACAAGGCGTAGCGCCTGACGCGCGGATTCGCGCGTGAGGGCTTCACGCAGCGGCGTGTTGGGATTGACGAAGGCAGTGCCGGGCAGGTGCAGGCCCATGATCTCCATCAGCATCTGGTTGGAGTTGGCGGTGCCGTAGAAGGTGCAGGTGCCCGGGCCGTGATACGACTGGCTCTCTGCCTCCAGCAACTCCGCGCGGCTGAGCTTGCCCTCGGCATAGCGCTGGCGCACGCGCGCCTTTTCCTCGTTGCCGATGCCGGTGGTCATGGGGCCGCCTGGCACGAAGATGGCGGGCAGGTGGCCGAACGACAGCGCGCCCATCACCAGCCCCGGCACGATCTTGTCGCACACGCCGAGGTACAGCGCGCCGTCGAACATCTGGTGCGACAGCGCCACCGCGGTGGATAGCGCGATCACGTCACGCGAGAACAGCGAGAGATCCATGCCGTCCTGGCCCTGCGTCACGCCATCGCACATGGCGGGCGTGCCGCCGGCGAATTGCGCGGTGCCGCCCGCCTCCAGCGCGGCTTCCTTGAGCCATTGTGGATACTCCGCCAGGGGCTGGTGCGCCGACAGCATGTCGTTGTAGGAGGAGACGATGGCGAGGTTGGGGCGCTCCTGCGCTTTCAGGCGGATCTTGGCCTGCTCAGGCATGGCCGCCACGGCGTGCGCCAGGTTGGTACACGAGAGCTGCGCGCGCTCCACCTTCTGTCCCGCCATGGCGCGGGTGCGATCCATGTAGGTCTGGCGGGTGGCGGCGCTGCGCGCGACGATGCGGGCGGTGACCCGTTCCAGGACTGGGTGACTTGGCATGGGGATCTCCTGCGTGGGTGCCTTTTTTAGCCTAGTGCACTTTGGGGAGGGGCGCACGGTTGGTGCGCGGTTGGTGCGTGCTTGGCGCCAGTATGAGCCGCTGCACGTTTTCTCCACAAGTGCTAGACTCCGCCGCATTCTCTGGAGTTCAAACGACATGAAGCAAGCAGCGCAACGCCCCGCCATCGCAGCGTTTGCCGCGGCACCTCACGGTGAACGCGTGCTGCTGGCTATTCACGTCTAGTCTTCCGAGCGTCCCGCCCGGAAGGCTGCAAGGCCAGTTCCGGGAACGACGAAACCGATCATCGCCAACCCCGGACGGCCCGCAGGCCCGCCGGGGTTTTGTTTTTTTGTTTCGCCACCATCTGACACGCCATGCGTACCTACGACAAGTTGATTGCCACGATTCAAACCGGCCAAGGGAACGGGGGCTTGCGCTCGTCCCTTGGTGCGGTAACGGCGTCGTCTGGCGTAGTCACCGAGACCATTGCGTGCCGCATGCGGCATGCTGGCGCCGCCTCGCAAGCGATCCCATAGCCTCCTGGCTGCACATGCAGTCCGGGAGGCCTCGTAGATCGCCTCCCAGGGACCACAAGCACCCTGGCAGGCACGCACCCGCCAGGGTGTTTGCATTCAGGCAGCCCATCATGGAAAGCAGAAACGAAAGCAGGAAGGAAAGCAGGAATCTCAGGAACATCGGCATCATTGCCCACGTGGACGCGGGCAAGACCACCACGTCGGAACGCATCCTGTTCTACACCGGTGCCAGCCACCGGCTGGGCGAGGTGCATGACGGCGCCGCCACCATGGATTTCGATCCACAGGAGCAGGCGCGCGGCATCACCATCAACAGCGCGGCCACCACCGTGTTCTGGCGCGGACACCAGATCAACCTGATCGATACCCCGGGCCACATCGATTTCAACATCGAGGTGAACCGCTCGCTGCGCGTGCTCGACGGCGCCGTGGTGGTGTTCGACGGCGTGGCCGGCGTGGAGCCGCAGACGGAGACCAACTGGCGCCTGGCGGACCACTACCGCGTGCCGCGCCTGGCCTTCATCAACAAGCTGGATCGCACCGGTGCGGATTTCCTGCGCGTGGTCGCCATGATCGAGGAACGCCTCGGCGTGGTGCCGCTCGTGCTGCAGTTGCCGATCGGCCGCGAAGGCGATTTCCACGGCGTGGTCGATCTCGTCACCATGCAGGCCCTGCTATGGCAAGGCGGCACGGGCTACGTGACCGATGCCGTGCCGCAGGCGCTGGCGGAGCAGGCCGCGGCTTGGCGCCAGCGTTTGCTGGAAACGCTGGCCGAGCAGGACGATACCTTGCTGGAAGACTACCTGGCGGGCCGCGAGCCAGCCAGTGACGCCTTGCGCGCAGCCATCCGGCGCGCGACCATCAGCGGCGCCGTGGTGCCCGTGCTGGCGGGTTCCGCCTTCAAGAACAAGGGCGTGGAGCCTTTGCTCGATGCCGTGACAGCGTACCTGCCTGCACCTGGCGAAGCGGGCCGTCATGCAGTGAGCGCGCACGCGGACCAGCCGCTGGTGGCGCTCGCCTTCAAGGTCGTGCACGACGCGCACGGCACGCTGACGTTCGTGCGCGTGTATCGCGGACGGCTCGCTGCCGGCGACATCGTGCTCAACGCGGGCAATGGCAAGCGCGAGCGGGTGGCAAGGCTGTACGAGATGCACGCGGACCGCAAGCAGGAACTGCGGGTCGCCGTGGCCGGCGATATTGTGGCGATAGCGGGCCTCAAGGCCACCATCACCGGCGACACGCTGACGGATCCCGCGCACCCCATGGTGCTGGAGACGATCGACGCGCCCGAGCCGGTGATCGACGTGGCCATCGAGCCGAAGAGCCAGTCCGACCAGGCCGGCTTGTCGCGCGGCCTGCAAGTGCTGCTGCAGGAAGATCCGAGCCTGCGCCTGCGCCAGGATCCGGAGAGCGGGCAGACGTTGCTGTCCGGCATGGGCGAGCTGCAGCTGGAGGTCACGCTGGAGAAGCTGCGCACGCGCTTTCATGTGGAGGTCACGGTAGGCCGCCCGCAGGTGGCGTATCGCGAAACGCTGACCCGCGCCGCCGACGCGCGCTACCTGCATCGCAAGCAAAGCGGTGGCCCGGGACAGTACGCGGAAGTGGTGCTGCGCTTCGAGCCGCTGGCGCGTGGCGAGGGCGTCCGGTTCGAGAGCCGCATCAGCGGTGGCGCGGTGCCGCGCGAGTTCGTGCCGGCGGTGGAGGCCGGCATCCGGCGCGCGGCCGCGCAGGGCGTGCTCGCGGGCTACCCGGTGGTGGATGTCCAGGCCATCTTGCTGGACGGCAGTTATCACGAGCGCGACTCCTCGGCCCTGGCCTTCGAGACCGCGGCCGCGTCCGCTTTCCGCGAAGCCGCGCGGCAGGCTGCGCCCGTAGTGCTGGAGCCGGTGATGTGCATGGAAGTGGTGACGCCCGCCGATCATGTGGGCGACGTCATCGGCGATATCCACCGGCGCCGGGGCATGGTGCGCGGGCAATCGCAACGCGGTGGCGGCAACACCACGGTGGTGGAGGCGCATGTGCCGCTGGCCAGCCTGTTCGGCTACATCGGCAGCCTGCGCGCGCTGACCTCGGGCCGCGCCAGCTTTGCCATGCAGCTCGATCACTATGCCGCGGCACCAGCCGCGGCGGTGGTGGAGATGGCTGGCTGAGTCTGACGGCAGCTGCAATCGGGCGGGCGCCGCGTGGGTGCCCGCCCCTTGGCCACCGGCGCGGCATCATCCGCCGGGGCGCACAGGCTCGCTCAGATGTCGACGATCACCAGCGTGCCGTGGCTGCCGGGCAGCACGGCATGGGGGATGCCGGCAAGGGCGAGGTACATTTGCCCGGGCTCGACGACAACCGTGCCGGCTTCGCCTTGCACTTGCAACATGAGCCGTCCGCTCACCACGAGCAGGCCTTCGTTGTAGTCGTGCGTCTCCGCTTCATACGCTTGTTCATCCATGCGCAGAACCTTGATGCGGGCGGGGCCGACCTGGCCCAAGACTGTGGACTTCCATGCGCTGGGCAGCGCGGCGGCAAGGTCGTCAAGCTGAATCAGCGGCACTGGTGTGGCTCCGGGTTGGTTTAGACGCGCTTCGGGATATCCAGGCCCTTTGCCACCGCGGGACGCACCAGGAAGGCTTCGAGCGCGCGCGTGACGTGGGGGAAGTCCTGGATGCCGACCAACTCGCCGGCCTCGTAGAACCCGATCAGGTTGCGCACCCAGGGGAAGGTCGCGATGTCGGCAATGGTGTAGGTGTCGCCCATGATCCAGGCGCGGTCCGCGAGGCGTCCGTTGAGCACGGCCAGCAGGCGCTTGGCTTCCGCGACATAGCGGTCGCGCGGGCGCTTGTCCTCGTATTCCTTGCCGGCGAACTTGTTGAAGAATCCCAGTTGCCCGAACATCGGCCCGATGCCCCCCATCTGGAACATCAGCCACTGGATGGTCTCGTAGCGGCCGGCGGGATCTTGCGGGATGAACTTGCCGCTCTTGTCGGCGAGATAGAGCAGGATCGCGCCGGATTCGAACAGGGCCAGCGGCTGGTCGCCGGGGCCGTTCGGGTCGAGGATGGCGGGAATCTTGTTGTTGGGGCTGATCGAGAGGAATTCCGGCGTGTACTGGTCATTGGTGTCGAAGCGCACCAGGTGCGGTTCGTACGGCAGGCCGGTTTCCTCGAGCATGATCGAGACCTTGACGCCATTGGGCGTGGGCAGCGAATAGAGCTGGATTCGCTCCGGGCGCAAGGCGGGCCACTTATTGGTAACGAGGAAGGCGGAAAGATTGGTCATGGAAATCCGTAGGAATGGATGGGCTGGGGCAATGGTTGGCCTTGGCGGCCGAAGAGGATGGCCGTGCCGGGGTTCGCCGCGGGGCCTGCCCGGTCAAGCGCCGGGTCACTTCGGCTTGTCGTCGCCGTCGGGAGGGCTGACGCCGGCGGCGACCAGGCAATCGCGCAGGTGCTTGATCTCCTGCTTGGCGCAGACATTGCCATGGTGCGGGTGATGAAGGTAGAACTCATACTCGTTGAGCACCACCCTGAAGCGGGCGCCCTGGATCGGCTCGACCTTCGCGCCGAGTTGTTGCAGCAGCGACTCCACCTCGCGCCAGTGGATGTTGTTGCTGAGCGGGTGACTGAAGATCGACTGCAGGAGGCTGCGGGATTTGTGGCTCATGGCGCGGTCAGGCTTCTTCGGCGGCAATAGCCGTAGCATACAAGAGCGGGTGGGTTGGCGCTTGCTGCACCCGCGAGAGGCCTTCCGTGCCTGTCGTACCTTAGTCCTTGCCCAGTGCCAGGTAGGCACGCGGCGTGGTGCCGGTGTAACGGCGGAACAGGGCAATGAAGCTGCTGACGCTGGCGTAGCCCAGGCCGAGCGCGACCGTAGTGACGCTTTCGCCTGCCACCAGCCGCTCCATGGCCGCCAGCATGCGCAACTGCTGGCGCCATTGCGCCAGACTCCAGCCGGTGTCGGCCTGAAAGTGGCGGGTGAGCGTGCGGCGGGCCATGCCGATGCGCGCCGCCCAACCATCCAGGCCGGTGTTGTCGTCCGGGCTGGCCAGCAAGGCGGTGGCCATGCGCAGCAGGCGCGGCTCCTGGGGCATGGGCAGGAACAGTGTTTGCGCCGGCTGGCGGATGAAGTCATCGGCAAAGACCGCCAGGTAGTGCTCGCGCACCGGCCCGGACGGCGGCTCGGCTTGCGCCAGCGTGTCGAGCAGCGCGGCCAGCAGCGGCGACAGGCGTACCACTTTGAGGGTTTCCGGCATGGCGGCGCGGCTCCATGCCTCGTTGAAATACAGGCTCATTCCGGTCATCGCGCCATGGATGCGCGCACCGTGCGATGTATACGGCGGCACCCAGCCGATGCAGCCGGTTGGCATCAGCCAGCGCCCGCCACCGGCCTCGATGCTGACCACGCCGGACTTCACGGTGAACAGCTGGCCCTCGGCATGCGCATGCGGCACCTGTTCCCGGGCGGCTTCATGCGCGATCGGCCGGATTTCTCGTAGCGACATCGGTTTGGCCCGTCTCGAATATAAGTTGGCATTCTATCGTTAGATGGCAACGCGGCAACTGCCTAGACTGGCTGCTCCAACCCAGCCAGGAGCGATGCATCGTGAATGCCAACGTCAACACCAACATCAACACTCAGCCCCTTTCCGAACGTCTCGGCCAGCCCGTGGTGGCTGTGCTCGATAGCCTGAGCACCTTGCTTGCCCAGCAAGGCCGGCGGCTGCGCACGCAGCAGCCACGCAGCGCCCCCGCTGACTTCCAGGCCCTGCGGGCGGCGTTCGACCAGCACAGCGGCGCCGTCGGCTCGGCGCTGAAAAGGGCCTTGCTGGAGCGCTGGCCGCAGATCCCGTTCTCCGACCAGGAACTGGAGAGCGGCGAGCAGCAGGCACCGGAGCATGCCGACGCTTACTGGGTTTGCGACCCCATCGATGGTGTCCTGCACTACTTGAGCGGCATGCCGGGCTGGACCATTGCGCTGTGCCTGGTGGTAGAGGGGGTGCCTGCACTGGCGCTGGTGCATGACCCGGCCACCGGGCGGACGTATCGGGCGGTGGCCGGCCAGGGCGCTGATTGCGACGGGGCGCCATTGCGGGCCAATGCGCGTGGAGATCCGGCCTCGGCGCTGATCTCCACGGCGCATCCCAACTGGCCAGGGCAGGTGCGTAGCGATACCGCGGCCTTTCTGGATCGCTTTGGCCGTTTGTTGCCGCAGGTGTTTGGGCAGCGCGTATACGGTCCCACATCGTTGTTGCTGGCGCTGGTTGCCGGTGGCGCGTTAGATGGCTACTGGGAGTGCGGGCAGGACTACTACGACTGGTTGCCAGGCGCGTTGCTGGTAACCGAGGCGGGTGGTGTGGTGACCGCGCTGGATGGCAAGCCGTTTACCTGGGGGTGCCAGGGGATCGTGGCTGCCGGGCCGGCCATGCATGGTGGGCTGCGTTCGGCGCTGGCGGCACAGGGCTGATTCCATGGCCATTGCGTCCCGGTTCAGCTACGCAGAAACGGGTACGCTTTGTCGAGCCGGGGCGTGTTTGGCCCGTTCCCGTCCCCGTCCCCGTTCCCGATGCCTGCCTAGCCGGAGAAATTGCCGTGGCGGCCGGCACCCCCGACAAAGCGGGCGGCGCCCGGGATGCCCTCCTCGAACACGATCGGCGTGCCGTTGGCGCCTTCGGCCCGCAGTGCGTCGGCTAGCGGCAGGTCCCATTGCCCGTAGGCGGAGGCCCGGTCCGCCAGCATGCAGCGCTGCGGGAAGGCGGCGAGCGCATGCGCCAGCGCCTCGGCCGCGGCGCGGGCCTGGCCTGGCTCGACCACGCGGTTGGCCAGCCCCATGGCGAGCGCTTCCTCGGCGGGCACCGGGCGGCCGGTCAGGATCATGTCGAGCGCGCGGCCCATGCCGACGATGCGCGGCAAGCGCACCGTGCCGCCGTCGATCAGCGGTACGCCCCAGCGCCGGCAGAACACGCCGAAGACCGCATCGCGCTCCGCCACGCGCAGGTCCGCCAGCAGCGCCAGCTCGAGCCCGCCCGCTACCGCATAGCCGCTGACCGCGGCCACCAGCGGCTTGGACAGCGCCATCCGGCTCGGGCCCATCGGGCCCGAGCCACCGCCTTGCGGATCCAGTTCGTGACGGCGCGCCGGGTCGCTCACCGCCGACAGGTCGGCGCCGCCGCAGAAATGGCCGCCCGCGCCCCACAGCACGGCCACGCGCAGCGCCGGGTCGGATTCGAACCGGGTGAATGCCTCGCGCAGCGCCAGCGCCATCGGGCCGTCCACGGCGTTGCGCTTGTCGGCGCGGTCCAGAATGATGGTGAGGACCGGGCCGGACGTTTCGGTCCTGACATACTGGTTGGGCTGACTGGGCTTACTATCCATGCTCGTATCCTCGGTGCCTGCGCCTGGCAAGGGTGAATTGTACGAATCGGGTACTTTCTAGGTGTTTTTCCACATGCATAAATATTTCGCCGAATGATATATTTATGCCAAGAAAAGAAATATTTCTGGTTTACCCTTCGCGGCATCCTTTACCGCCCACGTTGCTCCCGCTTTCGACCCATGCATGAAATAGAAATCCGCGAGCCCTCGGCGACCGACCTGGTCCTGGACCTGCTCTACGGCCATCCGGAGCGTACCCTGCCGGTGCAGGCGCTGGCGCGCGGCGCTGAGGTGATGGGCATCGGCACGCCTAGCGTGCGGGTGGCGCTGACGCGCCTGCAGCGCCAGGGCCGCATCGTCAAGACGGAGCGCGGCTGCTACGCGGTGTTGCCGGAAGGCAACCCGGTCTACGATGAGGTCGAGCACTGGTTTGAAAAAGAGAGCCGGCTGGGGCACTGGGCCGGCGACTGGCTGGTGGTGCAGGACGCCGCCGTGGCGCGCAGCGAGAAGACCGCCTGGCGCCACCATGCGCGCGCGCTGTCGTTGTCCGGCTTTCGGGTGCTGGCCGCCGGCATCAACGTGCGCCCGGACAATCTCGCGGGCGGTGCCCCGGCCATGCGCGCCGCGCTGTCCCGCCTCGGGATGGCCAGCGCCGGCCTGCTATTCGTGGGCCGCGAGTTCGATGCCGATGCCGCCGCGCGCATGCCCCAGTTGTGGGACGTGCCGGCACTGCAATCCGCCTATCGCCGCGCGCTGGCGCAACTTGAGCGCAGCCGGGCCAAGCTGGCGCGCATGGCGCCGGATGCCGGCGCGCGCGAAGCCATGCTGGTAGGCCGTGCCATCATCCGCGCCATCGTGCGCGATCCGCTATTGCCCGAGGCCATCATGGACCCGGCGCCCCGCCGCGCCCTGATCGAGGCCACGCGCGCCTACCAGCTCCAGGCTCGCGGCCTGTGGGTGGATCTGCTGGCCGGCTAGTGCGCGCAGGCGGCAAATCTCGGGTTCCGCGCCGGATGGCGCAAGCGTTCCACGCCTCGCCAAGCGGCAGCGACTCAACTAAACTGGCCGGAACTTATGCGGCGCACCGCGGCACTCAGTAAAGTGACGCGCGCTGGTGTTCCTGGAACCCCGCAGGCCCCGCCGGGCTCTTGCGCCGCACCCACGTTGGCCAAGACAAGGAGTACAGGGTGAGCATGCCCGATTTCGACATGGTGCTGTTCGGCGGCACCGGGGACCTGGCGCGGCGCAAGCTGCTGCCGGCGCTGTTCGATGCACACCGCGCGGGTTTGCTTCATCCCAACGCCCGCATTCTTGCCACCGGCAGCCATCCCCTTTCCACCGAAGACTACGTCGGCTCGCTGGAGCAGAGCGTGCGGCCGGGTCTTGAGCATGCACCGCCCGAAGCCTGGGCCACCTTCCTTGCGCGCATCAGCTATGTGCAGGCCGACGCCCGCGTGCCCGAGCACTTCGACGCGCTGGCGGCCAAGGTGCTGCAGCGCTCGCCAGAGGTGGTGGTGTGCTATCTCGCCACCGGGCCGCATATCTTTGTCCCCATCTGCGAGCAGCTCGCGCGCACCGGGCTCAATCATCCCAATGTCCGCATCGTCCTGGAGAAGCCGCTCGGGCACGACCTGCATTCGTCCGATGCGATCAACTCGGCCGTGGCGCAGTACTTCGCCGAAGACCAGATCTACCGGATCGACCACTACCTGGGCAAGGAGTCGGTGCAGAACCTGATGGCGATCCGTTTCGGCAACGCGCTGTTCGAGCCGCTGTGGCGCCGCGAATGGGTGCAGGACGTGCAGATCACCATCGCCGAGGAGCTTGGCGTGGAAACGCGCGGCGAGTTCTACGACAACACCGGCGCGCTGCGCGACATGGTGCAGAACCACCTGCTGCAACTGCTGTGCATGGTGGCGATGGAGCCGCCCTCCAGCCTGTCCGAGGATGCGATCCGCGACGAAAAGATCAAGATCCTCAAGGCGCTCAAGCCCATCACGCCGCAGGACGTGGCCGAGAAAACCGTGCGCGGGCAGTACCGGGCCGGCGCCGTGGGCGGCAAGCCGGTGGTGGGCTACCTCGACGAGAAGGGCATCGCGCCCGACAGCCATACCGAGACCTTTGTCGCCATCAAGGCCGAGATCGCCAACTGGCGCTGGTCCGGCGTGCCGTTCTACCTGCGCACCGGCAAGCGCATGCAGTCGCGCGTGGCGGAGATCGTCATCCACTTCCGCGATGTGCCACATGCCATCTTCCCGCGCCCGCTGACCTTGTCGCCGCAAAACCGGCTGGTGATCCGGCTGCAACCGGAGGAAAGCATCCGCCTGTATTTCCTGGTCAAGCAGCCCGGCGATACGGTGGCGCTCACGGGCACCTCGCTCGACCTGGACTTCGCCAACTCCTTCAAGGTGCGCCGCGCGGGCGCCTACGAGCGCTTGCTGCTCGATGTCATTCGCGGCCGCCTCGGATTGTTCGTGCGGCGCGACGAACAGGCGCAGGCCTGGCGCTGGGTCGAGCCCATCATCGATACGTGGGCAGGCAGCACCGTGCCGCCCAAGGCGTATACCGCCGGCACGTGGGGCCCGGCTTCCTCGTCCGCACTGATGTCGCGCGACGGCTCGCTCTGGCACGAAGAGGTGTGAGCCGCGCCCGCTGATCATTGATAGACCCTCATTCGAACAGGAGACACTGCCCATGCGACGCTACGAACATACCTCCGAGGCGGACCTGGCCGAAGCAATGGCGATCTCGGTAGCCCACGCGCTGGAGATCGCCATCGGCGTGAACGGCTGGGCGGTGCTGGCGGTGTCCGGCGGCCGCTCGCCGGTGGCGATGTTCGAGCGCCTGCGCCATCGCACCATCCGCTGGGACGCGGTCACCATCACGCTGGTCGACGAGCGCGTGGTGCCGCCCGACCATGACGACAGCAATGGCGCGCTGGTGCGCCGCCACCTGCTGCGCGAGGCGGCTGGCAAGGCGGCCTTCGTGCCGCTGGTGGCCGACGCCGCCGAAGCGGCCGACCCGGCCAGCGCGGTGGCCCGGCTGAACGCGGCCTGGCGCCAGCCCGACGTGATCGTGCTGGGCATGGGTGAGGATGGCCACACCGCCTCGCTGTTTCCCGAGGCGCCCGAGTTGCAGCAGGCTCTTGCCGAGCCGCAGCCGGGCTATATGGTGACGCATCCGCGCGAGGCGCCGCACGCGCGCATCACGCTGAACCTGGCGGCGCTACTGGCCGCCGAGCGCGTCTTCCTGTCGTTCGCGGGACCCGTCAAGACAGCCGTGTTCGCACGCGCCTGCAAGGGACCCATCCCGGCGCTGCCCATCAGCCTGGTGCTGAGCCGGCACCGGCATGGCACCGATGTCTTCTCGGCTTGATGCCATGCAGAACTTTCCACGCCTGCTGGGCGATGTCGGCGGCACCAATGTGCGCTTTGCGCTGGAAACCGCGCCGCAGCGCATCGGCCCGGTGACCGCGCTCAAAGTGGCCGATTTCCCCTCGCTCGAGGCTGCCATGCAGCATTACCTCGGCGGCTTGCCGACCGGTAGCGCCAGGCCGCGCCACGCGGCCGTTGGCCTCGCCAACCCGGTGACCGGCGATCGCGTCAAGCTGACCAATCACGCCTGGGCGTTTTCCATCTCGCAGATGCAGCGCTCGCTGGGCCTGGACCTGCTGCTGGCCATCAACGATTTCACCGCGTTGGCACTGGGTTTGCCACACCTTGGCGCGCAGGACCTGACGCTGATGCGCCAGGGCGTGGCCGTGGCCGGTGCGCCGCTCGCGCTGGTGGGCCCGGGCACCGGGCTGGGCGTGTCCGGGCTGGTGCCCGCGCGCTCCGGGCCGGCCGTGGCGCTGGCCGGCGAGGGCGGCCATATCGAGCTGATGCCGGAGACCGAAGACGAATGGACCGCGTGGCGCGCGGCCCGCCAGGCCTTCGGCCGTGTCTCCGCCGAGCGTCTTTTGTCGGGCATGGGGCTGTCGCTGATACATGCCGCGTTGCACGCAGAAACGGGTACGCCCCTGGCGCGCCAGCTCGAGCCGGCAGAGGTAACCGAAGGCGCGATCCACCGGCACGACCCGCTCTGCGAGCGCGCGCTTGCCGTGTTTTGCGGCTTGCTGGGTTCCGTGGCGGCTGATATTGCGCTGGTACTGGGTGCGCGTGGCGGTGTTTACCTGGGTGGCGGCATCGTGCCGCGCTTCGTGCCCGCGCTGCGCAACTCCGCGTTCAACGCGCGCTTTACCGCCAAGGGGCGGCTGAGCGCGTACCTGGAAAGCCTGCCGGTTTACGTCATCAACGCGCAATACCCGGCGCTGCCCGGACTGGCGCAGGCGCTGGACGAAGCGATCACGCATGGCGTCGACGGCGATGGCGATGGTGCCAGCCAAGCCAACCCGGCCAACCAACCTAACCCTGCCTGATCCGGACCTGACCATGCGAGTGTTGCTGGTGGAAGACGACGCCATGATCGGCGATAGCGTGAAGCTGGCACTGCGCCAGGAAGGCTTCGCGGTGGACTGGGTGCAGGACGGCGAGGCCGGCCTGGCCGCGGCCACCCAGTCGGGCGGCCCCGAGGGCGAGGCCTGCTATGCGCTGATCCTGCTCGACCTGGGCCTGCCGCGCCGCTCCGGGCTGGAGGTGCTCGCCGCGCTGCGCGCGCGTGGCGTGAATACGCCGGTGCTGATCCTGACCGCGCGCGACGCCGTGGCCGATCGCGTGGCGGGGCTGAACGCCGGCGCCGACGACTACCTCGTCAAGCCCTTCGACCTGCAGGAACTGGCCGCGCGCATGCACGCGCTGGTGCGCCGCGCCGAAGGCCGGGCGGAGCCGCTGCTGCGCTACGGCGGCATCGTGATCAATCCCGTGACCCGCGAGGCCACCCTTGACGGTGAGGCGGTGCGTTTGTCGGCGCGCGAGTTCGGCTTGCTCTCGGCGCTGCTGGCGCGGCCCGGCAAGGTGTGGTCGGTGGCGCAGCTGGAGGAGCGCTTGTACGGCTGGGGCGATGAAGTGGGCAGCAACACGGTGGAAGTCTACATCCACGCGCTGCGCAAGAAATTCGGCGCGGGGCTGATCCGCAATATCCGTGGCGTGGGCTATGTGGTGCCCAAGCTCGAAGCCGGGGGCGCGGGCTGATGCGTTCCATCCAGAGAACCCTGCTGTGGTGGCTTGCCCTGGGCCTGCTGGCCGGCATCGCCATTGCCACTGCGCTGATCTACGGGCAGGCCCGGCAGGAAGCCAACGCACTGTTCGACTACCAGATGAAGCAGGTGGCCGCCGCGCTGCCCAGCCAGTTTGCCGATCCGGTGATGCCGCCGTTCGTTGCGCAGCAGTCGCCCGGCGCGCCGGGCTCGCCTAGCGACAGCCTGTTCCATGCCGATGAAGACGTCGTGATCCATATCTGGGATGGCTCCGGCCGCAGCCTGTATCTGTCGCACGCGCATCCCGCGTTGCCGCCGCGCGCCGAGCTGGGATTTTCCAACGTCAAGACCGCGCAGGGCGAATGGCGGATCTACAGCGTGCAGCTCGGGCTCGGCGTGGTGCAGATTGCCCAGCCGATGTCGGCGCGCAGCGAGGTAGCCGCGCGCATGGCGCTGCGCACCGTGGCGCCCCTGCTATTGCTGCTGCCGCTGATCGGCTGGCTGGTGTGGGTGGCCGTGGGACGTGGCCTGCGGCCCTTGCGCGAGATCGCCGCCGGGGTGCGCCAGCGTGACGCCAACGCCCTGGCCCCGCTGGCGGTCAGCAGCATGCCGGACGAGATCGCGCCGTTGACCGAGGCGCTCAACCAGCTACTGGCGCGGTTGTCCCACGCCATCGATACCCAGCGCGCCTTCGTGGCTGACGCCGCGCACGCGCTGCGCACGCCGCTGGCCGCGCTGCAGTTGCAGGCCCAGCTGGTGGAGCGCGCCGATACGGCCGAGGAGCGGCAGGAGGCCGTGGGCAAGCTGCGCCAGGGGCTGGAGCGGCTCACGCACATGGTGGCCCAGTTGCTCACGCTGGCGCGCCAGGAGCCCGGCGCGGCAGCGCCCCCGCATGAGCCGGTGGACCTGCGCGCGCTGGCGCAAAGCGTGGTGGCGGAGATGACCCAGGCCGCGCTCGACCGCCACATCGACCTGGGGCTCGACGCCGCGGCCGGGCCGGCCATGGTGCGCGGCGACGTCGATGCGCTGCGCATCCTGTTGACCAACCTGGTCGACAATGCGCTGCGCTATGTGCCGGCAGGCGGCAGGGTCGATGTGCTGGTTGGCCGGGGACGGGCCATGACGGGCGGAGGAGAATCGGATACGCAGAGCGCGGAACTGATCGTGCAGGACGACGGGCCGGGAATTCCCGCCGCCGAGCGCGCGCGCGTGTTCGACCGCTTCTACCGGGTGCCGGAAGCGCCCACCGGGGGCAGCGGGCTGGGCCTGGCCATCGTGGCGGAGATCGCGCAATCGCACGGCGCGCGGGTCTCGCTGGAAGACGCTGCGCCCGGGCTGCGCGTGCGGGTGGCGTTTCCCGTCGCCTGAGCGCGCGGCGGGGCCTCTCGTCAGCCGACCGGTGTAAGCACAGGCTCGCCGGCAAAATGCAGCCGGCTGTTCTCCTGGAACTGCCGCACTGAAGCGTCGATGGCTTCCGGCGACCTGCCTGCCACGTGCGGGGTCAGGACCACATTGGGGCAGTCGAACAGCTCGGCGGGTGGCTCGGGCTCGGTCTCGTACACGTCAAGTCCGGCGCCGCCGAGCTTGCCGGCGCGCAGGGCATCCGCCAGCGCCGCGGTGTCAAGCACGCTGCCGCGCGCGATATTGACCACGAAGCCGCCCGGGCCCAGCTGGGCCAGCACCTTGGCGTCGACCAGGTGGCGGGTGCCCGCGCCGCCGGGCGTGGCGATGATCAGGTAGTCGGCCCATTCGGCCAGCGCGCCAAGGCTGTCGAAATAGCGATACGGCGCGTCGTCGCGCGGGGCTCGGTTGTGATACCCCACCTCCAGGTCGAAGCCCAGGCCGCGCTGCGCAATGCGCTGGCCGATGGTGCCGAGGCCGAGAATCCCCATGCGCTTGCCCGACACATTGGGCTGCAGCGGCAGCGCGGTGCGCCACTTGCCGGCGCGCGTGGCCTGGTCCAGCGCCGGGATGGCGCGCACGGTGGCTAGCAGCAGCGCCATGGCGTGGTCCGCCACGCAGCTGTCGTTGGTGCCGGCACCGTTGGCCACGACGATGCCGCGCGCGCGGGCGTGGGCCACGGCAATGTTCTCGTACCCCGCGCCCAGCGCGCACACCAGCTCCAGCGCGGGCATGGCGTCGATCTCCGCGGCGGTGAGGCCGACCGTGCCGATCGTCAGCACCGCGCGCACGCGGGCGCCGGCCTCCCGGACCTGCGTGGCACGGGCCGCGCTGTCGGGCGCGTAGAGCACCTCGTATTGTTCGGCAATCGAGGACAGATGCTGTGCGCTGACGTGGCTGAGGACGAGCAGGAGCGGCTTCATGATGGGCAGGAGATTGTTTCGGGGCCGTTGGCGACGGCTGGGAGGAGGGTGAGCGGCCCCGGGACGAGGCCTAAGCTGCACCGCAGCATTGTAGCGGCGGCGCGCCGGGCTTGCTGGCGTGCTCCGGCGCGCCATCGATTATCAAATGCTTGCCAAGAGTGCTTCCAATCCTGGGTGGATGATCCGCCGGCGCGCCGTGACCATAATGGCTGGCAAGCATGCGGCCTTCCTTCCTGCCGCATGGATTGGCCATTGAAGGAAATTCAAGGAGTCTTGCCATGTTTCCCGATTTCAAGAACGCCAGGGTGCTGGTGGTTGGCGGCAGTTCCGGCATCGGCCTGGCCACCGCGGCTGCCTTTGCCGAGCGCGGCGCCAGCGTCACGATCGCCTCGCGCTCGCAGGAAAAAGTCGATGCCGCTGTACGCACGCTGGCCAGCGCCGGCACGGTCAGCGGCGCCACGGTCGATATCACCGACGACGCCAGCGTGGCGCAGTTCATGGACGGCGCCACCCCGTGGGACCACGTTGTGATCTCCGCCGCGCAGACGCCCACCGGCCCGGTGCGCCAGTTGCCGTTGGCCGATGCTTACGCCGCGATGAACAGCAAGTTCTGGGGCGCCTATCGCGTGGCGCGCCTGGTGCCGATCAGCGCGCATGGCTCGCTGACGCTGGTTTCGGGCTTCCTGGGCGTGCGGCCGAGCAAGGCATCCGTGCTGCAGGGCGCCATCAATGCCGCGCTGGACGCGCTCAGCCGCGGGCTGGCGCTGGAACTGTCGCCGGTGCGCGTCAACACCGTCTCTCCGGGCCTGATCGCCACGCCGCTGTGGGACAAGCTGGACGGCGCCGCGCGCAAGGCCATGTTCGAAAACGTGGCCGCGCGGCTCCCGGCGCAGCGCATCGGCCAGCCAGAAGACGTGGCGCAGGCCATCCTTTACCTGGCCGGGACGGACTTTGCCACGGGTTCGACGGTGCTGCTCGATGGCGGCGGCGCGATCGGCTGACGCTCCGGATTGCTACGCAGAAACGGGTACGCTTTGCCGCGCCGGCAGTTGGTTCCGCCCGCGCGGCGGGCGCTCTGGTCGCTTGTCAAGCCTTGAACCGGAGCGGGAATACCGCTCTAATGCAGCGGATGCGACTTATCGACTCCGTGAAAATGAAGCCTGCCTTCCTGTCCGTCCTGCTGCTAGCCACTGCGCTGGCGGCCCCCATGGCCCCCGCCGCCGCCGCGCCACCGCCCGCCGCCACGCAGGCCGAGGTCACCCATCTCTTTGGCTACCTGGCGGGCTCGAATTGCCAGTTCAACCGCAATGGCAGCTGGTATTCGGCGCCAGATGCGGCCGCCCACCTCAAGAAGAAGTACGACTACCTGGCCGACAAGGGCGTCATCAGCACCAGCGAGAGCTTTATCGAACTGGGCGCGAGCAAGAGCAGCGTCAGCGGCAAGCCTTACCTGGTCAAGTGCGGCCAGGCCCAGCCGGTGCAGAGCGCACCGTGGCTAGGCGCCGAACTGGCGCGCTATCGGCAGAAGGCTGTGGGCAAGTAGGCGCGAGCCCCTTCCTGGCCGTTGCAGGTGGGTTTGACGGCACGCAGAAACGGGTACGCTTTTGCCTTTCGGCAACAAAAGCCGGCCCGGACACCTTGTCAGACGGCCACCGATAGGCAACCGGCTTTCGCCGAACCATACTCAGTCCGGGCGGCACTCTGGCGGCACTCACGCTGATTGTCGAATGCGGCCCAATGCGTCCTCATAGCTCCGTGCGCGCCTCGCCGCGCTGGGCTCTTCTTAGGCGCATACGATGCGGGCCCCGGCGTTTTCTGCCAAGGCCGCAAGGCTTGGCTAAGGAGAATCCGGATGCAGACTGTCATATCCGATAACGAAAGCGCTCCCGCTCCTGCTGCCTCCTGGCGCCGGTTGACGCACCGTGCCTGTGCAACCCTGGCGGTCTGCAGTGCCATCGCGGCGCTGGGATGGATCGCCTGGATCTGCTGGCGGCTGGTCAGCGTGATTGCGCCGGGCAGCATGAGCTTTGTCGACGCCTTGATGGTGCTGGTGATGCTGGTCTTCACCTGTGGTGCGGCCGTTACCGTCTGCGCCGTGTGCGAGATGGGCCAGCGCTAAGCGGCGCCTCATATTTCCTTGGTCATTCCCTTCAGGTCGATCCATGCATCGAACTGGGCCGCCGTGACATGTCCGGAGGCAAGCGCCGCCTCGCGCAGCGGCAGGCCTCGCGTGACCGCCAGCTTGGCGATTTCGGCGGCGCGGTCGTAGCCGATGTACGGGTTGAGCGCCGTCACGGGCATCAGCGAGCGCCCGAGCATCTCGGCGATGCGCTCGCGATCCGCCTGTACCCCTTGCACCATGCGTTCGGCAAAGCTCGCGGCGGCATCGGCAAGCAGCGTGACCGATTGCAGCAGGCTGTAGATGATCACGGGCTTGTACGCGTTGAGCTCGAGCGTGCCGAGACCATTGGCCAGCGTGACGGTGGTGTGGTTGCCGATCACCCGGCAGCACACCATGGCCAGCGCCTCGGCCTGGGTGGGATTGACCTTGCCCGGCATGATCGAAGAGCCAGGTTCGTTGGCCGGCAGGATCAGTTCGGCAAGGCCCGCGCGCGGGCCGGAGCCGAGCAGCATGAAATCGCGCGCTATTTTCAGGAAGGACGATGCCGTGGTATTGAGCGCGCCCGACAGGTCGGCCAGCGCATCGTGCGAGGCTTGCAGCGCATAGCGGTTCGGCGCGGGCTCGAACGGCAGGCCCGTGTAGTCCGACAGCGCGCGCGCGAAGGCCGCGGCAAAACCATGCGGCGCATTCAGCCCGGTGCCCACCGCGGTGCCGCCCTGCGGCACCGGCATGGCGCGCAGCATGGCCTGGCGCAGGCGCGACTGGGCATCTCCCACCTGGGCTTCGTAGCCGGAGAACTCCTGGCCGAGCGTCAGCGGCACGGCGTCCTGCAAGTGCGTGCGGCCCACCTTGACGATGTCGCTGAACGCGTCCACCTTGCGCCCGAGCGCCTGCTGAAAGCGCTCCAGCGCGGGCAGCAGTTGCAGCTGGATCGCCCGGGTGGCGGCGATATGCATCGCCGTGGGAAAGCTGTCGTTTGAAGACTGGCTGGCGTTGACGTGATCGTTGGGATGCACCGGCTGCTTCGCGCCCGGCTCGCCGCCCAGCAGTTGGATCGCGCGGTTGGCAATTACCTCGTTCAGGTTCATATTGGTCTGCGTGCCCGAGCCGGTCTGCCAGACCGAGAGCGGGAACTCCCCGGGCCACTTGCCGGCGATGATCTCCTGCGCCGCCGCCTCGATGGCGTGGGCCAGTTCCGGCGTGAGCACGCGCAACTCTCGGTTGGCACGCGCGGCACAGAGCTTGAGGATGGCGAATGCTTCGATCAGCGCGGGCGGCATCGTCTCGCTGCCGATGCGGAAGTTCTGGCGCGAGCGCTCGGTCTGCGCGCCCCACAGGTGCCGGGCTGATACTGGTATGTCGCCCAGGCTGTCGGTCTCGATCCGGGTGGCGTCCTGCTTGCGCTCGGGCATGGCATTCTCCTGTTCGGTCGAAAGCGGCGTGGCAACAGATCCCCGCGCCTTAGAATACGCCCCCGGCCGCAACGGCGTCATCCCTGGCGCCGGGCGCGGCCACCGAGGCCCAGCGCCCGATTCACCTGCGCTATCACCACGCGTCTCCAGCATGCTCATTGCCCAGCTCAAGTCCTTCTTCATGGTCGCCCGCATCGGCAGCGTGACCCAGGCTGCCAAGCGGCTCGGCCTGTCGCAGCCGACCATCACCGCCCAGATCCGTGCGCTGGAGGAGGCCTACGGCGTCGGGCGGGCGTGGTGCCTGCCACGCCGATGGAAATCGGCAGCCGGGAATCGATCCGGGAGGCGGTCATTCGCGGACTCGGCGTATCCGTCATTGCCCGCCACGAGGTGCCAAGCCATCCACACTTGAAAATGCTGGATTTTGAGGATAGTAGCGAGGAAATGAGTGAGTATCTTTATTTTTTGCGCGAACGGCGCGGCGCGCGCCTGATCGATGCATTCGTCGCCGCGGCCCGCCCTGGCGCGCAGGTCATGCCGGACTAGTCCGCAGCCGCCTGCTTTACTGCCTCGGGCCCTGTCCTATCGTTTCTCGCCCTAAGCCGCGCGATATCCCCGCTGGGAGAACATGCACTGGTCTGCAATTTATCGAGCCAGAATGGCACTGCGAGCGGTCATCGCTGCCCGGCAACAGCGCCTTACCGGATAATGTAGAGACATTTGGCTGGCAATGTGAAGTGTTCCCCGCTTCAGAAGGGGGTGGGTTCCCTCATGACGTGGAAACTGTCAGGCTTGGGCTGCCCGCGAAAGGCCGTGGCGCCTACCCGCGCGGGAAATCCTCCGGATCGGGGCATGGGGGCTGCCGTTGTGGATGTTGCGAGGATGGGACATAGCCATTGTCGCTCGCAAAGCATTTGCCCAGATCGCCGGGTTGGTAAGAAAATGGCGCTCCAACAATAAGAAGAGTATTGACTGTAAGCAATTAAAACAGGATCTCGGGGTGAATCAAGCAATTCTGCAATATCTTACTGAGCGGCATTGCTCGTCGCAATGGCGTGATGTACTGTCGGCGCTCGCCGAAGAACTATCCGAGTCCATGGACGTGGCCGGCCTGCGCGCCGTGATGTGGCGCGTTGGCGCGCGTTTTGCCAAGCGTTTCGATCCTGGCGCCTGCGCGACGCTTGCCGAGCTGGAGCGCGCCGTCGCCCAGATCTGGCTGGATGTGGACTGGGGCTGGACCAGCATCGAGGATGTGGGGGGGGCCCTGGTGGTCCGGCATTTCTGCGCGCCGCTGAACGCGGCGCTTGGAGACGGAGCCGACACCTGGTCGCCGGCATTTCTGGAGGGGGCGTACCAGCACTGGTTCCGTATGCTCGGCTCGTCCGAGACCCTGCGGGTCAGCCAAAGTACACCGATCGATGCTACCGGATGCGTGGAGTTCCGGTTCGGGCGTTGAAGTGCCGTCCGCCGTTTGCGGCAGTTTTCGCGCCGGCGTACTGCCTTGCGTGAGTGAGATCCCATGAGTCAATCCGACGATTTGTCCAAGCTGTTCCAGCGTTTCGGCGGCAAGGCGGAGTCATATAAAGAGATCGTGCGCGAAGACGCGGCGACGCAGGCGCGCGAGCGCTGGCCGCTGCTGACGTCCGTGCGGGTCGACCGCGCTGCCGTGGTGCCACCTGTGCAGCCCGCCGCGCCGCCTGCGCATGACGTTGCCGGCGCGGCAGCGGCGCCGGCCGCGCCGCCTGCGCCATTGTGGCGCGCGGCCCTGCCGGCAGGCGAGCTTCCACCTGCCGCGGAGCCGGCTCGCGCCGCCGAGGCTCCTGCCGCTCAGGTTGCTCCCCCGGCCGCACCGGCGGCAACGGGCGCGGCCGCCTCGGCGATGATGCCGCGTTTCCGCACGCCGGAAGGCATGGCGCCGGTGGCGTCGGCCTCGATGCCGCGATCAACGCCGGAAGTTGCCGCAGCGTCGCCCCAACCCGCAGCCGTAGCGAACCCGGTCGCTGCCCCCGAGCCCGAGCCGGCCCGCATTTGGTCCCCGGCAGCGCCCGCGGTGTCGGCGGCTGAGCCAGCCCGCGCCGCCGACACCGAATTATCCAAGGTGTTCGCCCGCCTCGAAGGCCGCCAGGAGCCGGCCACCACCAGCGAGCGCGCACCCGCGCGCCGCTCCTTTCTAGATCGGCTGAATCGCTCGTGAAGATCATTGCTGTTGTCTCGGCCAAAGGCGGCGTGGGCAAGACCACGCTGTCGGCCAACCTGGCTGAAGCGCTGGCGGTTGCCGGCGAGAACGTACTCGCCGTGGACCTGGATCCGCAGAATGCGCTGCGCCTGCATTTCGGCATGCCGCCGCAGGAAGTTGCCGGGCATGCGCGCGCCACGCTGGCCGGAGAAGCATGGCAGCAGAGCATGTACAAGGGCCGCTCCCGTGTGCTGGTCATGCCGTTCGGCTCGCTCAACGAGACGGACCGCTCTGCGTTTGAAGCGCACCTCTCTACCCATCCGGGATGGCTGCGCGCCCAGCTTGCCGGACTTGGCCTGGGCCGCGACGATGTCGTTGTGATTGATACGCCGCCGGGCCCGTCGCCATACATGCGCCAGGCACTGTCATGCGCGCTGCTGTGCCTGATGGTGTCGCTGCCGGACGCCGCGTCCTACGCCACCATGCCCCTGATGGAAGACCTGATCCGCACCTATTGCGAGGGCCGGCCCGATTACCTGGGCCATATGCTGGTGATCAACCAGGTCGACGTGAGCCGTCAGCTCGGCAAGGACGTGGTGCAGGTGCTGCGCGCCCAGCTGGGCGAGCGCGTGCTGGGCGTGATCCACCAGGACCAGGCGGTGGCAGAGGCGCTGGCCTACGACCGCAGCGTGCTCGAGTACAACCCTCACAGCCAGGCCACGCACGACCTGCAGCGCTGCGCTGCATGGGTGCGCCAGGCGCTGGCCGCTCACGGAGAAGCCGCGTGAAGCCAGCCAAGGCAAAAGCCGCCGCGGCGCCCAAGGGCGCGCGGGCCAAGGGCAAGAACAAGGACAAGGTCAAAAGCAAGGGCAACGACAAGCCCAATGCGCTGTCGGCCGCGTTGCAGCGTTTCGGCAACACCTTCGTCGAGCTTCCCTTTTGGGATAGCGCTGTGGCGCGGGGGCTGGCGTTGCTGGCCGGGCTGTTCATGTTTGCGCTGGTCATCACGGTGCCGCTGGATTTCTGGCAGCAGGTCGGGTTTGCCGCGGTGTGCTTCGGGCTGGCGGTCTGGCTGAACCGGGTCAAGGGCCACCTCGCCACGCTGATGATGGTGATCCTGTCGATCGCGGCCTCCAGCCGTTACATGTACTGGCGCCTGACGGAAACGGTGGGGCTGGGCGGCTGGTTCGACTCCGCTTTTGGCATTGGCCTGGTGCTGGCAGAGATCTACGCGTTCGTGGTGCTGATGCTGGGCTACTTCCAGACCGCGTGGCCGCTCAAGCGCCGTCCGGTGGCCATGCCCGCGGACACCGCGAGCTGGCCGACCGTGGATATCTTCATCCCGACCTACAACGAGCCGCTGTCGGTGGTCAAGCCGACGGTATTCGCGGCGATGGCGCTGGACTGGCCGCGCGACAAGATCAACGTCTACGTGCTGGACGACGGCCGGCGCGAGGAATTCCGCGAGTTCTGCGAGAAGGTCGGCGTCACCCACGTGACGCGTAACCACAATCGCCACGCCAAGGCAGGCAACATCAACGAAGCGCTCAAGGGCACGCACGGCGAGTACGTGGCGATCTTCGATTGCGACCACATTCCCACGCGCTCCTTCCTGCAGATCAGCATGGGCTGGTTCCTCAAGGACCCCAAGCTGGCCATGCTGCAGACGCCGCACTATTTCTTCTCACCCGATCCGTTCGAGAAGAACCTGCGCACCTTCCAGGAAGTCCCCAACGAGGGCGAGTTGTTCTACGGCCTGGTGCAAGACGGCAACGACCTGTGGGACGCTACCTTCTTCTGCGGCTCGTGCGCCGTGATCCGCCGCGCGCCGCTGCTGGAAGTGGGCGGCATCGCGGTGGAAACCGTGACCGAGGACGCGCACACCGCGCTCAAGCTGCACCGCAAGGGCTACGGCACCGCCTACCTGGCGATCCCCCAGGCCGCGGGGCTGGCCACGGAAAGCCTCTCCGGCCACGTCGGGCAGCGCATTCGCTGGGCCCGGGGCATGGCGCAGATCTGCCGGGTGGACAACCCGCTGTTCGGGCCGGGCCTGTCGATCCCGCAGCGGCTGTGCTACCTCAATGCCATGCTGCACTTCTTCTACGGCTTGCCGCGGCTGGTGTTCCTGACGGCGCCGCTGGCGTACCTGCTGTTCGGCGCCCACGTGATCCAGGCCCCGGCGCTGACCATTGCCACCTTCGCGCTGCCGCACCTGTTGCACGCGAACATGACCAACTCACGCATCCAGGGCAAGTTCCGCCATTCGTTCTGGAACGAAGTCTACGAATCCGTGCTGGCGTGGTACATCATGCGGCCTGTGCTGGTGGCGTTCGTCAACCCCGCGGCCGGCAAGTTCAACGTGACGCCCAAGGGCGGCGTGATCGAGGAAGCCTACTTCGACTGGGTGATCTCGCGGCCTTACCTGGTGCTGCTGCTGTTCAACTTGCTGGGCGTGGTGGTGGGCTTCCTGCGGCTGTTCCTGTGGAACCAGTTCGAGGCCACCACGGTGGTGCTCAACCTGATCTGGACGTTCTACAACCTGATCATCCTCGGCGCCTCGATTGCGGTCGCCAGCGAGACGCGCCAGATCCGCGTGGCGCACCGCGTGGCGATGAAGCTGCCCGCCACGCTGCACTTTCCCGATGGCCGCACGCTGGTGTGCGAGACCATCGACTTCGCCGAGGGCGGCATCGGCATGCGGCTGCCGCCGGGCATGAAGGCCGCCGTGGGCGAGCAGGTGCAGATCTCGCTCTACCTGCAGAACGACGAGCACATGTTCCCCGCCAAGGTGGTGTTCCAGGGCGACACGCACACCGGCCTGGAGCTGGCGGAAATGAGCCCGCGCGAGGAGATGGCTTTCGTGCAGTGCACCTTTGCGCGAGCCGACGCGTGGATCGATTCGTGGGGCCGCAAGCGGCCGGATGCCCCGGGGCTGGCCGCCGGCCAGATCCTGCGCATTGGCCTGCTTGGCTTCCATAACGTGATGTTCCACCTTGGGCGCGAGATGCGCCAATTGTTGCGCCGTCCAGAACCTGGCGCTTCCACCCGTTGATCGGCCTCGTCGGCCCAGCGCCGCGTCCCGCAACGGTTCGGGTCGCGGCTTGAACACGCACCGGACCACTGGCAAAAAGACAGAGAATGCGTTTGACCAAGACACCACGCCTGACCGATCGCACGCCTGCGCGCTCAACCGCGCACCGCACCGCGCGCCTGCCCGCCGCGACCCGCCTTAGCGCATTGCTCGCGCTCGCCATGCTGACGGTGACCCCGGCCGGCGCCCAGCGCGCCGGCGTGCCCGACACCACGCGCGACGCGGTCGCCGCGCAGTCGCCCGCCGGGGTGGCGGCGCAGGCCGCCGCCGCAGCGCCCCGCAGCGGCGCGCGCACCGTGCAGCTCACGCTCAAGCAGCTGGGTGCCACCGCGCCGTTCCAGTTGCGCGGCGTGGACGCCATCAACGGCGTGCCGTTCTCGATCCGCGCCGACGAGGTCGTGACTGGCGCGCGCCTGAAATTGCGTTACACGTATTCGCCCGCGCTGATACCGGCGCTGTCGCATATCAACGTGATGGTCAACGGCGAGGTTGCCGGCGCCGTGCCGGTGCCCAAGGACACCGCGGGCACCAGCCTGGAGCGCGATGTGCCGATCGAGCCGCGGCTGATCACCGAGTTCAACCGCCTCAACCTGCAGCTGATCGGCCACTACACCACCGATTGCGAAGATCCCTTCCACTCCAGCCTATGGGCCACCGTTGGCAACAGCAGCGTGCTGGAGCTCACGCTTACGCCGGTGGCGCTGGCCAACGACCTGGCGCTGCTGCCGCTGCCGTTCTTCGATCGCCGTGACGTTAGCCGCCTCAGGCTGCCCTTTGTGTTCGCTGGTGCGCCGTCGACGGCTACGCTGGAAGCCGCGGGCACGGTCTCGTCATGGTTCGGCGCGCTGGCCGGCTATCGCGGTGCGTCGTTTGCCGCCACGCTCAACCAGGTACCGGCTACCGGCAATGCGGTGGTGTTCGTCACCAACGAGGAAAAGCCCGCCGGCGTGCAGGTGCCCGCCATCGGCGGGCCGTCGATCGCGGTGGTGCCGAATCCGGGCGATGCGAACGGCAAGCTGCTGCTGGTGATGGGCCGCGACAGCGCCGAGCTCAAGACCGCGGCGCAGGCGCTCACGCTCGGCGCGCGCGCGTTGTCCGGGCAGAGCGCCACCATCAACAAGCTCGACGACGTGGCGCCGCGCGTGCCCTACGACGCGCCCAACTGGATCCGCAGCGACCGCCCGGTGCGCTTCGGCGAGCTAGCCGAAGTGCGCGACCTCAATGTCTCGGGCTACAACCCGGACCTGGTGCGGGTGAATTTCCGGCTGCCGCCCGACCTGTTCGGCTGGCGCAGCAAGGGCATCCCGATCGACCTGAAGTACCGCTATACGCCGCGCCCGGTGGTGGACAAGTCCACCCTCAACATCAGCGTGAGCAACCAGTTCCTGCGCGCCTACGCGCTGCGCTCGGTCAAGAACCAGGAGGGCCGTGCCAGCCAGTTGCTGGCCAAGGTGCTGCCGGATGGCTCGGTGCCGGTCGACGAGCGCATCGCGCTGCCGCTGTTCATGCTGCCCGCGCAGTCGCAGCTGCAGTTCCATTTCTACTACGACTACCTCAAGCAGGGCGCGTGCAAGGACGTGATGCTGGACAACGTCAAGGGCGCGATCGACCCGGACTCGACCATCAACATCACCGGCCTGCCGCACTTTATCGCGCTGCCTGACCTGGCGGTGTTTGGCAACAGTGGCTTCCCCTTCACGCGCATGGCCGACCTCTCCGAGACCGCGGTCATCCTGCCGGACAAGCCCGCTGCCGAGGACTACTCGACTTACCTCACGCTGATGGGGCGCATGGGCGAGTCCACCGGCTATCCCGCCACCGGAGTGGCCGTGAGCGGCGCCGCGCAGGTCGACAAGCAGGCCGCGCGCGACCTGCTGGTGATCGGTACCACGCAGAGCCAGCCGCTCTTCACGCAATGGGCCGAGCGCATGCCGGTCACGCTGGCCGGCAATGAAAAGCGCTTTGCGCTGACCGATCTGGTCTCCGCCGTGACGGGCTGGTGGAACGGCGCGGATGGCACGCGCAACCACCCGGTCGAGACGCGCATGTCGATCAGCAGCGCCAGCACCGATGCCGCGCTAAGCGCCTTCGAGTCGCCACTGGCGTCCGGGCGCAGTGTGGTGGCCGTCACCAGCAACGCGCCGCAGGGCCTGCAGACCGTGACCGAGGTGCTGCTCGATCCCGACCGGGTCACGAAGGTGCAAGGCAGCCTGGCGCTGGTGCGCGGCAAAGAGATCGACAGCCTGGCGGCACAGCAGAACTACCACGTGGGCAAGCTGCCGCCCTGGACCTATGTGCAGTGGTGGCTATCGCAGCGCCCCCTTGTCATGGTGCTGATGATCGGCGGCGCTGCGCTGCTGCTGGCGGTGTTGATGTATCTGTCGCTGCGGGCGCGCGCCGCGCGCCGCAAGCTGGGGGAACACAAGTGAGCGTGAACCGCACACGCCGCCGATGGATCGCGGGCTTGCCCGGCCTGGGCGCGCTCGGGGTGCTGGGTGGCTGGCCCGCGCTGGCGCATGCCGCAGCGCCGAAGGCATCGCCGCAGGCTGCCTGTGCGTGGCCGCTGTACCAGCAGTTCCTGTCCCGCTTCGTGCAGGCCGACGGCCGCGTGCTCGACCCGTCCACCAAGGAGCAGCAAAGCACCTCCGAGGGCCAGTCCTACGGCATGGTGTTCGCCCTGATGGCCAACGACCGCGCTACCTTCGACCGCCTGTGGCAATGGAGCGTTGCCAACCTCGGCGCGGGCAACCTGCAGGACAAGCTGCCCGCCTGGCAGTGGGGCCACCGGGCCGACGGCTCGTGGGGCGTGATCGATGCCAACCCGGCATCGGATGCCGACCTGTGGTTCGCCTTCGCGCTGCTTGAAGCTGCACGGTTGTGGAAGCAGCCGCGTTATGGCGAGCAGGCGCGCGCGCTGCTCAAGCTGGTGGCCAAGCAAGAGGTGGTGTCGCTGCCCGGCTTTGGCACCATGCTGTTGCCGGCGCCGCAGGGCTTTGTCCAAGGCAATGCCGATGGCCCGCGCCAGTGGCGCCTCAACGCCAGCTACCTGCCGGTGCCGTTGCTGCGCCGCCTGGCCGCTGTCGAGCCGTCCGGCCCGTGGGGCACGCTCGCCACGCAGGCCGGCAAGCTGGTCGACGCAGTGGCCAAACAGGGCATCGTGCCCGACTGGTCGGCCTACCGCAGCGACGCGGCCGGCACCGGTTTTCTCACCGACCCGGACAAGGGCGACGTCAGCAGCTATGACGCCATCCGCGTCTACCTGTGGGCCGGCGTGACACCGCGCGGTGACGCCGCTGGCCGCATGCTGATGAAGGCACTGGCGCCGCAGGCGCAGCGCATGGCGGGACGCGCCGCGCCGCCCGAGCGCATGCACGCCGACAGCGGCGCAGTGGACGGCGACGGCCCGGCGGGCTTCTCCGCCGCACTGGTGCCGTTCCTGCAGGCGGCTGGATCGCCGGCGGCCGCGGTGCAGCGCACCCGGGCGGAGACGATGATCGACTCAGCCACGGGCAAATCCGCCGCCACGTACTACGACACCGTATTGGGATTATTCGGCCTCGGCTTTGCCGAAGGCCGCTACCGGTTCGCGCCTTCGGGGCAACTGGAGCTGGAGTGGGAGAAGACATGTCGAACCGCAAGCGCCCGGCCATGAACGGACGCGCGAACACCCCCCGCTCGGCGAGCGGGCAGCACATTGTTGCGGACACCGCGCGCGGCAAGGGCCTGCGTGCCAAGACGCTGGTGCTGAGCCTGCTGACGGCGTTCGCCGCGGCCGCCACGGCGCAGGAAGACCCGGTCAAGCTGTTGGTGGACCAGGGCAAGTACTGGCAGGAACGCGGCCGCAGCGACCGCGCTGCCGAAGCGTGGCAGAAGATCCTGCGCCTGAATCCGGCCCAGCCGGAAGCCCTGTATGGCATGGGCGTGGCCGAAGCCGAGGCGGGCCGCCCCGATGGCGCGCGCACCTACCTGGAGCGCCTGAAGAAGGCCCAGCCCAACTCCCCGCTGGTGGCGCGCCTCACGCAGGTGATCAGCAGCGGCGGCGCGACCCGGCAGGTCGAGCAGGCGCGCCAGCTGGCGCGCAGCGGCCAGAGCGAGGAAGCGGTCAAGCGCTATCAGCAAGCCGCGGGCGGCGCGGTGCCGCAAGGCAACCTGGCGCTGGAGTACTACCAGACGCTGGGCGGCACGGCGCAGGGCTGGGATGAAGCCCGCAAGGGCCTGGAGCAACTGGCCCGTGCCAATCCGTCGGACAACCGCGCGCAGCTCGCGCTGGCGCAGCACCTGACCTATCGCGAGTCCACGCGCCGCGACGGCATTCGCCAGCTGGAGGCGCTGTCTAAAAGCAGTGACGTAGCTGCTCAGGCCAGCGAGAGCTGGCGGCGGGCGCTGACCTGGCTGGGCGGCCGCCCGGCGGATGCGCCGCTGTACCAGGCCTGGCTGGCAAGCCATCCCGACGACGCCACCATCCGCGCCAAGCTTGATGCGGTCAAGGCCCAGCAGCAACAGCAGCAGCAAGCCACGCAAGCGGCAGGCGCCGCTGGCAACCCCGTGCGCCAGATCGTGCAACAAGGCTTCGATGCCATGGATGCCGGCGACCTCGAACGCGCCGGCGACCGGTTCCAGGCCGCGCTGCAGGAGCGCCCCGGCGACGCAGACGCGCTCGGCGGCATGGGCGTGCTGCGCCTCAAGCAGGAGAAGTTTGCCGAGGCCCTGGATTTCCTCGACCAGGCCGCCAAGCGTGGTGCCGGCGGCCGCTACCGCAGCGCGCAGAACAGCGCCACGTACTGGCTGCTGTCCGAGCAGGCCAGCACCGCGCGCGGCGCGGGCAACCGCGCCGAGGCGCGCAGCCTGCTGGAGCGAGCGGTCAAGCTCGACCCGCGCGAGCCTTCCGCCCAGGTGGCGCTGGCCGACGTGATGGCCGAGGAAGGCCAGTACGCCCCGGCCGAAGCCGCGTATCGTCGCGTGCTCAAGCAGCAGCCCGACAACCCCGACGCTACGCGCGGCCTGGTTGGCGTGCTGGCGGCGCAGAACAAGAGCGCGGAAGCGCTCGCCATCGTGCAGAACCTGACGCCCGCCCAGCAGGACAAGGTCGGCTCGCTGGGCAAGCTGCGCGCCGAGGAGGCGCGTGGCCAGGCCCGCGCCGCCTTGCAGCGCGGTGATGCCGCCGGCGCGCGCCGCGCGCTGGAAGACGCGATGGCGGCTGACCCGACCAACCCTTGGGTGCGCCTGGATGTAGCGCGCGCCTATGCGTCGATGGGCTTGAAGGAGCAGGCGCGCAGCGTCATGGACGGCCTGCTGCTGTCCAACCCCAATATGCCGGACGCGCTGTATGCCAGCGCGTTGCTGTCCGCCGAAACCGGCGACTGGCAAAGCGGGCTTGAAGCGCTGGAGCGCATTCCCCCGCAGAACCGCACCCGCGACATGGGCACCCTGCAACGCCGCCTGTGGGTGCACGCCGAAGCCGAGCGAGCCAGCGGGCTCGCCGCCGCCGGCCAGCAGGCCGCGGCGCTGGGCGTGCTGCAGCAAGCGGAACGTTACGCCCAGCAGGACCCCGACCAGCTCGGCGCGCTGGCGCTGGCTTACGCCGATGCGGGCGACGAGGCGCGTGCGCTCTCGCTGATGCGCAACGTCATGGGCCGCACGGTGCGCCCGGACGTCGGCATGCAACTGCAGTACGCCGCCATTCTGCTCAAGACCAAGCAGGACGTGGAACTGGCCGGTGTGCTGCGCCAGCTCGCCAACGCCATCCTGAGTAGTTCGCAGCGCCGTGACTATGACGATCTGCGGGTCGCCTACATCGTGCGCCAGGCCGATGCGCTGACCGAGAGCGGCGACCTCGTGGCTGCCTACGACATGCTGGCGCCGGCGCTCTCCGAGCGCCCCGGCAACAGCGCCGTGCGCGCCAGCCTGGCGCGCATGTACGCGCAGGCGGGCGAGAACAAGAAGGCTCTGACGCTGTACGAGAGCGTGCTGGAGAAGGATCCGCGCAACCTTGACCTGATGCTGGCGGCGATCGGCACCGCCACCGCCGCCAAGGAGTACAGCTGGGCCGAAGGCACGCTGCAGATGGCGCTGGGGCAGGCGCCCAGATCGCCCAAGGTGCTGACCGCCGCCGGGCGGCTCTACCGCGCCCAAGGCAAGACCTCGCGCGCCGCCGAGTACTTCCGCGCAGCAGTGGCGGCAGAGAATGCCGCGGGCATAGCCTCGGCCGGCGCGCGCCCGGATGGCGCGGGCTTCGACCGCGTGCCGTCCAACCCGTTTGTCGGCCTGCCCGGCCAGCGCGGCAGTTCGCAGTTGCCGCCGCCCGGGTCGCAGGCGCCGTACCTGATCGTGCCCGGTCCCACGCGTGCCGTGGCCGCGCCCCAGCCGGCAATGGCGCCCGCGCCGGTGATGATGAACGCCGGCGCACAGGCCTCGCAACCCTACATCCCGGCGCCGGTGTCCGCCGCCGGGCAGGGCATGGCACCGGAGATCCAGCAGCCGCAGGCCTACTATGCGCAGCAGGTGCAAGCGCCGATGCCGATGCAGGCGCCCGCCAGCGCGCGCGGCAAGAATACGCGCGCGGCCAAGGCGTTGGCGCAGGCTTATCCAGCCAATCAGGCTTATCAGACTGGTCAGGCTGGCCAGGCCTACCCCGCCTATCCAGCCAACGCGCAGGTCGCCCAGCAACCGGGTGTGCCCTATCCCGTGCCGCAGCAGGCCATGGCACCTCAGTATCCCGCTGCGCAGTACACCGCGCCGGCGGCCGGCGGCTACGCGGCGGCACCCGTGCCCGCCGCGACCGCGCGCCAGCCGATTGGCGCGCAGTCGCGCGCGCCCTGGCTGGCCGAAGCCGATTCGCAGGCCAACCCGACCGGCCCCAAGACTGCGCAGCAGGAACTCAACGAGATCGAATCGCAGCGCACCAGCACGCTCGCCGGTGGCCCTGTGCTACGCGGGCGCAATGGCGACTCCGGCATGAGCCAGCTCACCGAGATGCAGGTGGTGGCCGAAGCCAAGATAGCCGTCGGCAACGGCAAGCTGGTGGCGCGCGTGACACCGGTCGCGCTGGACGCGGGCTCCGTCGGCAGCGACTTCAACAGCGCCTCGCGCTTTGGCGGCGGCCCGCTGGCGGTCCCGGTGGGCGGCGCGCCCGTCAACTCGGCCGGCACGCCGCTGCGGTCCACTTCCGCCGGCCAGCAGAATGCCTTTGGTGTGGCGCTGGGCGTGGCCTATGAATCGGACCGCATCAAGGCTGACATTGGCAGCACGCCGCTGGGCTTCCGCTACACCGACGTCAATACCGGCGTGCGCTTCAACCTGCCGCTGACGCAACGTACCACGCTGTCGCTTGGCGCATCGCGCCGCCCTGTCACCGACAGCTTGCTGTCGTACGCGGGCGCGCGCGATGACCGCACCGGCCTGCAGTGGGGGGGCGTGATGAATAGCAGCGGGCGCGTCGACCTGGGTTGGGACGATGGCTTCTTCGGCATCTACGGCTACGGCGGCTATGGCTTGCTGACCGGCCACGATGTGAAGCGCAACACGCGTTGGGAAGGCGGTGGCGGGTTCTACCTGCGCCTGATCGACAGCACCGAGCAGCGCCTGATGAGCGGGGTGAACTTCACCTCGATGGGGTACGCGGATAACCTGCGCTACTTCACCTTCGGCCAAGGCGGTTACTTCAGCCCGCAGACCTACTTCGCCGTGACCGTGCCGCTCTCGCTGGCAGGGCGCAGCGGCCGGCTGGCCTACAATGTGCGCGGCGCGTTAGGCATGCAGGCGTTCCGCGAGGATGCGTCGGACTATTTCCCGACCGATCGAGCGGCCCAGTCGGCGGCCGGCAATACCGTCTATCCTGGCCAGTCCAAGACCGGCCTGGCCTACAATCTGGTTGGCTCGATGGAGTACCAGGCGGCCCAGCAGCTGTTTGTCGGCGGCATGCTTGGCATCGACAACGCGCGCGACTATCGCCAGTGGTATGCCGGCGTCTATGTGCGCTACGCGTTGCAGCGCCAGACCGGGCTGATCGCGTTCCCGCCGGTGGCGCCGCAGTCGGCCGTGGGCCCCGCGCCGTTCTGAGGGGCGCGCAACGGATGAATCAATCAAGTGAAGCGCAGCCAGGCGGCTGCGCAAAGGAAGTCCATCATGGGTGAAGCAAAACAACGGGGCAGCCAGGCAGAGCGTGCCGGCCAGGCCCGCGCGCGGCTCGAAGGCATGCGGCCCGCGCAACTGGTGTGCGGCGCGTGCAAGACGGCGTTCAGTACCTTCGATGCCATCGACGCCCCCAACCTGCGCGGCATCGATGCCGTGTTTGGCGGGCAGTGCCCGAATTGCGGCAATGACGTGCTGGTGTTCAAGGGCGAGCCTCAAGCCGTGGCGGATGCCATGGTGGCATGGGAGCGGATGATGGGCGCGGACACCAAGCTGGGCTATCAGTCGCGCGACGGTAAGCATGTGCCGTTCGAAGAAGGCAAGTAAGTCAGCCAGGCGAGCTAAGTCAGCTGTCCAGTAGTTCCGGCGGTCCCATCTCGAAGCGGCCCCGGCCTGCCGCCTTGGCGCGGTAGAGCAGGGCATCGGCCTGGCGCATCAGCTCCTGGTCCGGCATGGGTGCGCCCTTGTAGAGCGCCACGCCGATGCTCACATCCACATCGGCAAACACCCCGTCGATGAAAAAGCGCCGGCTCACCGAGTGCACGATGGCCTGCGCAATGCGCTGGGCATTGGCCGCGCCGCCGATATCCTCCAGCACTACCGCGAACTCGTCGCCGCCCAGGCGCGCCACCGTGTCGCGCTCGCGCACGCAGCGCTGCAGGCGCCGCCCGAAGGCCTGCAGCAGCAGGTCGCCGGTGATGTGGCCGTGGAAGTCGTTGACCGCCTTGAAGCGATCCATGTCCAGGTAGAGCAGCGCCATGAGCCGGCCGTCTTCGCGGCTGCGCGCCATGGCGGCCTGCAGCAGCGCCTCGAAGGCGTTGCGGTTGAGCAACTGGGTCAGGTGGTCGAGCCGGGAGATGCGCGATAGCCGCAGGGTCTCCAGCTTGCGCTGGGTCACGTCCTGCACATGCACATGCACGCCCACCACATGGCTGCCATCCGCGCTCCATTCGGGGCGCAGGCTGGTCTCCATGCAGCGGTAATCCGGATCGCTTTCTTCCGTCTCGAACGTCACCGCGTTGCCCGCCAGCGCTTTTTGCAGGAACGGCCGGGCGCGGGCATAGCGGGTGTCGCCGATCACCTCGCGCACGGTCATGCCGCGCAGCGCCTGCACCGTGATGCCGAAAGTCCGCTCGTAGGCGAGATTGTTGAAGACATAGCGCTCGTCGGGCCCGATAAACGCCAGCAGCGCAGGCAGCGTATCGGTGACCGCGCGCAACTGGCGCTCGCTCAGGTCGAGCTGCTCGCGCCGCTCGCGCACGTCATGCATCAACTGCCCGAAGGCGCGCGCCAGATCGCCGATCTCGTCACGCTGCTGCGCTGGCAGTTTCTCGTAGGCCGCGAGGTCGTGCGCGCTATCGCTTACCACCTGGTGCAGGCGGGTGAGCGGCGTCAGCAGATGCCGCACCGTCAGCCAGATCAGCAGGGCCACCACCGCCAGCGACAGCAGCGCCAGCGCGAGGAAGCGCACCTGCATGGCGTGCAGCGGCGCGAACGCCTCCTGCGCTGGCAGCACCGCCACCAGCTCCCATCCGGTGCTCTCCATCAGGTAGCGCGAGATCAGCGGCCTGGCGGGCGAGAGAAACTCGACGCGCCCGCTGCGGTCGTCGATGCCGCAGGTGTCTCCCAGCGCGCGGGCCGGCTGCGTGGCCTTGGCCGGATCGGGGTGCCGCACATAGACCGGCATCCGCCCTCCCGATACCAGGCAATAGAAGCCGGTGGTGCCGAGCCGGTTGTGGGTGATCTCCACCAGGAAGTTGGCGCTCGACAGGTCGAGCCAGCCCCCCAGCAGGCCAAGGAATTCGCCCTGCTTCGAGACGATGGGCACCGCCACCAGCACGCCGGTCGCGCCATTGATACGGGCGCGGATAGGCGGGGTGATCACAGGCTCAAGGGTGCGCGCGGCTTCGCGGAAGTAGTCGCGGTCGGCAATGCTGACCTGCACGCCATCCCGGGCCAGCACGCGGCCCTGGGCATCGGCCAGCATGAACGCATTGAAGGTGCCGGGCACGGGAATCCGCCGCTCCAGCAGCAGGCGCAGCTCGGCGCCCGGGCGGGAGAGCTCGCCGGCCAGTTGCGGCGCTACATGGGACAGCAGGGTGATGCGGTCTTCCATGGCAGTGTCGAGCTGGTCCGAGGCTAGCTTGACGATGGAGTCCTGCTGGTCTTGCAGCGCGGCGCGCAGGTCGTCGTGTGCGTAATAAAGCGATGCCAGCACGATGCCGGTACCAAGCACGGCGGCAAGCGCTGTGGTAATCAGCGCGAGACGCGCCTTCAGGGAAAGCGAAACTTGGGGCATGCGAGCCGGCGGAGTCGGGGGACGGCGCGCGCCTTCTGGACGGCCGGCCCGCATGGTTGCCGGGAGTCGGGCTTCGGCAGGCTTGCAGGCCCGCCAACCCTACCACAAGCGCCAGCCCCGCGCGAGTCTGGCATGGGCGCACGCGGGCCGCGCCCGCCAGCGTGTGGCGCCGCACGTTACAGTGGCGCGCCGGGGGTGGGCGAGCCATTGCCGCCACGGTATAGTGGACCGTCGCCCTGCGGCGGCTGGGCGAGGCCACCGAGGGCTCCCATCCGCACTCCCAAGTCATGAAACTGCCCTCAATTTCGCCAGTCCTGCTGTCCCTGCTGGTCGCCGCGGCCGGCGCCCTGGCGACTGGCGGCGCCTGGCGTGGCATGCATACGCTCGAGCGCGAGGTGGCGCGGGGCGATTTCGAGGCGGTGTTCTCGCCGGTCTTCTCCGCCTTGCAACGGCGCCTGCTGGACAACGAGCAGCTGCTGCGCGGCACCACCGGGCTGTTCGCCGCCGATCCCGCCCTCACCCGCGAGCAGTGGCGCAACTACCTGTACACCACCCAGCTGGATGACCTGCCGCCCGGCACGCATTCGATCGGTTATGCGCGCCTGACCCCGCCACGGGAGCTCGACTGGCTGGTGGAGACGATGCGCCGCGAGGGCCAGCCCGGATTCGAGGTCTACCCGCTGGGCCCGCGCGACGTGTACGCGCCGGTTGTGTATGTCGAGCCCTTCGCCGGGCGCATCACGCGGGCGCTTGGCTTTGACATCATGTCCGATCCCGTGCGCCGCGCTGCCGCCGAGGCTGCCCGCGATAGCGGCGAGGCGCGCCTGAGCGGCGGCGTGGAACTCACGCGGGAGAGCGAAACGCAGGCGCCGCAGCGTGGCGCGGTGCTGTACCTGCCGGTGTACGGCAGTGGCCTGCCGCTGAACACCCCTACCCAGCGGCAGCTGGCCGTGACCGGCTATGTCTATACCTCGCTGCGCCTGGAAGACCTGCTGCGCGGGGTCAGCCTGCCCGCGGCCGGCACCTTGTCGCTGCTGCTTTATGAAGGACGCGACATCAAGCCCGGCGCGCTCCTGGCCGGTGACGCCGAGCCCTTGCCGGCTGGCGCGCCGGTCCTCGCGCCATTGCTGCAGGCCGAACGCGAGCTGACCTATGGCGGCAGGGTCTGGACCTTGCGCGCCACCACCACGCCGGCCTTCGAATCGGCGCATCGCCCGCGACGCTCCATGCTGGTACTGGCGCTCGGCACGGCAGGCACGCTGCTGCTAGCCTGGATTGTGTTTGGCCTGGCACGCCAGCGGCGCAGGGCGTGGCAGCTCGCGGCGCGGGCGCGCCAGAGCCGGCAGGCGGATGGCGCCCTGCAGCGCGCGGGCCTGGCCAGCGCCAGCGATGCCTTCCTGGTATGCGATGCCGGCGGCCGTGTCCAGATCGCCAGCGCGGCGGCCACAGGGCTGTTCGGCAAGGCGCCGGACCAGTTCCCCGGCACCATCATCGCTACCTTGCTGCCCGATGCCGCCACGCTGGCCGCGACGGCGCTGGAGGGGCGGCTGGAGAGCCACGCCCGCAGGTCCGACGGCACCATCATCCCCGTGCGCGTGGCGGTGGCGCCGGTGCCTGCTGCCGGGCCCGGCCGGGTGCTGTGGGTAGTGACCGACCTGAGCGCCATCCGCCGCGCCGAACTGGCGGCCGCCGATGCGGCAGAGCGCAGCGCGCGCGTGCTCGATCACACCGCGCTGTGCGTCATCACTTTCGACCGCAACGGCACGGTGACCGGCATCAACCGCGCCGGCCAGCGCATGCTGTGGTACCAGGCCAGCGAGGTGGCCGCAGGCATGCGCTATCTGGACTTCCTCGATCCCAAGGAGGTTGCGGCGCGCGCTGCCGTGCTCACCAACGAGCTGGGCGAGCCGGTGGCGCCGGGCCTGGCCGCCGTGGTCGGCAAGGCCCGGCACGGGCTGACCGACGAACAGGAGTGGACCTATGTCCGCAAGGGCGGCTCGCGCCTGCCGGTGCAACTGACGCTGACCGCGCTGCCCGAGGCGCACCTGCCCGGCGGCACGGGGAACCCGCCGGCCCCGGCCTTTGCTGGCGAGGCCGGCAACGGTGGCCTGGATGCCGGCGGCTATCTCGCCATCGCGCATGACCTGACGGAGCGCAAGCGTGCGGACGAATACATCCGGCACCTGGCGCATCACGACGCGCTTACGGGCCTGCCCAACCGCGCCCAACTGCATGCGCGCACGGAACTGGTGCTGCAGCGCGCGCTGCGCAAGGGCGAGCGCATCGCGCTGCTGTTGCTCGATCTCGACCAGTTCAAGCGCATCAACGAATCGCTCGGCCACCACATCGGCGATGAGGTGCTGCGTATCGTGGCCGATCGCCTCAAGGCCGCGGTGCGCCACGCCGACCTGGTTGCCCGCATGGGCGGCGACGAGTTCGTGGTGGTGCTCGACCCGTTGAGCCAGGACAGCGAGGCCGAGCTGGTCGCCGCCAAGATCCTGGCCCGCCTGTCGGAAGACCTGCAGCTAGGCAACCAGCGCCTGCGCGTGACGCCCTCGATCGGCATGGTGCTGTGCCCCGACGACGGCGACAACCTGGCCGACCTGCTCAGGAACGCCGATGCCGCCATGTACGCGGCCAAGCGCCGCGGCGGTGCGCAGCTCAGCCGCTTCTCCAGCGAGATGGCCGAGGCATCCATGGCGCGTTTCACCATCGAGGGGCTGCTGCGGCGCGCGCTGGCCACGCAGGCGTTCAAGCTGCGCTACCAGCCCATCGTCGACACGGCCACCTTGCGCATTGCCGGCGTGGAAGCGCTCATTCAATGGGAAACGCCCGAGCGCGGCGTGATCCCGCCAACCGAGTTCATCCCGATTGCCGAGCAAAGCGGCCTGATCATGCCGCTGGGCGAGTGGATCCTGGCCACGGCCTGCCGCGAGATCCAGCACCTGCGCAGCGAGCTTGGCGTGGAGCTGGATGTGGCGGTGAATATCTCGCCGCTGCAACTGCGCCAGGAAGGGTTTCCCGCTATGGTCACGCAATGCCTGGCGGCCGCCGGGCTGCCGGCTTCGAGCCTCACCATCGAGGTGACGGAGGGCATCCTGATCGAGGGCGGGAGCAAGACCATCGACACCTTCGAGCGCGTGCGCGCGCTCGGCGTGGGATTGTCGATCGACGATTTCGGCACGGGCTATTCGGGCTTGAGCTACCTGACGCGGCTGCCGATCGACAAGCTGAAGATCGACAAAGCCTTCGTCGACGACGTCGCGCACGATGAACATCACCAGGCCGTGGCGGCCGCCATCATCACCCTTGGCCACCAGCTCCACCTGCAGGTGGTGGCCGAAGGCGTGGAGTCGCCCGCGCAGTTCGCCTTCCTGCGCGAACACGGCTGCGATGCCGTGCAGGGCTACCTGTTCTGCCAGGCGGTGCCGCTGGCCGGCCTGATGGAGATCTGCGCGGCAGGCGGTGAAGCGACCATGCAGGCCTGGGCGCAACGGGTGCCGGCCGCGGATTGAGCCGCATCCCCAAAATCCGCCGATACCTGCATCGGGATTCTTTGCCCAACTGCCACACGGCTGGCATGCGCCGCTCCTATGCTGCCCGCTGTTATCAAAGCGCAGAGGGTTGTCCATGCAAGCAGGTGAGTCCGCGCCGGGCCGCGCGTTCCTGGCGGTCGAGCAGGTAGGCAAGCGTTTCGGAGGGGCGGGAGGGTTCCAGGCGCTGGACGGCGTTTCGCTGTCGGTGGCGCAGGGGGAACTGCTGTGCCTGCTGGGCCCTTCGGGTTGCGGCAAGACCACTTTGCTGCGCATCATCGCGGGGCTGGAGCGCGAGGACACGGGCCGTATCCACGCCGGCGGGCGCGAGCTGACAGGCTTGCCACCGCAGGCGCGCGACTACGGCATCCTGTTCCAGTCCTATGCGCTGTTTCCCAATCTGCCGGTAGCCCAGAACGTGGCCTACGGCTTGCAGGGCCGGGGCATGGGACGTGCGCATCGCGAAGCCCGCGTCGCGGAAATGCTGTCGCTGGTAGGCCTGGCGGGCAGCGAGCGCAAGTTCCCCGGCCAGCTCTCGGGCGGCCAGCAGCAGCGCGTGGCACTGGCGCGCGCGCTGGCGCCGGCACCGTCGCTGCTGCTGCTCGATGAGCCGATGTCGGCACTCGATGCGAGGGTGCGCGAGCATCTGAGGCTGGAGTTGCGCCAGTTGCAGCGGCGCTTGAACGTCACTACCGTCATGGTCACGCACGACCAGGATGAAGCCATGGCGATGGCGGACCGCATCGCCGTGATGGAGGGCGGGCGCATCGCGCAGGTCGGCACGCCCGGCGAGATCTACGAGCGCCCGGCCTCGGCCTTCGTGGCCGAATTCATCGGTCAGGCCAACTGGCTGGATGGCCGGCTCAGCGGGCGCGATACCTTCAGCGTGGGCGAGCTCGACCTGGCCGTGTCCCCGGCCCGCGCCGGCGAGGTGGCCGAAGGCGCAGCCCGGCTGTGCTGCCGCCCGGAAGCCATCCGGCTGCACCCCGTGGAAGGCGAGCCCAACCGCCTGCTGGCGCGCATTGTCGACCAGACCTATCTGGGCAGCCGCTATCGCCTGATGCTGGAGGCCGACCGCCTGCCGGGCCACACGCTGTTTGCCGACGTACTGCGCGAGGAGCGCCACCTGCTGCCGGCGCCGGGCAGCCACAAGTTCTGGGTGTCGCTGCCCAGCCAGGCGCTGCAGGTGTTCGCATGACGCGCGCATTGCCCGTGGCCGGGGCGAAGGCCGATCGCGATGCCACTGTCAGGCGCGGGCGTGGCGCCGGCAGCGCGGCGGACCGCATCGCGCATGCCGCGCCCGCTGCGATGAAGTGGCTCTGGCTTGCCGGGCTGGCCGTGGCGCTGGTACTGCCGCTGCTGGCGCTGTTTGGCCAGGCATGGTTCGATGAAGCCGGGCGCTGGGCCTTGCCTGCGCGCGTGGCCGAGATGGTCGCCAACGCGAATTTCCTGCCGCTGCTGGGCCGCAGCGTGGCCGTCTCGCTGACCGTGGCCGCGCTGGTGGTGCCGCTGGCCTTTGGCTTTGCCTACGCGCTGCAACGCTCCCGTATCGCGTTCAAGCCGCTCTGGCGGGGCATTGCGCTGCTGCCGCTGTTCGCCCCTTCGCTGCTGCCGGGCATCGCGCTGGTTTACCTGTTCGGCAACCAGGGCGTCTTCAAGGGGGCATTCGGCGCAGGCGGCATCTATGGTTTCTGGGGCATCGTGCTGGGCGAGGCCTTCTATACGTTTCCCCATGCGCTGATGGTGCTGATGGCCGCGCTCTCGCTGGCCGACGCGCGCCTGTACGAGGCCGCGCGCGCCATGGGGGCCTCCGCCTGGCGCACCTTCCTCACGGTGACGCTTCCGGGTGCGCGGCACGGCCTGTTTGGCGCGGCGTGCCTGGTGTTTACGCTGGTGGTGACGGATTTCGGCGTGCCCAAGGTGGTGGGCGGCGGCTATCCGGTGCTGGCGCTGGAAGCCTACAAGGCCGTGGTGGGGCAACAGCAGTTCGCGCGCGGCGCGCTGATCGGCATGCTGCTGCTGTTGCCGGCGCTGCTGACGTTCGGCGTGGACATCGCCATGCAGCGCCGGCAACGCGCGCAGATGTCGAGCCGTGCCCAGGTCTATGTGCCGGGCCGCGACGGGCTGCGCGACACGTGTTGCACGCTGGTGGTGACGGTGATCGGCGCCGCCTTGCTGATCATGCTGGCGGCGGCGGTGGGCGCTTCGCTGGTCAAGCTGTGGCCGTACAACCTGCAGCTCACGCTGGCGCATTACGACTTCGACAATATGGATGGCGGCGGCTGGCTGGCCTACCGCAACAGCTTGCGCCTGGCCGCGCTGAGCGCACTGGCCGGCACGCTGGCGATCTTCTTCGGCGCGTGGCTGACCGAGCGCACGCGCGGGCCGGCGTGGTTGCATGGCGTGCTGCGCGCCGGCTTTGTGTTGCCGATGGCGGTGCCCGGGCTGGTACTCGGGCTGGGCTATGTGTTCTTCTTCAACGCGCCCTCCAATCCGCTGCACGGGCTCTACGGCACCATGACGCTGCTGGTGATCTGCAACGTGGCCCACTTCTACACCACCGGCCACCTTACCGCCGCCGCCGCGCTGCGCCAGCTCGATGCCGAGTTCGAGGCCGCCGCGCTGTCGCTGGGCGTGGCGCCGCTGGTCACCTGCTGGCGGGTGACGGTGCCGATCTGCCTGCCCGCGCTGATCGATATCTTCCGCTACCTGTTTGTCTCGGCCATGACCACGGTATCCGCGGTGATCTTCCTCTATAGCCCCGATACCGTGCTGGCCGCGATCTCGGTGCTGAACATGGATGATGCCGGCGACACCGCGCCAGCCGCGGCCATGTCCACGCTGATCCTGCTGACCTCGGCGCTGGCCTGCCTGCTGCTGATGGGCGCCGCGCGCGGCTGGCTGCGCCGCACGCAAGCCTGGCGCGCGCCGGCGCCTTGATTTGCCGTCGCTAACCAGCGCCGGCGCCGCGATACGCATTTCACGACCCGAACTTCACGACACGCCTTCCACCAAGGAGAAACCATGACTCACCTGTTCCGCACCGCCACCGCCGTGGCCGCCTTCGCGCTGCTGGCCGGCGCCGCCCATGCCAATACCGTGCTGACGGTTTACACCGCGCTGGAGGCTGACCAGATCGCCGCCTACAAGGCCGCGTTCGAGAAGGCCAACCCGGACATCGAGATCAAGTGGGTGCGCGATTCCACCGGCATCGTGACCGCCAAGCTGCTGGCCGAGAAGGCCGCGCCGCGCGCGGACGCGGTGTGGGGCCTGGCCGGTTCCAGCCTCGCCATCCTCGACAAGGAAGGCATGCTGCAGCCGTACGCGCCGAAGAACCTGGCGGCGGTGGACGCGCAATACCGCAGCGCCGCCAATCCGCCGGCATGGGTTGGCATGGACGTATGGGGCGCGGCAATCTGCTTTAACACCATCGAGGCGCAAAAGCAGGGCTTGCCCAAGCCCACGTCGTGGGCCGACCTGGCCAAGCCGGTATACGCGGGCAAGATCGTCATGCCGCATCCTGCGTCGTCGGGCACCGGCTACCTGGACGTGAGCGCCTGGCTGCAGATGATGGGCGAGCAAAAGGGCTGGTCCTACATGGACGCCCTGCACAAGAACATCGGCCTGTATACGCACTCCGGCTCCAAGCCCTGCAAGATGGCGGCGCAAGGCGAGTTCCCGATCGGCATCGCGTTTGAATACCGTGCGATGAAGTCCAAGAAGGAAGGCGCGCCGATCGACATCGTGCTGCCGTCCGAAGGGCTGGGCTGGGACATCGAGGCCACCGCGATCATCAAGGGCACCAAGAACCTGGATGCGGCGCGCAAGCTGGCCGACTTCTCCGCTTCGTCCGACGCCATGGCGCTGTACGAGAAGAACTTCGCGGTGCTGGCCATCCCGGGCATCGCCAAGCCGGATCCGCTGCTGCCGGCCGACTACGAGAAGCGCCTGATCAAGAATGACTTCACGTGGGCCAGCGCCAACCGGGACCGCATTCTCGCCGAGTGGAGCAAGCGCTACGAAGGCAAGGCCGAGAAGAAGTAAATCAGTAAAGAAGCAAAGAAGTAAAACCTGGCGATCAGCGTCAGCCGGTAAGCCCGGGCAAGCGGTGCGCAATCCAGCGCGTACGGCTTGCCCGGGCGCTTTCATTGATGCAAAGCATGGTGGTCCACGCAGAAACGGGTACGTTATTCGTCGCATGACGAGTTGCGGCAAAACGACCCCGTTTGGACGTTTTGGGTGGGCAGCGTGCGGGGGATTGTGAGGAGAGGCGAGGGCGTGAGTGTGGACTCACGCTGCCCCGGCGCGAGCGCCGCCGGGGCGCTGCGCAAAAGCGGCCAAGCCTGGCCGCCCGTGCTGGCAATCAACCGTGGGACGCTTCCGAGGGATCGTTGCGCGAGTGCAGCCGGCGATACAAGTCGTCAACATGGCTGCGGCTGCTGCGCAGCTCTTCCCGGCCACGTTCCGTGATCAGGTAGACACGCCCGATGCCGTCACGCAGGACGCTTTCCATGTAGCCTTCCATCTGCAAGGCGCGCAGCAAGGGACGGACGGTGCCAATATCCACCTGGAACCCGTACTCCATCAGCATTTCGGCGAGCATGGCCACGGTGGCCGGCACCTCGACGGCAAATTGGAGGACGTAAATGCGGGCTAGCAAGCCAAGGAACTGTCGTTTCATGACGCTGCAAACGCGTCATCTCCCATTGCGGTTGACGTTGATTTATAGTTGTGAACCGTGCGCCGCAAAAAAAAGAAGCCGCCACGTAAGTGGCGGCTTGTCGGGAATGCGTCGGAGGGGTCAATTAACTCTGGCGCAGATCAGATTTTAAAATAACTAAACACGACTTGTCACGCAACTCATGTGACTGCCCCCTCGTCAGTAGGGTGTCAGTGTGGCGATTCCTCCAAAAAGCGAATTAAAACGCACTTTTCAGCGGTAATCTGGGACAGGGAGATCTCCGAAACCAGCTTGCGGCCACACTGGCACCGGGGTTTAATCCGGGCACGCCATCCTCGTTTTCTCTCCCCACCATGAAACCCACCGACCTGATCCGCCTGCTCAGCCTTGCCGCCATCTGGGGCGCCAGTTTCCTGTTCCTGCGGATCAGCGCGCCGGTGCTTGGTCCCCTGACCGCCGCCTTTCTGCGGGTACTGATCGGGGCGCTGACGCTCGTGGCCTGCCTGGCGATGATGCGCGTGCGCTGGAACATGCGCGGCAAGTGGCGGCAGGTCATGGTGCTGGGCGTGATCAACTCCGGCATCCCATTCGCCATGTACTCGTTCGCCGCGCTGTGGCTACCGGCCGGCTACTCCGCCGTGTTCAACGCCATGACGCCGCTGATGGGCGTGTTGATCGGCGCGCTGTGCTTTAGCGAGCGCCTGACGCTGGCCAAGGCCGGCGGCGTCGTCCTCGGCGTTGCCGGTGTCGCGGTGCTGACCCGCACCGGGCCGGTAGCGTTCTCGCCCCAGGTGCTGCTCGGCGCCGCCGCCTGCCTGGTGGCGACCGCATGCTACGGTCTGGCGGGCTTCCTCGCGCGGCGCTGGATCACCGCGCAGGGCGGTCTGGACGCGCGCCTGGTGGCAACGGGCAGCATGGTTGGCGCCACCCTGTTCCTGCTGCCGTTCAGCGCGGTTGCACTGATGCGCGAAAACACGCTGCCGGCCGCCGGCCCAGGCGTATGGATGGCGATGCTGGGGGTGGGGATGCTTTGCACGGCGATTGCGTACATCCTGTACTACCGGCTGATTGCCGACCTGGGCCCGGTTCGCTCGCTGACCGTGACCTTCCTGATCCCGCCGTTCGGCATCGTCTGGGGCGCCATCTTCCTTGGCGAGCAATTGTCGTGGGCACACGCCGCCGGCGGAGCGCTGATCGGGATGGCCGTCTGGCTGGTGCTGCGGCCCGCGGCCCCGGCTGCCAGCGCGAATGTGGTGGCGCCGGGGCCGGGCCGGCCCTGACGGCGAAAGGCTCGGCCATCCCGCTCATCTAGCCCACCTCGCGCCACCTGTGCTCCCCGCGCTTAGCGGAACCGGTAGGTCACGGCCCCCATGGTGGTCCATTGCTGGCGCCGCTCGGTGATCGGGCTGCTGGCCGCATCGCCCTGCAGCCGGGCAAAGGTCACGGAGGCCAGCGCGGACCAGTTGCGCGAGATCTCGTAGGTGACGATGCCATTCGCATGCCACTCGCGCAGGCCAGCACCCACGGCATGCGTCTGCAGGCCGGAACGCGCGCTTTGCTCCGCCGTGACGCCGAAGAACGTCTGCATGTACTTGCTGTTGGTCCAGGTCACCCCTGGCCCCAATGTGAATAGCCACTTACCGGCTGGCAGGCTGAACAGCACATCGCCATTCGCAATCAAGCCCTGGCCCTGGCCAGCGATATCCTGCGCCACATCCGCCGAGAACGTTACGAACGACACCTGCGCCTGCGCGAATGCGCGCGCCCGCATGGTCATGTTGACGTCGCCCAGGCCCCTGAGCCGGCTGTCATTCTTGCTTTTGCGCCAGGTCGGGTCGAACTGGAAGTCGGCGCCGATCTGCCAGATATCGTTGTTGACCGCGTAGACCCCTAGCAGGTCGAAGCCGCGCGAGAAGAAGCGGCCGCCGTAGTCGATGTCCTGGTAGATGATCGGATAAACAAGCGTGCTGCGGGAGCCGGGGAAATCCGGCGCGGCGTACACGCCCGGGCCGGCCGAGATCTTCCAGTTACTGGCGGGCGCGGTGGTGGCCGGCGCGTCAGGCGCTGCCCAGGCGGCTGTGGCGCCCAGGGTGAGGGCTAGAGCCAGAAGTGCGCGGCGGGGCGCGAAGGGGATGGGCATTTGGACGCGGAGCGGGTTTGAGTGGGGCCGCGCTGCGCGCGGGGGCTAGCGGGGGATTTTAACTGGAGGGGGAGGGGGTGGGGGGATTTGGCAGGGTGGAAAACGCTCACCCATGTGCCTGCACTCAAGTGCCACCTGCTTGTGTGAACTGTGCCGGGGGCTCAAGCCAGGCTCAAGCCCGGTTCGCCCATGTTCATCCGCTCCACATTGAAGCGCTCCCTGACCATCACGACTACCCGGCGTGCCAGTGGCAAGCTCCGCATCGCTTCTTCGTCGCTCGTCCCGGGGAAATCGACCTCCGCGCTCCAGTTGCACCCGGTGTGGTCCGGCCGGTGCACGCACACGGCGTGCAGCTGGCAGCCCTGGCAGCCGGGTTGCGCATGCAGGCAATCGTTCAGCAGGCGCTTGAGTTCGGTCAGGGGCTTGGTCTGGCGATCCATGATGGACTCCGGTTGCGCACCCGTGCCCGCGACGGGCGGGGACGGGCGAGGCCGTGGTTCCGACAATGGGGGGCGGTGGAACGAGGGCCGTATCAGTTGATGGATTTGTCGGCTCGGCATCCTGGGCAAAGGCCGTATAGCACCAGCATGTGCTCGCGCAGCACGAAGGCATTGGCGCTTGCCACTTCGCGCTGGCGGATTTCGATGGCTTCGTCGCGGAATTCTTCCACGCGGCCGCAGGCCACGCAGATCAGGTGGTCGTGGTGGCCACCTTCGTTGAGTTCGAACACTGCGTGATCGGCTTCGAAGCTGTGGCGCAGCAGGATGTTGGCCTGCACCAGCTGGTTGAGCACGCGGTAGATCGTCGACAAGCCGGCATCGACTTCCTGTGCCAGCAGGATGCGGTAGACGTCTTCGGCGCTGAGGTGGCGCCGTGGGCTGGCACGGAAAACTTCCAGCACGCGAACGCGCGGTGACGTTGCCTTGAGTCCGGCACGCTTGAGGTCAATGGGTTCGGTACTGTTGGGAGGCATCAGCATGCTGCGGCTTAGCGCCCGCACGGGGCGCATCAATCGGAAATGAAGGTGTCTGGGCCGGCTGCGCCATCACGCGCATTGGGCGGACGTTCGCGATTCCAACCGTAGGCGTGCAGCGGGCGGCGTCCTGCAAGGAAGGCCGCCCGCTGCTGCGAGCCGTGGCGCACGGCTCGCGGAATAAAAAAATGGCTTGGCTTGTCGGCCGAAGAGGCGATCGGGAAAGCGGGGTCTGGTTGCTTTCCCGATCCTCCGGTGACTGGCTACTGCCAAACGCTCCGCGGTACGGAGCGGTCCCCACAAAAGACGGTGATGGATGCCGCGTTGCGACATCTCAAAATTCTTGTTGCCGCGGACTTGCCGCTGGCCTTGCTGTGTTCTGGTGCCTGGCGCCAGGCCAAGCTTGTCTTGCTTCCTTGCTTCCTTGCTTCCTTGCTCGCCTGCGTCAGTCAGTGAGGCAATAGTAAATGGGAATTAATCTCATTACAAGGAAAATTTTCAACTTATTTCGGAAGGGCTTTGCGGATGGCGCGGCCACCAGTTGCGCGCAAGCGCGGGAGGAAACGCAGGGAGGAGCGCGGAAAAAGAAAACGTGCGCCGGGCAAGCGGGGAAAGTCCCCGGCGCACGCGAAGCGCGCAGTCAAGCGCGCGATGGCGGCGCCCGGCGTGCCGAGCCCGGGGCGCCGCTGGTTACCGCCCTATGCGGATCTCACGCGCCCGCCAGCCGGAACGTGCCAACGGCGCGGTGCAGCGCATCGGCCTGGTCTTCGAGGGAGGCGGCCGCGGCGGCTGCCTGCTCCACCAGCGCGGCGTTCTGCTGCGCCATCTGGTCCATCTGCGTCACGGCCTGGTTGACCTGCTCGATGCCGCCGGTCTGCTCTTCGGTGGCGGCGCGCATCTCGCCCATCAGGTCGGTCACGCGCTTGACCGCTTCCACGATCTCGTCCATCGCTTGCCCGGCGGTTTCCACCAGCGCCGAGCCATCATCCACCCGCTGCGCGGAGTTGCCGATCAAGGCCTTGATCTCCTTGGCGGCGGTAGCGCTGCGCTGCGCCAGGCTGCGTACCTCGCCGGCCACCACCGCGAAGCCGCGGCCCTGGTCGCCCGCGCGGGCGGCTTCCACCGCCGCGTTGAGCGCCAGGATATTGGTCTGGAAGGCGATGCCTTCGATTACGCCGATGATGTCGACCACCTTGCCCGAGGCGGCCTTGATCTCGCCCATGGTGTTGACCACCTTGCCCACGATGACGCCGCCGCGCACCGCGATCTCCGATGCGCCCTCGGCCAGGCGGCTGGCCTGGCGCGCGTTGTCGGCGCTCTGGCGCACGGTGCCGGTGAGCTGCTCCATGCTGGCCGCCGTTTGCTCCAGCGACGCCGCTTGCTCTTCGCTGCGGCGCGACAGGTCGGCGTTGCCGGTGGCGATCTCCCTGGCCGCTCCGGCGATCGAATCCGCCGAGCCGCGGATGCTGCCGATGGCGCCGGTCAGGCGGGTTTGCATCTGCTGCATGGCGAACAGCACGCTGTGGTTGTCACCGGGCGCGGTGTGCACTTCGCTGGCCAGGTCGCCTTCGGCGATGCGCGCGGCGATGCGCGAAGTCAGCGCCGGCTCTCCGCCCAGCTGTTTATGCAGGCCGTTGGCGATGCGCAGCACCACCACAGTCATCACCGTGCCGATGCCCAGCAGCAAGGCCAGCGACTTGAGCAGCGCCTGGCGGAACGCCGCGTCGATATCGTCCAGGTAGACCCCGGCGATGAAGTTCCAGTCCCACGGCTTGAAGTTCGCCACGTAGCTCAGTTTGGGCTGCGGCGCCTCGGCGCCAGGCTTGGCCCACAGGTACTGCACGTAACCCTGTCCCGCGCCTTTGCCGATCGCGGCAATATCGCGGAACAGATAAGTGCCCTTCGGGTCCTTGGTGTCTTCCATGTTCTTGCCGTTCATCTCCGGTTTGAACGGATGCATCACCACAACCGCGTTGGAATGCATCAGGGTGAAGTAGCCGTCCTCGCCAAAGCGGATGGCGCGCACGCGCTCCAGGGCCTGCTGCTTGGCCTCTTCCATCGGCATCTTGCCGCTGCGCCCCAGTGCCTCGTACGACTGGACCATGGACAGCGCGGTTTCGGTGACGTGCGCCAGGTCGAGCTTTCTCTCCGCCAGGCGCAGCTCGCGCATCTGCCAGGCGTCCCATAGCGTCAGCCCGAGCAGGCAGACCCAGCTCAGCAGCAATGGCAACAGCAATTTTTTCCTCAGGCTCAGGCGCTCCAGCATTCTCTCTCCCCTTTTTCTAGCTATGGATTTACGGCACTGCTGAGGCGATAACGGCGGCCCGGAGGACAAACTTGACGACCGCTCGCTAGGGGATTTCCTCAGGTGCAGCAAGGCTCGCAGGGGAATTTGGCAGTGGCATGCACGCAACCACACAAATGATCTTTTGGCTGCGGATGACGCTGCACTTTAAGGGGCGTTCCGAGTGTGGAGCGTGTAATGGAACGTAATGCCTGATCGCCAGCGCAAGCATTGCGATTTCAAATGAGAACCATTATCCTTTCGCTTTGCTTGCCTGGGCCGTCACCTGGCATGGGGCGCGGCACCTTCGCGCGGACGCGGCAAGCTGACCAGTGAGGCACCGGAGAAGCAGGTTGCCGGGCGCCGGAAGATCAACAGACATGACTGAAACATCGCTAGCGGCAGGCCAGCAGCGCCGGGCATTCTGGCTCAAACACCTGCATCAGTGGCACTGGATCAGTTCGGCAATGTGCCTGATCGGCATGCTGCTATTTGCCGTCACCGGCTTCACGCTCAACCACGCTGGCCAGATCGAGGCTCGCCCGCAAGTGGTCACACGCACGGCGAGCGCGCCGGCCAGCCTCACGGCGGCCTTGCGCCGGGCCACGCACGCAGACAAGGGCCCGGTGCCAGCGGCGCTGGCCAACTGGCTGTCGCAGGAACTCGATATCAACGCCCATGGCCGTGAAGCCGAGTGGCAGGCCGATGAGATCTATGTCGCATTGCCGCGCCCGGGTGGCGATGCCTGGGTCAGCGTGGCACTGGACAGCGGCGATGTGCAGTACGAGAAGACCACGCGGGGCTGGATCTCCTACCTGAACGACCTGCACAAGGGCCGCAACACCGGCCGCGCATGGAGCCTGTTCCTGGATGTGTTCGCCGCAGCCTGCCTGATCTTCAGCGTGACCGGCTTGTTCCTGCTCAAGCTGCACGCCGGAGGCCGCATGGCGACCTGGCCGCTGGTCGGGCTGGGCGTGGTGGTGCCGCTGCTGCTGGCGCTGCTGTTCATCCACTAACGATCACTAGCGATTACTAACGATCACCTGATCCCATTTACCGTTCAAAGACGAGGTCCCGTTATGCGCCGATTGCTTACCGTCACCCTTACCGGCCTGGCCGCGGCTCCATTCGCCAGCCCGGCCGTGGCGGCCGAAATGAACGTCAAGGTAGAGATCCCGCGCCTGAACGTCGCGGAATACCACCGGCCCTATGTCTCGATGTGGATCGAGCGCGCCGACCAGAGCCCGGCCGCCACGCTGGCCGTCTGGTATGACGTCAAGCACAAGGACGGCGAAGGCACCAAGTGGCTCAAGGACATGCGCCAGTGGTGGCGCAAGGCCGGGCGCGACATGCAGATGCCCGCCGACGGCATCTCCGGCGCCACGCGCGCGGCCGGAGAGCACACGCTCACTTTCACGGATGCCAAGGCGCCGCTGGGCAAGCTGCCCGCCGGCGAGTATCAGCTCGTCGTGGAAGCCGCCCGCGAGGTCGGCGGCCGCGAACTGCTGCGCGTGCCCTTTGCCTGGCCGCCGAAGGCAGCCGCTTCGGCCAAGGCCAAGGGCGAGCATGAGCTTGGCGGCGTCTCGGTCGACCTGAAGCCCTGAAGCCCTGAGCCCCGAACCGATCAACCAGCCCTGCATTCAATAGCAAGAGGAATAGGAGCATGACGATGAAGACCTTCGCCACCAAACTGTCCGTCCAGGCCGCCGCGCTGGCCCTGGCCGCGCTGATGCCGCTGGCCGCCCACGCACACCGCCAGTGGCTGCTGCCGTCGGCGACCGTGCTGTCGGGCAGCGACCCGTGGGTGACCGTCGACGCCGCCGTGTCGAACGACCTGTTCTACTTCGAGCACGTGCCGCTGCGCCTCGATAACCTCGCCGTGACCGCGCCGGACGGCGCCGCGGCCAAGGTCGAGAACGCCAGCACCGGCCGCTATCGCAGCACCTTCGACGTTCACCTGACCCAGCCCGGCACCTACAAGGTGGCCATGGTCAACCACGGCCTGTTTGCCAGCTACAAGGTGGACGGCCAGGCCAAGCGCTGGCGCGGTTCGCCCGAAGCCTTCGCCAAGGAGGTGCCGGCCGGCGCGCAGGACCTGCAGGTGACGCAGGCCGACAGCCGCCTGGAAGCCTTCGTGACGGCGGGCAAGCCCACCGCCAAGGTGCTGCAGACCACTGGCCGGGGCCTGGAGCTGGCGCCCGTGACCCACCCGAACGACCTGGTCGCCGGCGACGCCGCCAGCTTCCGCCTGTTGCTGGACGGCAAGCCCGCCGCCAACGTCAAGGTAGCCGTGGTGCCGGGCGGTATCCGCTATCGCGACCAGTTGCAGGAAATGGCGTTCACCACCGACGCCGACGGCAAGTTCAGCGTCAAGTGGCCGGCCCCGGGCATGTACTGGCTGGAAGCCGAGGTGCGCGACGACAAGGTTGCCGTCAAGGAAGCCAAGACGCGCCGCGCCAGCTATGCGGCCACGGTGGAAGTGCTGCCGCAGTAAGCGCAATGCCACGCCGGCAGGCGGCGGGGCGTGAGTCCCGTCGCCTGCGCAAGCCCTAAGCCCCCAGCGGGCTTTTTGTGTTTTCGTCATTTCCGTCTCCTGTCCGTCTCCCGTCCGTCTCATATGCAGCGTGTCCTGGTTCCCCTTTCGCTTGGTGCCGTTCCGCCCGTGCCTGCCGCGGCGTCATGCCTGTGCTGGCGGCAAGGCGAGACCATGGGCACCACATGGTCGGTGGCGTGGGCCGCATCGCCCGTGGCAGTCGATCAAGACACGCTCGACGCCGGCATCCGCGCCGTGCTGGCCGAGGTCGTCGCGCAGATGAGCAACTGGGACGAAGCCTCGGACGTGAGCCGCTTCAACCGCGCCGCGGCCGGCAGCTGGCAGGTGCTGCCAGCCGACTGCTTCACCGTGCTGAAGGCGGCGCTGCAAGTGGCGCGCGACAGTGGCGGCGCCTTTGACCCCAGCGCGGGGCCGCTGGTCGACCTGTGGGGCTTCGGCCCGGCGCCGCAGCGTGCCCAAGCGCCCGCGCTGGCGGCGCTGGAGCAGGCGCGCGCGCAATGCGCATGGCAGCGCATCGCCATCGACGAGGCCGGTAGCCGCGTGCAGCAGCCCGGCGGCATCCGGCTGGATTTCTGTGCCATCGCCAAGGGCTTTGGCGTGGATGCGGTGTCGCGCTACCTGAGCGGGCAGGGCATCGACAACCACCTGGTGGAAATCGGCGGCGAGCTGCGCGGCCATGGCGTCAAGCCCGACGGCATGCCGTGGTGGGTCGCGCTGGAAACGCCGCCGGGCGGTGGCGCGGCGGGGCACGAGACGCGGGTCGCGCTGCATGGCTTGTCGGTGGCCACCTCGGGCGACTACCGGCGTTACTTCGATAGTGGCGGTCGCCGCTATGCGCACACGCTGGACCCGCGCACGGGCTATCCGGCCAGCCACGCGCTGGCCTCCGTCACGGTGCTGCACCCGCAATGCATGATGGCCGATGCGCTGTCCACCGCGCTGACCGTGCTGGGCCCCGAGGCGGGCATGGTATTCGCCCGCCGCCATGCGCTGGCCGCGCGCTTCCTGATCCGCCGCAGCGACGGCTTCGACGAACGCTTGTCGCCGGCCTTCGAGGCCATGCTGTCATGACCACGCCTGATACCGCCTCCTCCCTGCCTATGGACCCGCCGGCCGCGGCTAGCTCGCGCCGGCAGGGCCACGAAGGCCATGCCGGCAATTCCCGCAAGCGCTTCCGCGTCATCGACGCCGTGATCCTGCTGGGCGCGCTGGCTGGCGTGGCCGGCACCGCTCTGGGCTTTCTCGCACCCAGCCGCGCGGGCATGGCCGCCGGCGTGGTAATAGCCTATGCCGGGTTCTGTGCCGCCGTGATCGGCCGGCATCGCCGGCGGCGTCCGCGCGCCGGCCAGCTATCGGAAGCCAAGGACGGCGCCACGGTCGTGGCCTACGCGAGCCAGAGCGGCTTTGCCGAGCAGCTTGCGCTGCAGACCGCGCAGGCGCTGCAGGATGCCGGCGTGCCCGCGCAGTTGCTATCGTTCGACCAGCTGGTGGCCGGGCGTCTTGCCCATTGCCGTCAGGCGCTGTTCGTGGTCAGTACCACGGGCGAGGGCGATGCGCCAGACAGCGCCTCGGGCTTTGCACGCCGCCTGACGGCCGCCGCCGGCGCAGGTGGCCTGCGCGCGCTGCGCTACGGCATCCTCGCGCTTGGCGACCGCAGCTACGCGAACTACTGCGCCTTCGGCCACGCGCTGTCGGCATGGATGCAGCGCCAGCATGCGCAGGCGCTCTTCGACATGGTGGAAGTGGACAATGGCGATGCCGGGGCCCTGCGCCACTGGCAGAACCATCTCAGCGCACTCGCCGGCGGCGCCGAAATCGCCGACTGGGAAATGCCCCGCTACGCCGACTGGCGCCTGCACGAGCGCAGACTGCTCAATCCGGGCAGCCCGGGCGCACCAGCCTTCCACCTTGCGCTGGTGCCGGCCACAGTGGGCGGGGGCGCGCCGTCGTGGCAGGCCGGCGACATCGCCGAGATCGGCCCGTGTCTTGCGCCGTCCGAGGTGGCGCGTGTGCTGGCAAAGCTCTCGCTGGACGGCGACACCGCTGTGCGCTGCGATGGCGCATCCACCACGCTGGCGCAGGCGCTCGCCACGCGCATCGTCCTGCCCGATCCGCATCTGGCAGCACTGGCCGGCGTCACGCCGCAACGGCTGGTGGATACGCTGCCGCTGTTGCCGCACCGCGAGTATTCGATTGCCTCGCTGCCGGGCGACGGGCAACTGGATTTGCTGGTGCGCCAGACGCGCCATGACGATGGCCGGCTCGGCCTGGCATCCGGCTGGCTCACCGCGCATGCGGAGCCAGGCGCGGGCATCGCCCTGCGCATCCGCACCAATCGCGGCTTTCATCCGCCTGCGGATGATCGCCCGCTGATCCTGATCGGCAACGGCACCGGCCTGGCCGGCCTGCGCGCGCACCTGAAAGCCCGCGCCGCGGCCGGGCATCATCGCAACTGGCTGCTGTTTGGTGAGCGCACCGCGGAGCACGACGCGTTCCACCACTCTGAGCTCACCGCATGGCAGGCCAATGGCGTGCTGCAGCGGCTGGACCTGGTCTACTCGCGCGATGGCGGCTCGCTCCATTACGTGCAGGACGCCGTGCGCGCATCGGCCGACGCATTGCGAGAATGGATCGAAGCTGGCGCGGCCATCTACGTTTGCGGCAGCCTCAAAGGCATGGCCGGTGGCGTCAACGCGGCGCTGTCGGAGGTGCTGGGCGAAGAGGCCCTGCTGCGCCTTGGTGAGCAGGGCCGGTATCGGCGCGATGTCTACTGAGCCTGGCTGGAAAGCGATCAGGCTGGCGTAGCGTCCCCTGCCACCTCCATCAGCGCATCCACCACCACCGCCCCGCCCGCACTCACCATCACCGGGTTGAGGTCAATCGAGCGGATCGCACCGTTGGCGTCAAGCATCAGCTGGCCCACGCGCACGGCGATCCGGCATAGCGCCGCCACATCGACAGCCGGCTCGCCGCGCACGCCCGCCAGCAGTGGCGCAATGCGCAGGCCGGCCACGGCGCGCGCCACCGCGGCCTCGCTGCACGGCGCCAGCAGCACGGCCGTGTCGCGCAGCACCTCCACATATTTGCCGCCGTCTCCCACCAGCACCACCGGCCCGAACACCGGGTCCCAGTGCGCGCCCACCATGCATTCGCGCTGGCCGCGTTCCATGCGCGCCACCACCACGCCCTCGCAGGCCGCGCCGAGCTTGTCCAGGATGTCGGTCTGCGTGAGGAAGGCCTGCGCCACGGCGTGTTCATCGTTGCAGTTCAACGCGACAAGGCCGTGCTCGCTCTTGTGCGGCACTTGCGGCGAGCTGGCCTTGACTGCGACGGGCCCTTTCAACTCGCGCCACGCCGCGACCGCTTCATCCACGCTCTGGCACAGCTTGTGCGCTACCACCGGGATGCCCGCCAACGCCAGGCGCGCGAGGCTCGCCGCCTCGCTCAGCGTGTGGCCGGTAGCGCTCGACGCAGCGCCTGCTGCATCGCTTGCCGCGGGCCGATGCGCGGCGACGGCCGTGTCTTGCGCGGCCACATCGCGCAGTTGCTGCTGGTGCGTGACCAGTTGCGCGAACGCAGCCAGCGCCTCGGCGCCGCTGGCATAGGTGGGCACGTTGGCCGCGCGGAACGCAGCTGCCACCGGCGCCTGCCAGGCCGCCACGGCAATCGGCTTGCCGGCGCTGTCTGCAAAGCTGGCGGCGTCGCGTGCAAAGCGCGGCAGGTCGTAGCCCATGCCCGCCACCGGGATATCCAGCAGCAACAGGTCGGCGGCCGGGTCGGCGGCCACCACCGGCAGCACGTCGCCAAACAGCCCGCTGTTGGTCAGCAGCGCGGCGGTGACATCGACCGGGTTTGCGGTTGAGGCGAATCCGGGCAGGCGCTGCGCCAGCGCCGCTTGCGTGGCCTGCGACAGCGGCGCCAGCGCAAGCCCGAGCGGCTCCGCCGCGTCGGCCGCCATCACGCAGCTCGCGCCGGAATTGCTCACCACCACCAGTTGCCGCCCGCTGGCCTGCCAGCCGCGCAGGTAAAGCGGTGCACAGCGCGCCAGCGCGTGCGCATCATCCACGCGGCAGATGCCGTGCCGCGCCAGGAAGGCACCCACCGCGCGGTCTTCATTGGCAATGGCGCCGGTGTGCGACGCTGCCGCGCGCTGGCCCGCGCTGGAGCGGCCCGCCTTGACGGCAACGATGGGCACGCCACGGCGGCGCGCCACCGCGGCGGCTCGCGCAAGCATGGCCGGATCGGTCAGGCTCTCCAGGTACAGCAGGATCAGTTGCACATCGGGATCGTGCGCCACGGCCAGCGCCAGCTCGCTCACTGTGATGTCGGCTTCGTTGCCGGTGGCGTGCATATGGCGCACGCCGATGCCCTGGCCGCGCAGCAGGCCGTAGACCATGGCGCTGACGCCGCCGCTCTGGCTCACCACCGCCACCGGGCCATCCTGCGGCGGCACTTCGATAAACATGGTGGAGAAGCTGGCAATGGTGCCGGTGCCGAAGTTGGCCAGGCCCTGGCTGTTCGGGCCAACCAGGCGCAGCCCCGCGCCCGCGGCAATCCGCACCATCTCGTCCTGCTGGCGGCGGCCTTCCTCGCCCGCTTCGCCGAAGCCCGAGGCGATCACGATCGCGGCCGCCACGCCCAGCCGCGCGCAATCGCGCACCGCCGACACGGCTGCGTCGCCGCCCACCACGATGATGGCCAGCTCCGGCACCTCGGGCAGCGCATCGAGCGAGGCAAAGGCGGGCAGGCCCTGGATGGTGTCGCGCTGCGGGTTCACCGGGAAGAGCTTGCCGGCGTAGCCATGCTCGCGCATGTAGTAGATGGGCCGGCCACCGATCTTGTGGATATGGTCGGAGGCGCCGATCACCGCGATCGAGCGAGGCGCCAGCAAGGCTTGCAAGGTCTGGTTCATGATGAGTGCGATCCGGAATCAAAGGCCGGCATGTCCGGCTTCAGGGAACAGCGTGAATGGCTCAATCGATGGTGGCGCCGGAGGCCTTGACCACCTTGCCCCATTTGTCGATCTCCCGGGTCAGGAACTGCGCCGTGGCGCCAGGCGCCGTCCATTCCGCGGCGAAGCCCTGCGTAGCGAACTTGGCGCGTACATCCTCCTGTTCAAGCACGGTCTTCAGCGCGCTGCTCAAGGTGGCGATCACGGCCTGTGGTGTCGCCGCCGGCGCGAGCAGAGCGTTCCACGCGGTGGCTTCGTAGCCGGGCAGGCCAGCCTGCGCCATGGTGGGCACATCGGGCGCGGCGGGCGAGCGGGCCGCGCCGGTGATCGCCAGCGCGCGCAGCCGGCCCTCGCGCACGAAGGGCATGGCGGAGAGCATGGTGTCGAACATCACTGTGGCCTGCCCGCCCATCACATCGGTGAGCGCGGGCGCGCTGCCTTTGTACGGCACGTGGGTCATGTGCGTGCCCGCCATGCTGTTGAACAGTTCGGCGGCGAGGTGCGTGGACTGGCCGTTGCCGGAGCTGGCAAAGCTGACTTGTCCCGGCTTGGCCTTGGCCAGCGCGATCAGCTCCGCGACATTGGCCGCCGGTGTGGCGGGCGCCGTGACCAGCACCAGCGGGCCGCGCGTCAGCAGCGAGACCGGGGCGAAGTCCTTCTGCGTGTTGTAGCCGGGCTTGGTGAACAGCGTCATGTTGATGGCGTGCGCCGTGGTCGCCACCAGCAGCGTGTAGCCATCCGGCGCGGCCTTCGCGGTGGCCTCAGCACCGATATTTCCGCCCGCGCCGGGCCGGTTCTCGATCACCACGGGCTGCTTGAGCTGCTCCGACAATTTCTGCCCGACCACGCGCGCCACGATGTCGGTGGGGCCGCCGGGCGGGTAAGGCACAACCAGCCGCACCGGACGCGTTGGCCAGTCCTGCGCGCGTGCGCCGGGCGCGGCCAGCAGCACGGCGGTCATTGCCATCGCGCCCACCAGCAAGGCGCGCGCGGGCCGCCGAAGCGGCAAGGTTCGGACCATGTCGGTCTCCAGGGTGTCGATGTATGTTGCTGTGTCGTGCTGTGTCGTGCTGCGTCGTGCTACGCCGGGCCATGCGGCTTACTCGCGCTGGAAACGCAGCAGCGTGCGCTCGCCATGGCGCATGAACCCCGCGCGCACGCGCTCGCCGATCGTCACGCCGGGCTCGGCATGCCCCATCACGCGCGGGCCTTCGTCAAGCGTGGCCAGCACCAGCGTGTAAGGCGCCAGCGCGCGGAAATCGGTGGGCGCGCGCGCGACTTCGGTGACGCTGTGCACGGTAGCGCGACCCGTGGCGTCGCGCCACGTCAGCCGCGTGCTGCCGCAAGCGCGGCATGCATGGCGCTGCAGCGGTTGCCACGCGGCGCAGTCCTCGCACGCCTGATAGCGCACCACGCCTGCGTCGAGGCCGGCTTGATAGGGATGGTCATTGCTCATGGCGATGTCCTTGGCGAAGCGGTGGGTATTGCAAGCGTTCCCGCCTCCAGCACCAGGCTGACATGCGAAGACAGCACCCCGCCATCCGCGTGAAACAGCGCGCGCTTGCGCGGCGGCAACTGGCGCGCGCCAGCCTTGCCCGCAAGCTGCCGCGTGGCTTCCGCCAGATGCATCAGCCCGCCGGCCACGCCCGAGTGCCCGAAGGCAAGCAGGCCGCCGTGCGTGTTGAGCGGCAGCGCGCCGTCGCGCGCAAAGTCGCCTGCCGCAAGCCGCTGCGGCGAGCCGCCGCGCGGGGCTATGCCAAGCTCTTCCAGCAGCATGGCCAGCGTGATCGTGAACGAGTCGTAGATCGCCAGGTAGTCGATCTGCCCGATCGTGTTGCCCGCTTGCGCGAGCGCGCGCCGCGCGGCGTCTGCAGCGCCGGTAGCCAGCACGCTGTCGAGCGCGCACAGATGCTGGTGGCGATGTGCCTGCCCCGCGCCCGTGATGCGCACGGGTGTGCCGCCACCCGGCTCGGCGGACACCACCAGCGCCACCGCGCCATCGGAGATCGGGCAGCAGTCCGACAGCCGCAGCGGCGTGGCGATGGGCTTGGCGGCGCGTGCCGCATCCAGCGTGAGCGGCTCACGCAGGTGCGCATCGGGGTGCCCCGCCGCGTGCTCGCGCATCAGCACCGCGAAGCCGCTGAGAGCGTCGGCGTGCATGCCGGTCTCGGCCAGATAGCGCGAGGCCAGCAGCGCGTAGTAAGCCGGCACGGAAGCGCCGTTGGGCACTTCCATGTCCGGCTCGCCAACCTGGGCCAGCGTCTGGATGGACTGGTCACGGCTCTGGCCGGAGAGGCGGTTCTCGCCGGCTACCACCAGCACGTTGCGGCAGCGCCCTGCGCCCACCAGCTCGCGCGCCAGCATGGCCATCACGCCGCCGGTGGCGCCGCCGGAGGCCACGCCGTGCGCGTAGGCCGGATCGAGCGAGGCGTACTCGCAAAAGCGCGTGGCCAGCATCAGGTGCGGCAGCGTGGTGGCGTAGCCGCACAGCACGCCGTCGATGTCGGCGCGGGCCAGGCCCGCGTCGGCCAGCGCGGCGTCGGTGGCCTGCGCCATCAGCGTCAGCGGCGTGCTGCCCTCGACGCGGCCAAAGCGCGTATTGCCCGCGCCGCGCAGGTAAGCTGCGTGTGGCATGTCGTCTCGCTTCACCGTCACCGCTTCACCGTTTCAGCAGCGGGCACTGCGACTTGGCCACCGGCATGAAGGCCTGGTCGCCTGGCACCGTGGCCAGCAGCTTGTAGTAGTCCCATGGGTACTTCGATTCCGCCGGCGTCTTGACCTCGAACAGGTACATGTCGTGAATCATGCGGCCGTCTTCGCGGATACGGCCGTTCTTGGCGAAGAAGTCGTTGATCGGCATCGCCTTCATCTGCTTCATGACGGCAGCGGTTTCGTCGGTGCCCGCGGCCTGGATCGCCTTGAGGTAATGCATCACCGACGAATAGGTGCCGGCCTGGCTCATGTTCGGCATCTTCTTGAGCTTCTCGAAGTACCGGCGCGACCACGCGCGCGTGGCGTCGTTCATGTCCCAGTAGAAGCCCTCGGTCAGCAGCAGCCCGGATGCGGTCTTCAGGCCGATGGCGTGGATGTCGTTGATGTACAGCAGCAGCCCCGCCATGCGCTGGTTGCCACCTTTGGTCAGGCCGAATTCGCTGGCCGCCTTGATGGCGTTGACGGCATCGCCGCCGGCATTGGCCAGGCCCACCACCTGCGCCTTGCTGGCCTGCGCCTGCAGCAGGTAGGAAGCAAAATCGCTGGCGCCAATGGGATGGCGCGCCGCGCCGAGCACCTTGCCGCCGGTCTCGTTGATCACGGCGGTGGCGGACTCCTGCAGCGTGTGGCCGAAGGCGTAGTCGGCGGTCAGGAAGAACCATGTCTTGCCGCCGCGCTGCACTACCGCGCGCGCTGTGGAATTGGCCAGCGCGTAGGTGTCATAGGCGTAATGCACCGAAACCGGCGTGCACAGGTCGTTGGTGATGCGCTCGGTGCCGGGGCCGGAGAACACCACGATCTTGTTCTTCTGCTTGGCGACCTCCAGCACCGCCAGCGCCGGTGCCGAGGCGGCCACGTCCAGGATGGCGTCGACGTGGCCCGTATCGAACCACTCGCGCGCCTTGCTGGCGGCGATGTCGGCCTTGTTCTGGTGATCGGCCACCACCAGCTCGATCTTCTTGCCCAGCACCTTGCCGCCAAAATCGTCGATGGCCATCTGCGCGGCGGTGGCGCTGCCGCGCCCGGTCACGTCGGCGTACAGGCCGCTCATGTCGAGGATCAGGCCGATCTTGACCTCGTCATCGGAAATGCCGGCCTTGGCCGGCTGCGCATTGGCCTGTCCTGCGCCGCACAGCAACGCGGCGGCGATGGCGAGCGCGCCCAGCGGGCGGCGCAGCAGCGATTGGTTTCGGTTCATGGTGGTCTCCTCCAGCTTTGGTCTTGTTGACTTGCTTTCTTGTGGGTGCCTAGACGGTAGCGATCGGCGTGGTGGGCGAGCCCACCGCGCCCGGCAGCCGCAGCGGCGGCGCGGTCAGCATGAAGCGCGAGCGCTGGTTGGCGCGCAGCCACTGCGCGAGCTCCTTCAGGTACCAGAGTTCGCCCAGCGGCAGGCCGAGCTTGAACAGGCAGTGATGGTGCAGCGGCAGCAGCGGATGATTCGGCTGGTCGGCCGGCGCGGGCCGCGCCGGATAGCGCTCCACCGCGTAGTTGTCGGCGATCAGCGCGGCGATGCCCGCATCGGTGATCCAGTTCAGCAGGCGGTCGTCGCGGCCGTCCAGCGCGCAACAGCTGTGATGCAGCACGGCTTCATCCGGCTCGCGCTGCATCGACAGCACCACTTCGGCAAAGCCCGTGCGCAGCAACAGCATGTCGCCGGGTTCCACCTCCACCCGGTCGGCCTCCAGCACGTGCATCAGGTCGTCGTAGCCCACGTTGCGCAAATCCTGGCCAAACGCATTGGCCAGGTCCACCAGCACGCCGCGCCCCTGCATGCCCTTGACGGCGAAGTTCTCGATGCCGAGCGCGCGCGCCTCGCTGTGGTCGTGGCCGCAGGCGTGCGCGGCAAAATGATCGTCCTCCGCGTAGTCCACCGGGCCCACGATGTGCTCGTTGGCCCGGTAGCCGTTGTAGTAGACCCGCTCCGGGCGGCCATCGCCATCCGCATCGAACAGCGCGCCCACGTGGGCGAGCGAGTCCCACTGCGTGGAGTACTGCAGCGACAGCAGCACCTGGTCGTCGCTGATCACGTCGGTGGCGCTTGGGTCGACCTTGGCCAGCGGGAAGTTCACATAGGGTATGTCGTCGCGGAAGGTGGGGCGCAGCACTGGCGGATGGCGGCGCGGGTTGAGCTTGTTGCCGCCGGGATAATCCAGCGGCAGCGACAGGCAGAACGACAGCCCGGCCTGTATCTCGCGCGCGCCCTTGCGCACCTGCTCTGCGCCGATCAGGTTGACGCGGCCAAGCTGGTCGTCGGGGCCGAAGTCGCCCCAGTTGGAACCTTGCGGTCGTTGCTTCCAGCGCATGCTGTCTGTCTCCGGTTACAGGTCGGTCGTGATGGTTCGCCGCGTCTTGCGCGCAGTCGGGGTCTTGGTCGTTGGCGTGGCGCTGGCCATGGTGGCGTTGCGCCGGCGTGCCGCCGCCGAGTTGGGCGCCGGCGGTGTCCAGGCAGCGCAAACGGTTTCGGCTTCGCGGCGCAGCGCGCGCGCGAGCGCCGGCTCGCGCTCACTGATGCGCTCATTGAGCGCGGCAATGCTGATGGCGCCAAGCGGGTAGCCATCCGGGTCCGGCAGCGCGATGGCGATGCCGCCCATGCGTTCCACCACCACATCCAGCAGCACCGCGTAGCCGCGCGCGCGGGTGGCCTCCACCTCGCGCAGCAGCATCGCCGCGCTGATGCGCGGATAGCGCTTGAGCGCGGGTGCGATGGCGTGCAAGGTGGCTTCCACCTCCGCATCGGGCAGTGCCGCCAGCAGCGCCAGGCTGCCCGCGCCGACCCCAAGCGGGCGCCGGCTGCCCACGTCAAGGTAGTTGGCGCGGATCGGGAAAGTGCCGGGGCGCAGTTCCAGGCAGACGGATTCCCAGCCGCTTGGCACTGACAGGATGGTGGTGTCCTCGAAGGCTTGGGCAAGCCGGATCAGCGCCGGCCGCACGCTGGCGCGCGGGTCGATGCGGCGCACGCTGGCCGCGCGCAGCGCCAGCCATTCGGGGCCCAGCGTGAACGCCTTGGTGTCGGGGTCACGCTCGATAAAGCCTTCGGCCGCCAGCGTGTCCAGCAGGCGCAGCGCCGAGGCCTTGTCGACGCCGGCCGCCACGGCCAGGTCGGTCAGGCGCGTATTGCGCGCGTCCGACAGCACGCGCAGCAGCCTGCAGGCCTTCTGGAGGGAGGTAGTCGGTACCGTCACGCGAGCGCACTCCGGAGTCGGCCGGTTTCGAAGAGTGAAACCGGTTTTGGGATTATAGGCTTCCACGTGTGCCCCGTCATTCTGCACTGCATCAAAGTTTTGCCCGATGAAATTCATGGAAAGCCGCGCCAGTTGGGTGTTCGCGGCGGTTCCCGGAGCGTGAGCCGGGTTGCAATCCGGCAAAAATGGGCAGCCCGATTAGGCTCGCCCGCGCGACTTCCGCTATCCTTGGCGGCGATTCGCCGCGCCAGCACGGCTCGCGACACCCGATTTTTACCTGATGCGATCCCCACGTCCCCAAGGAAACACCATGGTTTGCCGAGCCCGCCGCCTTGCCGCGCTGCTCATCCTGAGCACTGCCGCCGCCCAGGCCGTGCCACCGGCCGCCACAACCGCAGCAACCGCCGCGGCCCCCGCCAACGAACGCTTCCAGGTGGCGGGCCTGGAGAAGCCCGCCAGCATCCTGATCGACCGCTGGGGCGTGCCGCATATCTACGCCAACACGCTCTACGACGCCTTCTATGTACAAGGCTTCATGGCCGCGCGCGACCGCCTGTGGCAGATCGACTTGTGGCGCAAGCGTGGCCTGGGCGAGATGGCCAAGGACTTTGGGCCGGCCTATGTAGAAGGGGACCGCATGGCGCGCGCCGTGCTGTTCCGCGGCGACATGTACCGCGAGTGGCTGGCCTATGGCTCGGATGCCAAGCGCGTGGCGGAGGCGTTCGTGGCCGGCGTGAACGCCTATGTGGCGCAGACGGAGAGCAGGCCGGACTTGCTGCCGCCGGAGTTTCGCGTGCTGAACTACAAGCCCGCGCGCTGGCGTGCGGAAGATATCGTGCGCATCCGCCATCACGGGCTCACGCTCAATTTCATGGGCGAGGTCAATCGCGCGCAGGTCTACTGCCAGGTCAAGCCCGACGCCGCCCGCACCGACTGGGTGCAGCGCGAGCTGGATCCGCCGATCCAGCCCAAGCTGCCGGACGGCCTCGACCCCTGCGCGCTGCCGACCGTGGAGCTGCGCCGCGCCTATGAACTCGCCACCGCCGCGCCGCGCTTTCCGAAAGAGTGGTGGGCTTCGGCCAAGGCGGAGGGCATCCCGCACGAAGCGTTGTATGCGGTGCTTGACACCAACAGCGACACCGCGCGCAGCCTCGGCTCCAACAACTGGGTGATCTCGGGCTCGCGCACCAGCACCGGCCGGCCCATCCTTGCCAATGACCCGCACCGCGCGCACGGCGCGCCCAGCCTGCGCTACATCAGCCACCTGAACGCGCCGGGGATGTCGGTGATCGGAGCCGGGGAGCCGTTCCTGCCGGGGATCTCGATCGGGCACAACGACAACATTGGTTTTGGACTGACCCGCTTCTATATGGACCAGGAGGATCTCTACGTCTACGAGACCAACCCGGCGCAGCCGCATGAATACAAGTACCGCGGCCGTTGGGAACCGATGGAAACCGTGACTGAGGAGATCGCTGTCAAGGGCGAAGCCGCGCCGCGCAAGATCAGCCTGGAATTCACCCGCCACGGCCCGGTGCTGGTCACCGATGCCAAGGGCAATCGCGCCTACGCGCTGCGCGCGGCCTGGCTGGATCTGGGCATGGCGCCGTACTTCGGCTCCATGGACTACATGCGCTCCCAGAACTGGGACCAGTTCCGCGCCGCGATGAACCGCTGGGGCGCCCCGGGCGAGAACCAGGTCTACGCCGACCGCGAAGGCAACATTGGCTGGATCCCCGGCGGCCTGACCGTCATCCGCCCCAACTGGGATGGCCTCACGCCAGTGCCGGGCGACGGCCGCTACGAGTGGGCGGGCTACCGCAACATGGACGAGCTGCCGTGGGCCTACAACCCGGCCGCCGGCTATGTGGTGACCGCCAACGAGAACAACATCCCGCCCAACCACCCTGCAGCCAAGATGGGCGTGGGCTACGAATGGAGCGACACGGCGCGCGCGCGGCGGCTCAAGAGCCTGGTGGCGGCGAACCCGCATTCCTCGGTGGCGGACAGCATGGCGTGGCAGAACGACACCACCTCGCTGCCGGCGCTGCGCGCGGTAGCGTTGCTGGCCAACGTACGCACCGAGGACGCCCAGGCGCGGCGGGGACTCGACCTGCTGCGCGGCTGGGACGGCAACGAGCGCGCCGACAGCGCGCCGGCGGCGTTGTTCGAAGTCTGGTTCAGCAAGTACCTGCGCCCGGCGGTGGTGCGCGCGGCGCTGTCGCCGGAAGGCGCCAAGCTTGCGGGCTACGGCGACGCCAGCCGCGTGCTGGCGGTGCTGGAAAAGCCCGAGCCGTGGATGCCGGTGGAGCGCCGCAACGAAGTCATCGTGGCCTCGCTCAAGAGCGCCATGGCGGAGGTGGAGCGCAAGCTCGGCCCGGACCCCAAAGCCTGGCAATGGGGCAGGCTGCACACCGCGGTGTTCAATCATCCGCTCGACCCGCTGCTGGACAACGCGGCGCGCCAGCGCTACGACGTCAACGCCGGGCCGATCGGCGGGTCTTCCTTCACGCCGATGAACACGAGCTACCGCAACAGCGACTACCAGCTCACCGCGGGCGCGTCGTTCCGCATGGTGCTGGACGTGGGCAACTGGGATGCCTCGCGCGTGGTCAACGCACCCGGGCAATCCGGCAATCCCACCAGCCCGCACTATCGCGATCTGGCGCAGATGTGGGCCAGGGGCGATTACTTCCCGCTGCTCTACACGCGCAAGGCGGTGGAGAAGGAGACGCGGGAGAAGGTGGAACTGGTGCCGCAGTAAGCCCGCGACGGGCTCGTTCAGCTCGGGCCTGGCTGCAGGCATGTGGCGCGCCGGCCCGCGCTATGACAAACTGGATGGCTATCATCAGCCCGAGCCACCATGGAAACGTTGGTCATTCGCCGAGCCGGCACCGAAGACGCTGCCGCCATCAGCGCGCTTGCCATGAGCGTCGCGCACTATTTCACGATCGAGGCGTCCGGGGCCGGCGCGGAGGACTTTCTCGCCAGCCTCTCGCCGGATGCGATTGCCGGTTATGTCACCAGTCCGCGCTTCCACTATCTGGTTGCCTACCGCGGCGAGCAGCTGGCCGGCATCCTTGCGATGCGGGACGTCAGCCACCTCTTTCACCTGTTCGTCGCTCCACAGATGCATCGGAGCGGCGTTGCCGGATCCCTCTGGCAAGCCGCCAGCCAGGCCGCGATCGCCAGCGGCGAGGTGCGTGAATTCACCGTCAATTCGAGCCCGTTCGCAACCGTGGTGTACGAGCGCTTCGGCTTCCAGGCCATCGGCCCTCGCGCACAGACGAAAGGCATCGCCTATGTGCCGATGCGCCTGGCGCTCGAGGACGCCAGGGGCTAGCCCACGTACCAGAGAATGCTGACAAACTGGCAGGCGCTGCCGGCCAGCACGAACAGGTGCCAGATGCCGTGGAAGTGCCGCACCTTCTCGTCGAACAGGAAGAACCCGATGCCGGCCGTATAGAGCGCACCGCCCGCCACCAGCCAGTACAGGCCGGCAGCCGGTAGCGCCGCCACCAGCGGGCCAAAGGCAAACAGCACCAGCCAGCCCATCAGTACATAGATCAGCAGCGAGAACACGCGGGTGCGGTGGCCAATCAACAGCTCCTGCGCGATGCCGATCACCGCCAGTCCCCAGTTCACCCCGAACAGCGTCCAGCCCCAGGGCCCGCGCAGCGTGACCAGCGCGAAGGGCGTGTAGCTGCCGGCGATCAGCAGGTAGATGGCGCAGTAATCGAGCCGCCGCAGGATGTCCTTGGGGCGGCCGCGCAGGCTGTGATAGAGCGTGGAGATGGTGTAGAGGAAGACCAGCGTGGCGCCGTAGACGATGGAGCTGACGACCTTCCAGGCGTCGTGGTAAAGGGCAGAGCTGGTGATAAGGACTGCTGTGCCGGCCGCGGCCAGGACGGCGCCCGCCAGATGGCTGTAGCCGTTGAAACGTTCTCCACGGTACATGTTGTTCATTCTCCTGTAGTGGTCGCTGGTAGGGGCGATTGCAGGGGGCTTTGTTGCGGTGCGTTATCGGGGTATTTTTGCATGGAATTCGAAGGGGCGTGGAAAGTGGGCCGTCGGGGCCTGCCGATGGGGCTCCCCGGGATGGCATAACCATCTGCAAAACCATTCGTTCCCGGCCTGGGTTCCCACCGCTATCGTCTCGCCATCCAACCCTTAGCGAGACTCCCCATGCGTATCCCTTCGCCGCTGTTCAAGGCTGCCCTGACGCTGCTCACCGGCCTAACAGTCCTCGCTTCGAGCCCCGCCATGGCGGACCGCCTGGATGACATCAAGAAGGCCGGCGTGCTGCGCGTGGGCGTGTTCGACGCGAACCCGCCGTTCGGCTTTGTCGAGGCCGGCAGTACCACCCCTGTTGGCCTCGACGTGGACTACGCGGCCGAGATTGCCAGGCGGCTGGGCGTCAAGCCTGAGTTCCGCGCGACCAACCCGGCTAACCGCATCGCCCTGCTGGCATCGCAGAAGGTAGACATCGTTGCCGCCAATTTCACCATCACCGATGAGCGCCGCCAGCAGATCGGCTTCTCCACGCCGTACTTCGCCAGCGGCTTGCAGTTCATCGCCAGGAAGGGCGCGCTTAAGCAGCCGGACGACCTGAAGGCCTGGCGCCTCGGCGTGGACAAGGGCACCACGCAGGAGACCACGCTGCGGCAGAAGTATCCGGACGCGCGCGTGATTGCGTATGACGATTCCCCGCTGGCGCTGACCGCGCTGCGCAGCGGCGCGATCCAGGCGTTTGCGCAGGATGGCGCCAAGCTGGGTGCGTTGCTGGCGACGTTGCCCAACAAGGATCAGTTCGAGATTTCGTCGTTCACGCTGACGCGTGAGTACATGGGCGTGGGTGTTCCCAAGGGCGAGGACCGGCTGACCGCGGAGATCGATCGCATCCTGGCGGAGCTGGAGAAGAACGGCACGGCGGCGCGCATCTACGACAAGTGGTTCGGGCCGAAGAGCACGGCGCCGCTGGCGCGGGATTTCACGATTGGCAGCGCGCTGAAGTGAGGATGGCTTTCTTCTTTCCCGGCAAGGGCTAGCCATGCAGGGACCAGCGATCCTGCTGCAGTCGCTGCCGGCAAAGTACGTCGGCTGGATCGCCGCCGGCTTTGGCCTGACCGTGGCATTGTCGGTGACGGTGTTTGTGCTTGGCTGCGCGATTGCCGCCGGCTGGCTGGTGCTCGCGCGTAGCCCGATCATGCCGCTGCGCCTGGCGGCGCGCGGCGCCGTTGGTTTCCTGCGCCGCACGCCGTTGCTGGTGCAGTTGTTCTTCTGGTATTTCGGCGCGGCGCAGCTGCTGGGCGAGGGCGCCATCGGCGCGCTGTATGACTGGCAGGGATGGCGCATCGGCGGCTTGCACGTGCCCGCGCCTTCGCTGGAGGCGCTTGCGAGCCTGGCCGGCATCGGCCTTTACGCCAGCGCATTTTATGCGCGCGAGTTCGAGGCGGGCCTCGCCAACGTGCCGGCGGGCCAGGGCGCGGCGGCGCTGGCGCTGGGCTTTACGCCCGCCGCCGCATTCTGGCGCGTGGTGCTGCCGCAGGCGCTGCGCGTTGCCGCGCGGCCGATGGTGGGGCAGTTCTGCCAGACCATCAAGAACACATCGCTGGCGATGGCGATCGGCTTTGCGGAGATGTCCTACACCGCCCGGCAAGTGGAAACCGACAGCCTGATGACCTTCCAGGCCTTCGGCCTGGCCACGCTGCTTTACGTCGCGCTGATCCTGTTGTTGCAGGTGGCGGCGCCGGTGCTGCTGCGCCGCCTGGGATGGACGGAGGCAGCGCGTGCCTGATGCCGATCTCTCCGGCTGGGCCGTCGTGCTCAAGCAGTTGCCCTATCTGTTGGCTGGCACGTTCCCCAACGGTCCCCTGGCGGGCGCCGCGCTGACCTTGTGGATGGCGCTGCTGGCCTGCGCGGGTGCCACCGTGCTGGGCATTGGCGTTGCCGTGCTGCTTGACCTGGCGCCGGCACCGCTGGCGCGTGCCGTGCGTGCGTTGCTGGCCTGCCTGCGCGCGATTCCCGTGTTGATGCTGATCTTCTGGGCTTACTTCCTGTTGCCGATGCTGGCGGGCGTTCACGTGGGTGAGGTGCAGACCGTGGTGCTGGCGCTCGCGCTGATCGGCGCAGCCTACATCGCGCAGGTCATGGCGGCGGGCTTCGACGCGATTGGGCGCGGCCAGCGCAATGCGGCGCTGGCGCTCGGCATGACGCCGTTGCAGGCACTCTGGCAGGTGGTGTTGCCGCAGACGCTGCGCGCCATGCTGCCGTCGCTGGGCAATGTGTGGGTGTCGCTGGCCAAGGATACGTCGCTGGCCTATATCGTGGGCGTGGTGGAGTTGTCGACCGCGGCAACGCAGGTCAACGGGCGCAGCGTGGGCTATGCGGCGCAGGTGTTCCTTGCCGTCGCGTTGCTCTACTTCCTGATTTGCCTGGCGATCGAGAGCGTGGCGGCGCTGGCCTGCCGTATGACGCAGCGGCAGGCCGCCGTCTCCGCGCGGCGAGGCCTGCCCGAGGCGCATGCGCTTCCACCTGTCCGGCCAAGGCCCGGGGCCGGCATGTAGCGATCGGGCCCCGCTAGCGGCGGTGCGCTTCATCGTGCCGGTGTTACGTCCGCGCTTTGCGCCACGGCGGCCGTGTGCTCCGACCATCCTCCGCCAAGCGCCTTGTACAGTGCGACACGGCTGGTCAGGCGGGCCAGCCGGATGGTGGCCAGGGTTTGCTGCGCGGTATAGAGCTGGCGCTGGGCATCGAAGACGGCAAAATAGTCGTCCACGCCATTCTTGAACCGCATCTCCGACAGGCGCTGGGTTTCGCTGGCTTCCTTGACCAGGGTTTCCTGCGCGGCGGCCTCCCGGTCATAGGTCCCGCGCGCGGCCAGGCCGTCTGCCACTTCGCGAAAGGCCGTCTGGATAGTCTTTTCGTAGGCGGCAATATTGATGTCCTTCTGCACCTTGGAGGCATCGAGCCTGGCCTGGTTGTTGCCGGCATTGAAGATCGGCAGGGTGATCTGCGGCGCGAAGGTCCACGCGCCCATGCCTGCGGAGAACAGCCCTGCCAGATTGGTGCTGGCCGAGCCAACCGCGCCGGTCAGCGAGATGGTCGGGAAGAAGGCCGCCCGCGCGGCGCCGATGTCGGCGTTGGAGGCTTTCAGGCGGTGCTCGGCGGCCATGATGTCGGGCCTTTGCTGCAGCAACGCCGAAGGTAGGCCGGCAGGCAGCTCGGCAACGAGGCTTGTCGACTCGAAGGGCTCGGGCGGTGGCAGGTCTTGCGGCAGCGGGCCGCCGATCAGCAGGCTGATGGCATTCTCGTCCTGCGCGACCTGCCGCGTGTATTGCTCCACGCCCACGCGCGCGGTCTGCACCTGGGTCTCGGCGCGGTGCAGGTCCAGCTGTGCCATGGCGCCCGCGCGCTTGCCGCGCCCGATCATCTCGGCGGCAGCTTGCTGGCTCTTCAGCGTGTCCTCCGAGATTTGCAGCAGCACCTGGTCGGCGCGCCAGGTCAGGTAGGCGCTGGCGACTTCGGCGACCAGGCTGATATGGGCGCTGCGGCGCGCTTCCTCCGTGGCGAGATATTGTTCGAGTGCCTCGTGCTTGAGGCTGCGCACGCGTCCGAAGAAGTCCAGCTCGAACGCGTTGAATCCCACGCCCGCGCTGTACTGCGTGATGACCGCCGGCTGCCCGGGCGCGCGCAGTTCGCTGGGCACGCGCTGGCTGAGCACGCCCGCGCTGGCACCGATTACGGGGAACTGCGCGGCGCGCTGGATACGGTACTGGGCGCGTGCCTGTTCAATGGCGAGCGTGGCCACGCGCAGATCGCGGTTGTTGGCCAGCGCCAGTTCGATCAGGCGCCGCAGGCGCGCATCGACGAAAAAGTCCTGCCAGCCCAGGTCGGCCGCCGCTGTGCTGGTTTCGGCCGCTGCCGGCGTGCCGGCAGCGTAGGCCGGGCCGGTGGGCCAGGCCTCTGGCACTGGCTGCGCGGGGCGCTGGTATGTTGGCTCGAGGGTGCATGCGGCCAGCGCAAGCGGCAGGGCCATGCCGAGAATGCGCAGCATAGGGGCGAGAGTCTTGTGCATGGGATTCATCCGGAAAAGGCGCGCCACACGAGCCGCGAAATGGCCAGCCGGGGATTGCCCTGGCTGGCGACGTTGTGGGTGGGCTCGCTGAAGAGCAACCGTATCAAACGGTGGCGCGTCGCCATGTCCAGATGCAGGGCGAGCCCAAGCAGCTTGCCCTGGCGGCGCGCGATCCGGCATGGCACCCAGCCGGTCGCCTCCATCCAGACCGCGCCCTCGGCGCCGACCGGAATCGCCGCCGCCATCGCGCTGGTAATGGCGACGCCATTGCAGGACAGGTTCACGGTAGTGGCGGTGTACTCGTGCCCGCCGCAAGCTGCCTTGCCGTTGATCCGCAGCAGGGCTCGCTCCCGGTAGGGGAAGCGTTCCTCCTTGCGCGGCCGTGGCAGTTCCACGCAGACCAGCAGCGAGGTAAGGTAGAGCACCATCGACACGGCGGTCCACGCGATGTTGAAGACGAGTCCCGAGGCTGCCGCGTCGGCGGCCACCGCGCGCGCCAGGCCCATGCCCGAGAGCAAGATCAGGCAGCCGTAGAGCGTGGCGAACTTCCCGTGGATCACCAGCTTGCTGCGATCCAGCCCCTTGTTGGTGACCTTGAACGGACGCCCGAACGGCTTGAAGAACGCGCTGACCAGCGTCGCGCTGACCGCCAGCGCGGATACGATCTGCGTGACTTCAGTAAAGATGGGCAGTGCGCGCGAGCCGGTTACCCAGATGCTGTAGGCCCAGTAAAGCAGCAGCGCCGGCACGCCATAGGCAAGGAACTGCATCGGTTCGCCGTACAGCGTCGGCACGTCGAAGTACCAATACAACAGTGGCCCGGCCAGCAGCATGAGCGTGAAAGGGCGGCTCAGCCAGTGCAGCAGGCCGTGCACGTAATGCACGCGCTGGCCCAGCGTGTAGCCGCGTCCGCGCAGCGGCCCGTCGGCCGTGAGCGCCACCTGGATCGTGCCCAGTCCCCACCGGCTGCGCTGGCTGATGTACTCGGGCAGGCCTTCGGCGGACAGGCCCACGCTCAAGCGTTCGTTGAGCCAGCGCGTGACATAGCCGTGGGGCATCAGGCGATACGTCAGGTGGATATCCTCCGTGACCGTGCCGGTCGGGAAGCCGCCGATCAAGCCTAGTGCCTCGCGCCGGACCACGAACGACGTACCGATGCAAAAGGCGGTGCCCCAGGCGTCCTTGGCGGGCTGCATCACATCGAAGAAGGCCCGCTGCTCGTCGACCCAGCATTCGGTCGAGCGCAGGTTGTACTGGATCGGGTCCGCGTTGTAGTAGAACTGCGGCGTCTGCACTACGCCGACCTTGGGGTCGGCGAACAGGCCGATAGTACGCATGAGGATGTTCTTGTTCGGGGCGAAGTCGGCGTCGAGCACCATGATGTAGGGTGCGCCGCCGCCACGCTCCGCACGGGCGCTATGCTGCAGGCCATTGTTGAGGTTGCCCGCCTTGGCATGCGTGTTGTCGGGACGCGTGACGTAGTTGGCGCCGACCTGCGCGCAGAACGCCTTCAGCCAGTCGCGCCGGGTGTCGTCGAGTACCCACACGCGAAAATCCGGATAGTCGATCGCCAGCGCGGCAACAATGGTCTTCTCCAGAATTTCCAGTCCTTCGTTGTAGGTTGCGATGAAGATATCGACGCGGGGCACCGAGCGGCTGCGCCGCAGCGCTGCCTCGCCTGCATCGGCCGCTGGCGCGTGGTTGCTGCCGCGCGTCAGCGTGACGATGGAGATCACGGTGTACGCGATCGTCATGATCTCGAACCCGAAGAAGGCATGTGCCCACAGGCTCGGGAAGGTCATTTGCCATTCGGGCAGCGTCTGGGTCCAGCGCCAGGCGAGGTAGACGAGCAGCAGGGTCGCGGTGATGGCACCGAACACGCAACGGTCAGAGTCCCGGGCGCGGTCTGCCCGCATGCAAAGCCAGGCGAGCAGCAGTGTGGCGGCGTTGATGAGGAGCAGCGCCCTGCCATCGAGGAAGAATGCAAACATCGTTACTCCTTGGACGGAGAGGCGGAAATGGCGCTGGTGCAAGCGGCATCGACACATCCGGAAGGACGGAAGGGGTTCCAGCCTGCGGCGGCCAGCACCGCCCATGCGGTCGCGCCGAGGTGGGGCAGGTGGTAGTAGTAGAAGTCCTCCGTGGTGGAGGTCGGCCCGATCGAGAGGCCGGTGCGGATGCGTTGTTCCGGCGTGGCGTAAAGCAGGCCGGAGGGCGCGCGCTGTGACAGCAGCAGTGGCCAGAGCGATGAGGCATCCTGCACGCGGCTGCTGGCGCGCAGCACCAGCGCGGCCTGCCCCGTGCCTTCGGTCCAGACGCCGTCGGGGTTGCCGTTGAAGCCGTAGCCGCCCTTGACGCCATGACGCTCGCGGGTCCAGTCCAGGCCCCTGCGCCAGTCCGCGGGCGCGTCTGGCACGGCGATCAGCGGCCATAACACCGCATCGAGAGCGGAGGGGCCGCTATTGAGCGAGCGGCCATCGTCGCGCGTGCCGATCACGAAGCGGCCTTCGCGCGGCTGCCACATCGCCTCGACGAAGCCGCGCGCGCGCCGCGCCGCCACCGGCCAGCGCGGATCGTTGCTGAGGCGGGCCAGCCAGCTGAACGCGGCATAGGCATCGACGTTGTGCTCGGTGGATTTCCAGGACTGGCGGGTGGGGCTGGGTTCCTCGCCGAAGTAGCCGCCGATGAAGCCGCCCGGGGGACCGGCATCGAAGAGCGTGGCGTCGACCCAGCCCATCAGCGCCGCGGCACTGTCGAGATAGCGGCGTTCGTGGGTGCTGTCGTAGACGGCCAGCAGCATCAGCGCGGCCCACGCCACATTGCCCGTGGCTGTGCCGGCCTGGTACGCGTCCTCGAACCAGCGCTGGCTCGGCGCGTCCCACCAGCCGGGCAGGGGCGCGGGGCCCGCCGGCAGGGCGCCGGCGCGGTAGGCATTGCGCAGCCGGTTATCGTGGTAGTGACGATCGCGCGCGCTGGCAGCAACCATGGCGTCCGCTATGCGGCGCGCATCGCCAACGCGGCGGCAGGCCACCAGCGCGATGCCGGCGAGCGCGTTGTCATAGACGAACGCCGCTTGCTGCAAGGCGGGTGCGAGCGGACCCTGCCCCGGTGCAGGCTCGTAGCTGCCGAGCATCACCGGGCCCTGGCCTGGCACCGCCGCGACCCGCGCGGCAATGGCCTGGCAGGCGCCTGCCAGCAACTGCTCGCGCGCTTGCGCTGGGGGCGCCTGGGCGGCAGCGGGCGGCGCCAGGATCGTGGCCAGGCCGGTCATGCCGGCCAGCAGCGGCGGCAGCATTCGGCGGCGTAAGGTGAGTAAAGTGGATAAGGTGGGTAAGGTCCGGTTCATGGCGATCTCCTGCCTTGCGTCGGATTCGCTGCCGTCAGATCAGCGCGCGCATATGGCCCCACCAGGGCTGGTCGAGGCTGACCTTGGCCCAGCGGCCCAGCGCACAGCGATCCGCCGCCGCGCCGGCGCTCTGCTGGGGCAACGCCGGCAAGCGCTTGTCCAGTTTGGCGATCAGGTAGATCTCGTTTTTCTCGATGGGCGGGAACGGCACGAAGTAGCGCGCCTGCTCGCCATCTGGAGCGCGCGGCAGGATTTCAGCAACCTTGCCGGCCAACGGCGCGGCCACGCCATCCACGCGCACCGTCACCTTGGTGCCGGGCAACAGGTCGTTGCTGAGGCTGCGGGGGAACACGGCCACCACCCGGGGTTGCGCGCAATTGGTACTGCGCAGCAAAGTCGCGCCGGCCGCGACGCGCGTGCCGGGTGGTGCCAGCACGTCCTGGACCATGCCGGAATCGTAGGCTTTGATATCCAGGTTGGACATGCGTTGGACGCGCTGCTCTTCCTGCGCGATCAGGGAGTCAACCGACTTGCCATACTGCTCAAGCTGGGTCAGCTCCGCTTTGAGCTGGGTGATCTCCGCGCTCAGTTCGTCGTGCCGCTGCGCCAGCGTGGAGACCGCGCCATCGGTGCTGGAGAGGTACACCTTGCCCTTGGCTGCCTGGCTGTTGCTAAGCGCGTTGTCGAGCTCGGCGCGGATCGCTTCCTTGGAGTTCGACAGGATCGACAACTGGTATCGGGAGGCGTTTGTGTAGGCCTCGCTGACCGCGCCCGCCCATTGCATGGCCTGGTTGCGGTTCACCACGTCTTCCTGCTGGTCCACCTGTTCCTTGGCCATTGCCATGCGGGCCTGGATGCCGCGGATCTTGGCGGCGTGCTCGGCTTGTGCGGCTGCCTGGTATTTCTTGGTCTCCTGGTCGGTTGCATCAAGGCGGGCCTGATCGCCTTCGAGCTTGGCTTTGGCCGCATCGTAGCGCTGCTGGTTGTCCAGCTTCTTGCCCGTCAGTTCCACCAGCAAGGCGCGGTCGATATTCTGGTTCTGCACGCTCATCAGCGTGTCTCCCGGTGCAAATGAGGCGCCCACCGAAATCCGCTGGCCTGCCACCACGCCTTCGACCGGCGTGGTGACCAGGTTGACCGGTCCATCGACCACGGCGCGTTCCGACGAGCGCGTAAACACGGGGGGGAACATCACGGCCAAGATCACCCAGACGATAAAGGCGGCTACGCCGTAACTGGTCAGGCGAGGCACCACATGCCAGAGGGGGCGTTTGCTCAGCTCGCGGCTGCCTCTCGCAGGCGCCAGATGGTCTGTGCGCAAGTCCGGCAGGTGCGTGGCCGGGGGACGGCTTTGTTCGATTTTGTCGCTCATGGCATCCTCACTGGCAAGTTTGCGCGATCGGGTTCGCAAAACGAGCGGCAAGCCGTTGGCACCGGGCGTGTCGGCAAGACGCACGTTCCCTGTAAAGCAAGTCCCCCAATTTTTCTTCCGCGATGCGTTGTTTCACGGCCCAGCCGGGCCGCTTGCGCATCTGTGTGTGGACCAGGACATGCCGGGTCCGTTGATCTGCCCGCGCTCCGGCTGAGCACAGGAGCGGGGCGAATGCGTATGGCCCGAGGGCCATCGACGATACTCGCGGATGTGCAGGACTCGGGTTCGCTGCACGGTGGCGAGTAAATGAAGGCTAGCCAAGAAGCGGCGCTAGTGCTGTAAGAATGTGTAAGAGCAGGATGTCACACCGTTGAAATCAACGGCATCCGATACCCCCATTTCCCACGCGGGCAGAGACCTGGCTTTCACATGCGCATGGGCACATTTTCGGAGGGTGAGGCATTCCCCGCGGCCTCTGCAGACATTGTTTCTTCTCATCGCGCGATGGCCTGTGCGCCATGCTCGCCACTTGATCGCTTGCCGCCCGGCGGGGCGGGCAATGGGTGTTTTCTGTCTTCTGTTTGCAACACGCACTGTGAAGAAGCAGCGCGCATGAAAAAAGGCCGGCGCAGGGCCGGCCTCTCGATCATGCCACGGCGACGAATACACGCCATGGCACTCGGCAATTCAGCACATCAACATCAACGTGCGCTTGCGTCCGCGTACACGCGCTCACCTGCCACCCACGTCTGCGTCACACGGGTCTTCCAGATCTCGGCCGGCGCCACCTTGAACAGGTCCTGGTCGATCAGGATGAAGTCGGCCCACTTGCCCGGCTCCAGCGAGCCCAGCGTCTTCTCCTGGTGCTCCGCGTAAGCAGCGTCCAGCGTGAAGGCGCGGAAGGCCTGGGTCAGGGTCATGGCTTCCTCCGGATGCCAGCCCTTGATCGGGCGGCCTTCGTGGTCGGTACGCGTGACCGCCGCATGCAGGCCGTAGAAGGGGTTGGCGGATTCCACCGGGAAGTCCGAGCCGCCGGCAATCACGGTGCCTTGCTTGAGCATGGTCTGCCAGGCGTAGGCGCCCTTGATGCGTTCCTTGCCGATGCGGTCCTCAGCCATGTTCATGTCGCTGGTGGCATGGGTGGGTTGCATCGAAGCGATCAGGTCGAGCTGCTTGAAGCGCGGGATGTCCGGCAGCGCAACCACCTGGGCGTGCTCGATGCGGTTGCGCAGTTCGCGGCCGCCGACTTCCTTGTAGGCGACCTCAATCGCGTCCAGCACCTGGTGGTTGGTGGCGTCGCCGATGGCGTGCACGTTGACCTGGTAGCCGGCCTTGATCGCCATCTTGACGCTCGCCTGCATGGCCGCGTCGCTCATGAACAGCAGGCCGCTGTGCACGTGGTCATCCGAGTACGGCGCCATCAGCGCCGCGCCACGGCTGCCGAGTGCGCCGTCGCCGTACAGCTTGACCGCGCGCAGGTAGTAGCGGTCGTTGCCGTAGCCGGAGAGCGGGCCCTTGGCGCAGAGCGCCTTGAAGTCGTCGCCGGTGTCGCGGATCATGCCGTAGATGCGCGTGGTCAGCTTGCCCTGGTCGGCGAACTCGCGGTAGATGCGGTCTTCCTGCGCGGTCACGCCGGCGTCGCCCGCGGCGGTCAGGCCGAGCGCGTTCATGTGCGCCAGCGCGGCGGCCAGCGCGGCGCGGCGGTCGTCGTCCGAGTACGGCGGGATCACGTTGTTGACCAGCGCCATGGCCTTGTCGACCAGCACGCCGGTGGGGTTGCCGTTGGCGTCGCGCTCGATGCGCCCGCCCGCCGGGTCCTTGGTGTCGCGCGTGATGCCGGCGGCTTGCATGGCCTTGGTGTTCAGCCAGGCGGCGTGGCCGTCCACGCGCACCAGGCGCACCGGGCGGTCCGATACGGCGGCGTCCAGCTCGGCGGCGGTGGGGAAGCGGCCCAGCTTCCAGTTGACCTGGTTCCAGCCGTAGCCCAGCAGCCATTTGCGCTGCGGGTTCTTGTCGCCGTAGGCGCGGATCATGCCCTGCGCTTCGGCCAGGTCCTTGGTGCCCGACAGCGAGATCTCGGTGGTCTTGAAGCCCAGGCGGAACACGTGGCCGTGGGCGTCGATCAGGCCCGGAAGCAGGGTCTTGCCCTGGCCGTCGATGCGCCTGGCATCGGGGTATTGCGCGCGCAGCGCGGTGGCGTCGCCGGTGGCCAGCACCTTGCCCTGGTCGAACACCAGGCCGGAAAAGCTGGCGACCTGGTCGTTCTTCAAGGTGTAGCCCTGCACGGATTCGATCAGCGTAGGCGCGGCGTGGGCCGACATCGTGAAGCCGACGGCCACTGCCAGCAGGCTCTTGTGGATCGCGTGTTTCAAGTCAACTCTCCTTGTTGTTGTCGTACTGCGGCTGTAGTACAGCGCTTTGGTTTTCTTATGTGTTCTCAGGATGCTTACTGCTTACTGCTCTTTATTCGCCGGTCGCCGTGGCGGGAAAGACGGAACCGGTTGCCTGCGTGCCGCGGGCCGGCGGCAGCGGCGGAAATTGCATGTCCGCGTAGCGCACGAAGCGCGTCTTGCGTACGAGGCGGTAGCCTAGCCAGATGGCGAGGAAGATCGGGATGCCGATATAGGTGGCGGTCACTGCCACCCAGTCGATCTTGCCGTCCATGAAGGCCTGGTAGTTCTGGCCCAGCGTGACGATCAGGCACAGCGCAAAGGCAAAGATCGGGCCGTACGGGAAGAAAGGCGAGCGATACGGCAGGCGGGAAAGGTCCAGCCCTTGCGCGACAAAGCCGTGGCGGAAGCGGTAATGGCTGATGGCGATGCCGAGCCAGGCGATGAAGCCGGTCATGCCCGACAGGTTCAGCAGCCACAGGTAGACGGACTTGCTCTCGAACATGGAGGTCAGGAAGCACAGCGCGCCCACCGCGGTGGTGGCCAGCAGTGCCGCCAGCGGCACGCCGTTGCGCGTGAGGCGTGCGAAGATGCGCGGGGCGCGGCCTTCGGTCGCCAGGTTGTAGAGCATGCGGGTGGAGGCGTACATGCCGGAGTTGCCGGCCGACAGCACGGCGGTCAGGATCACCGCGTTCATCACTCCGGCGGCAAATGCCAGTCCCGCATGGCGGAACACCAGCGTGAACGGGCTCACGCCCACCGTTTCCACATCGCTCTTGAGCAGGCTGGAATCGGTGTAGGGAATCAGGATGCCGATGATCAGGATCGCCAGCACGTAGAACAGCAGGATGCGCCAGAACACCTGGCGCACGGCGCGCGGGATGTTCTTGGCGGGATCGGCCGATTCACCGGCGGCCACGCCGATCAGCTCGGTGCCCTGGAAGGAAAAGCCCGCGATCATGGCCACGCCGATCATCGCCGGCAGGCCGCCGACGAAGGGCGCGTCGCCTGCCGTCAGGTTCACCAGCCCGGCCGGCACGCCGCCCGTATCGCCGCGCAGGATGCCGAAGATCATCAGCACGCCGATGACGATAAACGCGATCACCGTCACCACCTTGACCAGCGCGAACCAGTATTCGGCCTCGCCAAAGCCGCGCACGGAGATGGCATTGAGCAGGAACATCAGCGTGAGGAACAAGGCGCTCCACAGCAGCCCGGGCGTATCCGGAAACCAGTACTGCATCACCAGCTGCGCCGCAGCCAGTTCCACGGCGATGGTCACCGCCCAGTTGTACCAGTAGTTCCAGCCCAGCGCGAAGCCGAAGCCTTCCTCCACGTAGAGCGCGCCGTAGGTGGCGAACGATCCCGACACCGGCATGTACGCCGCCAGCTCGCCCAGGCTGGTCATCAGGAAGTACACCATGGCGCCGATCAGGATGTAGGCCGCCAGCGCGCCGCCCGGGCCGGCCTGCGCGATGGTGGCGCCGGAGGCCACGAACAGCCCGGTGCCGATCGAGCCGCCGATGGCGATCATGGTGAGATGGCGCGCGCGCAAGGTGCGGCGCAGGGCGGGTGGTGGAGGGTGGGGTGCGGGTTGCTGGCTGGTCATGGATAAGAGGAATTGGAGCGCGGAAGCAGGATGTGCCGGCGTGGCCCGCATTGACTGGCGCTGCCGGCATCCGACCGGGCCCGGCCAGCACAAGGCAGGATGCACGGCAGTACATTTACCGGCTGGTACATTGGGCGGCATCATAAGAGAAAACGCCGCCTGGGGAAAGGCGCGGGGCGGGGCTGCGGCGGGTTTTGCCCTGGTTGCGGTGCGGCATGGCTAAAATCTGGGGTTTGCATCCTCGCGGTATCCGGACCGATCCTCATGAACCTGCCCTTCAACGACAGCTATCTTCTACACATCGCGCTTAGCGTCGGCATCGTGCTGGCCGGCATGCTGGCAGTGAAGTTCATCAACCGCTTTTTCCAGGCCCGCCAGCAGGGGGACAAGGACAACCGCGGCAGCTATCGCACCTGGACCGTGGCCTCGCGCAATGCGGTTGCCGCGGTGGTGTTCCTGCTGCTGCTGGGCATCTGGGTGTCCGAGCTCAAGAGCGTGGCGATCTCGCTGACCGCCTTCGCGGTGGCCCTGGTGATCGGCGGCAAGGAACTGGTGATGTGTTTCCTTGGCGCCTTCCTGCGCATGATGGCGCGCCCCTTCCAGCTTGGCGATATCGTCGAGATTGGCCCGCATTCCGGCGAGGTGGTGGACATGGACGCGCTCACCACCACGCTGGTGGAAATTGCCGGGGCGCGCCAGTTCACTGGTTCCACGGTGCAGATTCCCAACAGCATGTTGCTGACAGTCGCCGTGCGCAACCACTCCCAGGCGGGCAAGTACACCCTGGACACGCTGCGCATTCCGTTGCCGGAGAAGAGCGACCCGGACCGCGTCGAGGCCGACCTGATCGCGATCACGGAAGAGGTGTGCGCCGGCTTCCTGGCCGAGGCCCGGCACAGCCTGGAGGAATACGGCGGCTCGCGCTTTCTCGATCTCTCGCAGTTCGAGCCGCGCGTGATGTTCGAAGCCATGGCGGCGGACCGGCTCGATGCGCTGGTGCGGTTCCCGGTGCCGGTGGGCTCGCGCCTGTCGATCGCGCAGCAGATCCTGCGCAAGTACCACCAGCGGCGCAATGCGGAACCGGCCGCTGCTGCTGCTGCGGAGCCGGCGCCCGCGCCCGCGCAACAGGACAAGGCGGCGTCGCATTCCTGATCCTCGGGCGCGTGGCCGGGCGGCAGGCCGGGGGCGGGCGCTGTTTTATGGCTTCACTGAACGGCGTTTCGGTTGTATGGTAGCCGTGCCGCCGCCGTTGCCGGGGACGGGAATCTTAGCGAATTGTGCCGAACAAGATCGAACAACGAGGAGACCCATGAAAGCCGCTGTCCTGCATCAACCCAAGACCCCGCTGGTGATCGAAGACGTCGCCATTGGCAAGCCGGGCCCGCACGAGGTGCTGCTGCGCACGGCGGCGGTGGGCGTTTGCCACTCGGACCTGCATTTTCTAGATGGCGCCTATCCCTTCCCGATGCCGGTGGTGCTTGGGCACGAGGCGGCCGGCGTGGTCGAGCAGGTGGGTTCCGAAGTGCGCACGGTCAAGCCCGGCGATCACGTGATCACTTGCCTGTCGGCCTATTGCGGCCATTGCGAGCACTGCCTGACCGGCCACCTGTCGCTGTGCGTGGAGCCGGACACCAAGCGCCGCGAGGGCGAGGAGCCGCGCCTGCTGGCGGGCAAGGGCGGGCCGATGAACCAGTTCCTGAACCTGTCGGCCTTTGCCGAGCAGATGCTGATCCACGAGCACGCGCTGGTGGCCATCCGCCGCGATATGCCGCTGGACCGCGCCGCGCTGATCGGCTGCGCGGTGACCACCGGCATGGGCGCGGTCATCCACACCGCGCGCGTGAGCCCGGGCGAGACCGTGGCGGTGATCGGCTGCGGCGGCATCGGGCTGGCCACCATCAACAGCGCGGCCATCGCCGGCGCGGGCCGCATCATCGCGATCGACCGGGTGCCTGGCAAGCTGGAGCTTGCCAGGCAATTCGGCGCGACCGATGTGATCAACGCGGCTGACGTGGATGCGGTGGAAGCCGTGCGGGAGCTGACCCGTGGCGGCGTGCACCATGCGTTCGAAGCCATCGGCCTGAAGCAGACCGCCGAGCAAGCCTTCTCCATGCTGCGTCGCGGCGGCACCGCCACGGTGATCGGCATGATCGCGCCAGGCGTGAAGATCGAGATCAAGGGCACGGACTTCCTGGCCGAGAAGCGCATCCAAGGCTCAATGATGGGCTCCAACCGCTTCCCGGTGGACATGCCGCGGCTGGTCGATTTCTACCTGTCGGGCAAGCTCAAGCTGGACGAGCTGATCTCGCGCCGCATGCCGCTGGAGAACATCAACGAGGCCTTTGACGAACTGCGCCGCGGTGAACTGGCGCGCTCAGTGATCCTGTTCGAGCACTGAAGCCCTGCGGCGGCCTGGGCCGCCGTTTTCCCCGCCACGCCAGCGCGCGCTCGCAACAGGCCGGCACTGGTGCTTGGCTTCATGGCAAAAGCTCCTCCCGCTCTCCGTGCGGGAAATTCGCCACAGATCGGGGACAAACGCACCAGAAGCCTGTGGGGCCGGGTGGCTATCCGGCTATGCCAGCGGCCGGCCCGGCGTGGCCGACGCCGCTGCCTCGGCCGCCCGCCGCACAGCTTCCGGGTAGCGCACCGTGAAGATGACGGCGCCGGCGAACGCAGCCACCGTCGCCGCCACGTCGACCCACAACGGGATGGTGCTGACATATTCCGCCGCCGCGTCGGCGGCTACCATCACCGCCAGCGCGGCGGCCCACGCCAGCGTGATATGTCGGTTCACCGCCAGGAAGCGCGGCGATTCCCAGTATTCCTTGGGCACCTGTTCGCGGGCATATTGCAGCGTGAACGGGCGTCCGATCGCCAGCGAGACCAGCACGATCGCCAGCAGGCCTGCATCCACCGCGAGCCGCACCGTGGCCACCGTCCATTGCGGCGCGGCGCTGACCGTATAGAGCAACAGCAGCGCGAACAGGGCCAGGCTGCCCAGCTCCAGCACCTTGAGCGATTCGCCGCGCCGCCACATGCGCAGGCACAGCAACAGCGAGACCACGAAGGCCGCGGCCAGGCCGGCCAGCGGCGAGATGCACCGCATGGCGATAAAAAAGGCGACGAACGGGGCAAAGCCAATCAGTATTCCCATGCTGCTCTCCTTGGGTTGGTTGCGGCCCGGACCAAGCCCGGCCGCCAGGCAGTGGATGTCGATGCGTGTCTTGTTGCGGGATCAGTCCGCGCCGCACCAGTTGCCATGAAAGCCGAACGGCACGCGGTGCGAAAGCTGTACCGTGGCAACCGGCCCATCGGCAACCGCGCCGGCATCCAGCACGACCAGGTCGCTGCGCGCTTGCGCGCCCCGGTAGACGGTGGCCAGCAGCCAGCCATCGCCTTCGGCGCTGTCGGCTGCGCGCGGCACAAACACCGGCTCGGAGAAGGCATCGCCCTCGGGCAACTGGCAGGTGGCGCGCTTGCCGCTGCGCAGGTCCAGGTGGGCCAGGCTGTCGTAGCTGCCACGCTCGCTGCTCTCGTACTGGCGGAACGCGTAGTAGCCATGGTGATAAGGCAGCGTGGAGAAGCGCTCGTCGAAGCGTGGGAACTCGCCCGCCGTGTCGTCCAGGTATTCGCGCGTGAACGTGTCCGACTTGCCGGCCATGTCGAAGGTCCAGCGGCACAGCCGCGCGCCGGTGCCGTTGCCGTCGGGATTGAAGATGGGGGAGGATTCATACTGCATCACGTCGGCGATGACCTTGTTGCCGGCGTCCCAGGCATTCATCACGTGGAACACGTAGCAGGCGTCGCCGCGGAACCAGCGCATCTGCACGGTGCCGCCATTGCGCGGCATGATGCCGATGTGCGAGCCCTTTTGCGGCTCCCACGCGTAAGCCGGCTCGCCGCGCATGGCGCGCTCCATGCTGCCGGCCAGCGGCAGGATGGGAAACAGCACATGCTTCTGCGTGACCAGGAAATCGTGGACCATGCTGGGAAACGGCGCTTCGAAGTGTTCGACGCGCTGCAACTGCCCGTTGCGATCCACCACGCCGTAGCGCATGCCGGGAGTAAAGGGGCCATCGGTCGAGTAAGCGAAGAACACCATCTCGCCGGTCACCGGGTCCACCTTGGGGTGCGCGGTCATTGCGCCGGTGAGCTTGCCGCCGTAGTCGACATCGCCGCGCGTGGCCAGGGTCTGGGCGTCCAGCTCCACCGGCAGGTCGGCTTCTTCCAGCGCCAGCAGGCGGCCGGCGTGGCTGAGGATATTGGTGTTGGCCACGCCGCCGTTTTGCCCGAGCACTGACGGATCGGTGGTGGCCGGGTTGCCCCAGCTGCCGAACAGCGCCTGCCCCGCGGCCTGCTCGCGCTGGAACTTGTTGGTGCGTACCCAGCGATTGCGGTAGCGCACGCGGCCGTCTTCAATGTGGAAGGCGTGCACCATGCCATCGCCGATGAACCAGTGGTAATGCGCATCGCGCGGGGCGTATTGCGGGTTTGGCCCGTTGCGGTAGAGCGTGCCGCGCAGCGCGCGCGGCAGCTCGCCAAGTACCGGCAGGTCGGGCGCATCGCATTCCATCAGGATGGGGGCGAAGTTGCCGCTGAGATAGGGCGTGGACGGGAACGGCTGGCTCATTGGGAGCTCCTTTTGCGTTGCTGCCGGATTGGCGTTGGCGTAGCTGGGGGGACGGGTTCGCTAACGGCTTTGCGATCTACTTCATGACCTGGTTCATGACCTGCTTCCAGGCTGGCGTCGGGCATGGGCGCGCGCATGCCCGCAGCCAGCAGCCGCAACATCTCGGCGTGGATGACGCGGAAATCGGGGTCGCCGGGCAGCTTGCCTGCCAAGCGCAGCATCACCAGCCCGTGGATCGAGGCCCAGATCACATAGCTCAGCACCTGCGGGTCGCCATGGATCAGGCCGCGCTGCGCCATGGTCTCCAGATGCGCGCTCATGGTGCGGCGCGCACGCGAGCCGGCGCGCTCCAGGTCGGGGTAGCGGTCGTCGTCCGGCTGGGTCATGTCGAACATCAGCCGGTAAGCATTGGGCTCGGCAAAGGCAAAGGCGAGATAGGCCTCGCCCACCGCGCGCGCGCGTTCGCGCGGCTCGGCAACGCTGGCGCCGGCGGCTTCAAGGGTGGCGGCGAAACGGTCGAACGCGGCGGTGCGCACCGTGGCCAGGATGTCGTCCTTGTCCTTGAAGTAACGGTAGGGCGTCATCGGGCTGCAGCCCAGTTCCTCGGCGAGCTGGCGCATGCTCACGCTGGCTACGCCGCCTTCTGCGAAGCGCCGCTCCGCTACCGCGCACAGGCGGGCCTTGAACGCGTCGATCTCTTCCTGGGTGAGGTTTCTTGCCATGTCTGGTGGGGTGAGGCGATCAGTGTGTGTGCTGATTGAAGCATGTCGCCTTCTGCTGCGATGCTGCTTCGGCAACGATAATTTACAGTGTAGATTTACGATGTAAATAGTCAAGGAAAGAATTGAAGGCAACTCTGCCCGCTAGTCGCCCGCGCGTCATTGTTCGCCGCATGGGACAATCCCCAACATTGACGCGCACGACTCACGAGGCGCGCCACGTGGCACGGGGATGGCGAATGAAGACGATCGAATGGAAGGACTGGGAGATTTTCTGCCGGGTGGTGGAGGGCGCCAGTTTCACCAAGGGGGCGGATCTGGCCGACGTGCCGAAGTCATCCGCCAGCGCGGCGGTGTCGCGGCTGGAAGTGCAGCTGGGCGTGCGCCTGTTCGAGCGCACCACGCGCCGCGTGCGGGTGACCGAGCGGGGCCAGCAACTCTACGACCGGGTCGCGCCCCTCTTTAACGAGCTGCGCGAAATCAGCGCCGAGGCGGTGTCGGTCAGTGAGCAAGTCAGTGGAACGCTGCGCATTTCCACACCCTACGAGGTCGGCTCCCTGCACATCTCGCCCATCCTCACGCAGTTGCTGCGGCTGCATCCCGAGCTGCGCGTGCAGGTCGACGTGAGCTGGGAGCAGCCCGACCTGGTCGAGCAAGGATACGACCTGGCCTTTGTGATGACGACTACCGGCCTGCACGACAGTTCTTTTGCCAGCAAGCGGGTGGTGCGCATCGAGCGTGCCTTTTTTGCCGCGCCATCGCTGATCCGCGCGCGAGGCTTGCCGCGCACGCCACAGGAGCTGGCCGGCTGGCCCATGCTGGGCGACGCCGAGGACCGGCGCTGGGAGTTCCAGCGCGATGGCGTGGAGGTGGCCAGCATGGCGGTGGAGCCGCGCATGCGCACGCAGAGCGCGGAGATCCGCCTGAAAGCCGCCACCGATGGCCTTGGCGTGGCCCGGCTCTCGCCACGCTACGCGCAGGATGAGCTGGATCAGGGGCGCCTTGTGCGGGTGCTGCCGGCGTATACGTCGTCGCCGCTGAAGGTGTTTGTGCTGATGCCCGCGCGCAAGCTGATGCCGGCCAGCGTCAGGGCATTTCTCGATGTGCTGGAACGCACCTTGGGCGCCACGGATCGGCAGGGCGCGGTTGGCGTGGGAATCGCCGGCTGAGGCCGCGGTGCGACCGGGGCCAGCTCCGCAGCCTCAATACGCCTGGTCGCCGGTCCTGATCTCCAGCCCCAGCGTTTCGGCCACGGTCGTCATTTCTTCATCATCCTCGCTGCGGGCGATCCAGCCTGCATAGGCATCGCCATCGGTGTTCCAGTTCCAGAGCGTGATGCCGGCCAGCCGCAACTGCTCATGAGCCAGTTCCATCAGCTCCGGCACGCTGGCTTTCTCCAGGAACTCCTCGTCCTGCGGATCCTCCACGCCCCAGTCCAGCTCGATATCGACCCTGGCGCACAGCTCGTCCATGCAGCTGATGAAGGACGTGGTGTCTTTCCAGTCCACGTAGAAGCCCGCTTCCCAGTCGATCACGTCTTTCAGGATCCAGAGCAGTTCCTGGCCTTCGACCACATCCGCGTCGTCCGAGTTGGCGAGGGCTTCGTCGAACAGCATCTGGTGCTTCTCCACCATGGCTGCGTCGTCGAAGTCGATCAGCTCAATCAGGCGCCAGAGCGCTTCGCGCGCCTCGTTACTCAGTTCGTCGCTCATTGCATCAGTCCTCCATCAGTGCGGCGCCGGCTCGGCGCATTGAAATCGGAAATGGTGTTGTCCACGGATGAGCCTGCGCTCAGCCGGCAATGCGCAGGATCTCGCGTTGCCCGCGCGGCGTCACGCGCAGCGCGCGCGATGTGGTCGTGGGCTCGATCCAGCTGTTGGCCATCATGCTATCGAGCAGCGCCGCGCCAAGCGCGCCGCCAAGGTGCGGCTTGCGCTCGCTCCAGTCAGGGCAAGTGCAGGCAAACTGCCGCCGCTTGCGGCGCGCGAGATCCAGGTCCACGCCAAGCTGCACCATGCCCGCACTGCCGCCGTCGGTGAGGTCCACAGACGTGCCGTCCACCACGATCCAGTTGGCATGCGACATGCGCTCGAACAGGGAAACCGCAAGCTCGCCCGCCAGGTGGTCGTAGCAGGTGCGCGCCTGGCGCAAGGCCGCCGGCGCGGTACGCGACGCGGGCACCGCGCGCACGCGCGGCGGCTGGCTGGCCAGCGATGCACTGGCGAGCGCCTCGATGGCGACGCCGATCTCCGGCGTGGCGAGCCGGTAGTATCGATTGCGCCCGCGCGTCTGCACGGCGAGCAGGCCGCCTTCACTGAGCCGCGCCAGGTGGCCGCTGGTGGACGATGCCGACAAGCCGGCGATGGCCGCAAGCTCGCCGGCCGGGCGGGCGCTGCCGTCCATCAGCGCCCACAACATGGCGGCGCGTCCCGGGTCGGCAAGCAGGCCAGCCATCTGGCTGATGCTGGGAGCGTATTCCATAGTTCATTCCGCAGTGAAGCAACGAATGCAGTATAGACTGTCGGTGGGCGACGGGTGGACCTTGGACTTCAATGTGCTTGCAAGACATTAAAACCCTTCCAGCGACATTAAAGCGCTTGCAGAAACATCAAAGAACTTCCGGAATGTCTTTTGTACAGGTTCCATCGAAGACAAAGTGCTTTATTCGTGCCATTTTGTGACGGTCACGACGACTCCACGACCGCTCGCCTAGGGTCGCTATATAGGGTTAGCTCCGCCTAGGGTTAGCTCCGCCGAGCTCGCGCGCGCCCTTGATGTCTCACGCCACCCACTCGAAATTCAAAAGATGGCAGAAATGTTACGGCAACGACGAGGGCCGACCCGGCGGCGCACTCTGCCATAGAGTTCGATGGAGTTTCAATCAGAACTGCAAACAAGGAAGCCGTGAGAGCCAATCGCTGGACTATCTTTGCGATTGGGGACCTCCCCTCACTCCCGGCCGATGGGGTTCCTTCTCGCACCTACATCGTGCCTGCCTCACCAGCATTGCCAGCCTGCATACTAGAGCCCCCGGTTGAGACGAAGCCGGATAGAAGGTAGCGAATTGCAGAATTCTTGGATGCGGAGCAAAAGGAGACCAGGCTGGACGTAGAAGAGACACCGAGGGCCCCTGGGAGGAAGCGGTACCAGCGAAAGTACGTGATTCCAGAGAGGCAACCGGGAGAAAGCACATGAGCGCAAGCACAATCATTGAAGAGCCGGCGCCAGCAATCCATCTCGTGACCAAAGCGTATTCACATTTTTTGGTTGTCGGCTTTGCACTGCTCCCAGCTTACCTTATTGCCACTCACCGGAGCGGCGAACCGCCGCTCGTTCATCGAGCGTGTCGACGCCGAAATTGCGCGTGCCAAGCGAGAGGGGGCACCGTTTTCTCTCCTCGCGCTCGACCTGGATAATTTCAAGCAGATAAACGACTACTATGGACATCAGGTCGGCGACAAAGTCCTGCAGGGGTTCGTGCAGCAATGCCTCGATGCAATCCAGCCGTATGACGGCGTAGCCCGTGTGGGCGGAGAGGAATTCATGGTGTTGCTACCTCAAGTTGCCCTGGGGTTCGCTTGTTCGATTGGCGAGCGCATTAGGTCAGCCATAGAATGCGCCGTGTTCGAAAGCGCGATTGGGCGCAAGGTCGGGGTCACGCTCACTGTCAGCATCGGTGTTTCCCAGTTCGGGCGCGACGGTAGCACAATCGACGCGATTCTGCGCGCCGCTGACGAGCGTCTCTATCGCGCGAAGGCTGGAGGCCGCAACCGCGTAGTCGCAATGTAACGCGGCTTTCGGTCAGCCTCAAGCTGTACCAAGATTTGACGGGAATGGAGCCCGTTGTGTTTGAGCGTGTCAGTCCGAGGGGGCGAAGGCGGTAGTGGACAGTGCGACGCTAGCCAAGAAGGGCGAGAACCAGACCGCAACACGAAATTAGCGGCGGCAGAACGGAAGCGGATTTGAAGGCCGTCGTGCTGAACCAGAGCACAAAGGCGGAAATCAACTCGATTCACAAGAAGTGCAACAAGTTCATCTCGGGCACAAGTTCGTCCTTCAAGAAATAAAAAGACTACCTCTTATGCCTGCCTGGCTAATACCGCGCGGGCTTTTTTTCGGTCTGGTGAGCAGTGTCAGCTTTCGTTTTCGTGTTGGCTGCGTTCCTCACGGCTGCGATGGCCTTGGTCGCTATGCTCTTCCTGTTCGCGCCACCTCCGTTCACTCCAGTATTCCTCCCGTTGTTCGCTTTCACCCCTATAGGGTGAGTATCGCGAGCTTGGAACAACAACATAGACAGGCCGGGGCGCAACATAGACTGGGGTGGGTTCCGCATGTGCAACACCAGGAACGTCAACGCCAATGTCGACATTCGCTGCGGCAAAGGCCGACGAGACGACGACGAACAGCGTACCGACAATGGCCCTACCGATTGCACGGCGCTTCATTCCCGATTTCTCCTGGCTATTCGCGGTCGCCATTCTATGGATGCAACCTCGTCCCTTGGATGACGATTGCTAACTCGCTCTTTCGAGGCGAGCATTTGGGCGTGGCTCAATCCTCCTCCCCATCATGCCAGCGACGCCACTCCCGATGGTGAATGCGCCACTCACGCTCGCGCCAACGCCTTTCTCGCCACTGCCGCTCTTGCCACGCACGAGCGCGCCAATCGCCGTAATAGCCGGGTGCAACAATAATCGGCTGCGGTTCGACATAAACGGGGGCCGGCTCATAGTAGACGGGAGGCGGCGGGTAATAAACGGGAGGCGGTGGAACCACGTACGCTGGCCCGGGAAGGCCAATCCCAATGCCCACATCCACACGCGCGTCAGCGACGCCGGAGGTAAGGGCGGCACCTGCAGCCAGCAAGCAGATGGCCAAGGCCTTTTGCATGATAATGCTCCTTACGTTTCTACCGGCACTCTATACCGCCACTGGGCGCGAGGGTACTTGTGAACTAATACAGGGGTTACGACCTGTAACAAGGCGGGGGTGCCGGAAGTCGATGAGGCCGCAGCTACACACGCCGCCATCGTGCAGGATGAGGTAACGGGGCCGCCAATCTGGCCGTCTCCGCGCTAGCGCAATTCGCACCGCATGCAGAGTGCGGACGTTTGAATAGCACGTCGAAATGCTCTTGAGGCCGTGACTTCCGGTGGCGCTTCTTCGGCAGGGATAAGGGAGAATCCCCAACGCGCGAAATAGGCTGGGGCCGCAGTGGAGAGGAGATAGGCGTCTCGTACTTCATTGCCGCGTGCACGTATCAAGAGCGCCTCAACCAATCGGCTGGCGATGCCTCTTTCGCGATATGCGGGTTCAACTGCTACGGAGCGGAAGAGGATGGCCTGTCCATGGGGCTCTGTCGCTGCGCAGCCAACGACGCGGCCATCAGACAGGGCGACGTGGAAGTTCTCGATAATTTCGACAACATCTGCGGCAGGTAGCCTGCAGCGCTCAAGCAATGCAACGATTTGCTGCAAGTCCGAGTGAGAGGCCGAGCGTAGGTGAACGTCGGTCAACATGATGAAGTGACTCCAATTTGCGTTTCCTTAGGCTAGGAGAAGCCTGCGGCACGCTCGCGTATTACTAAAGGCATATGTTTGTTTTCTTTGTCACCTAACAGCGCTAACGGCGCTAACAGCGCGATGGTCATGCGCCACCGTCGACAGTCATGGTGCTAAACCTAGCATCGAACATGCAATCGACTTGTAAGCGATTGTGAGGCTACTCGCGGTGCGGTTTTTTCCACGCAAGCTCCGGCTACCTGCTGATGACAATCGTGTTCTCGCCGAACTCGCCCCACCGTTCGCCGGGGTATGCAACCAACGCAGGAACGGGGGGACTATGACGCCCAACGATGGGGCGCAGACAGGTGCCGGAGCGTAGCGGCTACCTCTCAGCACTGGCTTCCGGTCAACGTGATTCTCGAACAGGCTGTAGTGCCCATTGGGCTGTGGAGGCGCTTCCGTCCACGCTCGCGACTTCGGCTTACCTGTTTCAGAACTTACGGATTGTCACGAGTTTTGAGTCAACTCGGGTCGGGACAGTACCGTTTCTACCGGTAAGCACGGCGCATTGCCGAGCCGCTCAAAAATCCTCAGGAGTTCACGTCATGAAGAAGCTGTTCGCTGCTCTCGCCTCTGCAGCCCTCGTCGGTACCGTTTTCGCTCAGGCTGGTGTGCCAGCTTCCGCGACTCAGCCGCAAGCAAGGGCGATGAAAGACCAGGTAAAGGTCGTCAAGGAGAAGAGCGCCACGCAGGCAAATGCCGACAAGGACAAGAAGGGTGTCAGCGCGCAGGGCGATGTAGCAAAGGCCCAGGCCAGCGCCGGCAAGGAGAAGGCTGATGTAAAAGCTGACGCCAATAAGTCCGCCGCCAAGGGCAGCCACCACAAGGCGAGCAAGATGGGGGCCGCCAATACCGAGGGTGGTAAGGCGAAGGTTGAAGTAAAGAATGATGTCGACAAGGTGAAGGCCAAGGTAGATATTCCGAAGCCGGAGGCGCAGGCCGACGCAGCGAAGGCTGCAACCAGCGCCAACGTAGACAAGACGAAGAAGCAGTAAGCTGCTCCCATCGAGCGGACGGGGGTACGTCGCCAAGGCAAAGGCCAGCGCGACGAAGCTCGAGTGCAGGAGCTTTTTGGAGAGCGCCAGTTTGCTGGAAGGCCCAGCCTGGCCTCTCCGCGCTTGTTCAAGATGAGGGAAGCGTCATGAAAGCCTTTCTCGCATTACTAATTGTCGCATCCACACTGCCCGGTGGTTGCGTCGTGGTGCCATACGATGGCGGGTACTATGGTGGATACGGGTATTGGGGCCACGGGCACCACGGATACCATGGACACGACTAACACGGAATTTGACGCTTTCGTTGCAACCGAAACTCTAGCCATTCATCCTCGGCATTCGATAGAACGGCATCGGCCTGCGCGTGTCGCCAGTTATGGGAGCATAGGTCGCAATAGCTCCGTTGTGCCCTTGACTTAGGAACTCAGCAGAAATTCCGGCTTCATGTAGCCAGACTGCCCAGCATGGGTGATAGGTCGACGAGGTGCTGCGCAATGAGATGTCGAACCTCTCCGTCACACTGCCATTTGCCATTTGCCATTTGCCATTTGCCATATGCGCCGACGAGCGTGGCGGTCAGTACTTCACGGCGTTGCCTCTCAAGGACCGATGGCCAAGCGATGACATCAATGGGTTCGGTCTCATCTTCCAGGGTCAGAAAGACGACGCCTTTGGCCGTGCCAGGGTTTTGAATCGGAATGGCCATCGCACAGCCGCGTGCGTGGAAAGAAAGGTGATCTCCGGTATTCCTCGCTAAACGGCGGCCTCAGGCCTTAGCCTGTCTTCATGCAAGGACGCAAGAGAGATGGCGCGGCTAACGCAGGTTCATCGCGCCTTCAGCTTCATCTTGCCCGCCAGCCGCATACCGTCACGAAAGCTCATGCCAAGCAGGGTCAGCTGCAAGGCACCCATTGCCAGTTCGATGGCCTGGACGACGTAGAACAACGTGTCGAACTCGCCGGCCTGCGCCTTGGCGCTCAGGAAGAGCGCGCAGGGCAACAGGATCAGCAGGCCGTTCGCGGCGATCAGGGGCATGCGTTTCTTCTTGCCGTGCACGATGCGGCCCCGCCTGTGCCGGGAGAGGGCAAAGCCGGACGCGCCGGTGGCGGCCATGGCCGTAATCAGCAGCACCAGCCCGTACACCACACATTGCTTGACCAGCGCCACGGCAGCGTGGTCGAAGAACGCCTCGGAGATGACCGTCGACATCCAGAAGGTGGCTACGGTCAGCATTGCCACGCTGCCGGCGATGCCATGCACGATCGGTTTCATGGATCTCCTCCTTCTGCTTTCAAGTATTGACAACTAGTTTCCATAAATGGAAACTAGTTGTCAATATAGGGTTCGGCAGAAGAATGCAAGGAGGCGCGACGCCACCAGCATGCCAGGCGCCTGCTGCTGTCGCCCCCCTATGATCGTGCTTTCCCAGGCGCGTGTGCGCTATGCGCCGGCGTCCACTTCGGCGTCGACCTCGGCATGCATCGCAGCAAGCCCCTCGACCACCCTGGCGGCGGCCTCCAGATCGGCCGCGCTGAACGCGGTGGCAAGCTTGGCCGTGTGCTCCCGCCACTGCTGGTCCACCGTGCGGTAGGTGCGTTGGCCGCGCTCGGTGAGCACGTATAGTGGCGAGCGCTTGTGCAGGGGGTTGGGACGCGCTTTGATGAAGCCCTCATCGGCAAGCAGATTGAGCTGCTTCAGGGCGCCTTGCCGGGTCACGCCCATCTTGGCCGCGATCTGCGGCGCGGTCAGTGATTTGCCGGCAAGCGCAAGCGCGCCGAGCATTTGCCAGCGCGCGCTGGTCAATCCCAGTGGGGCCACGAAGCTGTCGCCCCAGGCCAGGAGCCTGCCGTTGAGCTGAAACACCGACAGGACGATGCTGGTTAATTGTTCGCTCTTCTGAATTCGCATGAAGGTCCTCGTAATTGACAACCAGTTTACGATGATGGGGTGAATTGTCAAACGCCCGTACCGCTTGGCGCGGGCGCATGGCGGGCATGGTGGACGTGACATCCCCCGCCTTTGCTGCCCCTGTCCGCATTCCACATTTCACATCGTCATGAAACGTCGCGCGGCGCGCGACGGCATACTGCTTGTGTGCTCTCGATCCGCCTCCCCATGCCCTTGCCGACCGCCATGCCGATGCCGTCCGACCCGCTTTGCGCCGTGACGCACCCCGATCCGGCGCCGTATTACCGCACCCTTGCCGCGCAGCGGCCGTTCTATCGCGATGAAACGCTCGGGCTATGGGTTGCCGCCGGCGCCGCCGAGGTGCAGGCCGTGCTGACCCATCCCGCTTGCCGCGTGCGGCCGCCCGCGCAAGCCGTGCCGCCAGCGCTGGAGGGCAGCCCGGCCGGCGCACTGTTCGGCGGGCTGATCCGCATGAACGATGGGGACTGGCATGCGCCACTCAAGGGCGTGCTGCGCAAACGCATGGCGTGCCTGGCGTTTGCCGGCATGGGCGCGCGGGTATTGGCGCTGGCGCGGGATCTGCCGTTCGACGCCGTCCGGCCCGGTGCCGCCGTGAACCACTGGATGTTCACCTTGCCGGTGCTGACGGTGGCTGATGCACTTGGACTGCCGGTGGCCGGCAAGCCCGGCGTAGCGGGCCAGGTGGCAGCCTTCGCGCGGGCCATGTCGCCGCTGGCGACAGCGCAGGAGATTGCCGCAGGGAGCGAGGCCGCCACATGGCTCCAGGCCTGGATGCGCACGAGCCTGTCATCCGCGCCGCCGCTGGACGCACTGGTGCAGGAAGCGCTTGCCGCCGGCGTGGCGCCGGAGATCATCGCAACCAATGCGATCGGCCTGCTGATCCAGGCATGCGAGGCCACCGCCGGCCTGGTCGGCAACATGCTGCTGCGCCTGGGCCGGGATACGTCCCATGGGCGAGAGCTGCCCGCGTTGGACTGCGTGGCCGCACGCGTGCTGCGGGAGGATCCGCCGGTGCAGAACACCCGGCGCTTCCTGGCCGCCGATGTCCGCCTGTGCGGTGCGCAACTGATGGCGGGCGATACGGTGCTGGTCGTGCTGGCGGCCGCCTCGCTCGAACAGAGTGAGGCGGCGACGCCTGCGCCCTGGACCTTCGGGCGCGGCCACCACGCCTGCCCCGGCGACGCGCTGGCGTCCACGGTGGCGCAGGCCGTGGTGGCCGCGCTGCTGGCGCGCGGTGCGGATCCGGCGCCGCTGGCGCGCGCATTCCGCTATCGGCCCTCGGTCAACGCGCGCATTCCGCATTTTCTGTGAAGCAAGTCAAATCAATAGGACCCCACCATGATCGCAGTCATCTTCGAAGTCGAACCGGCCGAGGGCCGCAAGGACACTTACATGCAGATCGCCGCGCAACTGCGGCCCACGCTGGAGGCCATCGACGGCTTTATCTCGGTGGAGCGCTTCCAGAGCCTGACCAATCCGGGCAAGCTGCTGTCGCTGTCTTTCTTCCGCGACGAGGCCGCGGTCATGGCGTGGCGCAATACCGAGGAGCACCGGCTGGCGCAGTCGGCCGGGCGGGGCGGCGTGTTCGCGGGCTATCGGCTGCGCGTGGCGCATGTGCTGCGCGACTACGGCCTGAAAGAACGCGACGAGGCGCCGGCGGACAGCCGCGCCGTGCACGCACCCATTGCGGCGCCCGCGTCGCCGGCCCGGTGAGGGCGGCATGGAGTCGACTTTCCTGAATGGGCAGGCCACGCTGATCGGCTTTACCTTCTTGCTTGCCGGCCTGGTCAAGGGCGTGGTGGGGCTTGGGCTGCCTACCGTGGCGGTAGGGCTGTTGGGCCTGGCGATGCCGCCTGCGCAGGCCGCCGCGCTGCTGGTCGCGCCTTCCATGGTAACCAACGTCGTTCAGCTCTACACCGGGCCGCGGCTTGGGGAGCTGGCGCGGCGGATGTGGCCCTTGCTGGCCGCGATCTGCGTGGGCACGTGGCTGGCCGCCGCGCTGCTGCCGCCCAGCCTGATGGTGCATGCCACCGCATGGCTGGGCGCGGCGCTGGTGCTGTACGCGGTGCTGGGGCTGGTGGCTTTCCACCCCAAGGTGCCGCCGGCCGCCGAGGGCTGGCTGGCGCCGCTGATCGGTGTGGTCACCGGTGCGATCACGGCGGTCACGGGCGTGTTCGTGATTCCGGCGGTGCCGTATATCCAGGGGCTGGGCCTGGAGCGCGAGACGCTGGTGCAGGCGCTTGGCTTGTCGTTCACGGTGTCCACCATCGCGCTCGCGGTGAGCCTGGCGATGCATGGCGCGCTGTTGCACACGCCGGTGCTGGGGGCGTCGCTGCTGGCGCTGGTGCCGGCGCTGGCCGGCATGTTCATCGGCCAGTGGCTGCGCCATCGCATCAGCGCGGCGCGTTTTCGCAAGCTGTTTTTTTGCGGGCTGCTGCTGCTCGGGGCCGAGCTGGCGCTGCGCGGGTTGTTCTGATCGGGATGGAGGCGAAGGCGCATTCTCTCGGGGTTGCGCGCGACGCGCCGGTGCCGCTGCCGGATGCGTGCCGCGTCGTGCTGTAGGAATGCGCCCACGTGGCGCGGTTTGCACGCAATCGGGCTGACAGCACGTCCTTGCGCGCGGCATACTGGCTGCTGCGCCGCGGCGAAACACTGCGCATCCAAGCCGGATGCGCACCGCAGGCCGCGCATTCCCGCAACCCCGCGCTGGAGATGCCGCCAATGGCATATCGCCGATGACACGACGCAATCGCAGCGGCACCAAGCTCTGGAATACCCTGAGCAAGATCGCCACCCGCAATGTCCGGCGTGCGCAGCGCACGGTCACGAAGTCCGCGATCCGTTCAGCGGTCAGGCAGGGCGAGGCGATGAGCAAGGCGGCGCAGCGCGTGCTGACCGGCGTTGCCTCGCCGGTGCCAACGCCGGTCAGCCGTGGCGGCGGACGCTGGGAGGAAGGCAGCTGGGGGCTGGGGCCGCTCGTGCAGCGCCGTTACCGGCTGTTTATCCCACCGGGCGTGAGCGCGTCGCGTCCCGCGCCCTTGCTGGTGTTGCTGCACGGCTGTGGCCAGGACACGGCCAGCTTTGCCGCTTGCACCCGCGCGGCTACGCTGGCGCGCAGCGCGGGCTGCGTGGTGCTGATGCCGGAGCAATCGTCGCAGGCCAACGCCCAGCGCTGCTGGAACTGGTTCCGCTCCGCGGCGCGCGTGGTGGCAGAGGCCAGCCTGTTGATGTCAATCGTCGAGCATGTCTGCCAGCAGCAGCCGGTTCGGCGCGAACGCGTCTTCGCGCTCGGCTTGTCGGCGGGCGGGGCCATGGCGGTGATACTGGGGCTGCGCTACCCGGACCGTTTTGTCGCGGTCGGCTCGCATTCCGGGGCGGTGCCGCTCAGCGCGTCCAACGCCGCGCAGGCGGCGCGCGTGATGCACGGCAAGGGCCAGCCGGATGTGGACGCGGCGCGGTTTCAACTAGCGGGGCGCCGCCCGCCGCCGTTGTTGCTGCTGCACGGCGATGCCGATCATGTGGTGCACTTCGATAACGCGCTGGCCAGCGCTGCCCTCTGGCAGCAACTGTTGCCGCAGCCGCCCGTGCTGGCCAAGCCGCGCCGGGTCCAGCGTGGGCAGCGCCGTGCCTACAGCATCTTTCCCTGGTCGAGCGAGGGCGAGCCCTACATCCGGCTGGTGCGCATCGAAGGGCTGGGGCACGCGTGGAGCGGCGGCCCGTCCAGCCAGGCCTTTGCCGATCCGTCCGGCCCGGATGCACTGCGGATCGCGTGGCAGTTCTTCATGCAGTGCCTGGCGGCGCGCCAGCGTGCCGCGCCAAGGCGGGTGCGCAAGGTGGCCGCCTGACGCCTGTGCCTGGCTAGGGCAATTGCGGCGCTTCTATCACCACGTCGCTCTCGGGGTACGCCACGCACGGCAGGATGAACCCCTCGTCGCGCTCGTCGTAGCTCACGCCCGGCCACTCGATGCGGTAGCCGATCCGCCCGGCGGCCAGCCGGCACAGGCAGGTGCGGCAGGTGCCGTTGCGGCAGGAACTGGGGAATTTCAGGCCGGCCTGCAACGCGGCTTCGAGCAGCGTCTGCGTGGGCAGGGCGGGAAAGGTGCTGCCCTGCGGCTCCAGGCGGGCGACAAACGCTGCCGGGACCACCGGGGCTGCGGTGATGTCGCGGCTCATGACTGCGCTTGCCCCTCGTCCGCTTCGGGAAAGCGCGCACGGCCATGGGTGGCGTCGCGCAGCGCGGCCCGGGCCGGTGCCAGCAGGCTGGCCGGCAGCCGAATGGTCAGCCGGGCGGCAGCACTGTGTTCGGCATGCGCCAGCTCGTGGCTCTCCTGCTCGATCCAGCGGCGCACGCGGGCTTCGTCGGCGTAGTCCACCTCCACAACCAGCTCCGCATAGGCGATGCGCTCGATGCGCTGCGCATCCTTGAGCGCCACCGCAATCGCGTCCGTATAGGCGCGTACCAGCCCGCCCGCCCCCAGCTTGACGCCGCCGTAATAACGCACCACGGCCGCCAGCACGCCTTCCAGCTCATGGTGGCGCAGCACTTCCAGCATGGGCCGGCCGGCGGTGCCGGATGGCTCGCCGTCGTCAGACATGCCCGACTGGCCCCCCGCGAGCAGCGCCCAGCAGACATGGGTGGCGGTGGCGTGGTCGGCGCGCAGGCGCGCCACTTCGGCCATGGCCGCGGCGCGGTCGGGCACGGGCAGTGCAAAACCGATGAAGCGGCTCTTGCGGATTTCCAGGTCTGACTGGACGGGAGAAGCGAGGGTGTAGGTCGGCACGGGTTGGGCCGCGTCACGGCGCGCGATGCGCGGCGCCGGCGGGCTGAAAGCTAAAGGAATCGGGGCACCGGATTGGGGCCTGCGCCAGTGTACCGCAGCCGGCCCGGCCGCCCGGATTGTGCGAGAGGCCTCCTGGATGTCTGCAAGTTCAGTCAGTTTAAACAAGCTGTAACAAATCATTCATAGGATACGCATCGGCCTGAACGCCGCGCGGTTGTCCCCACGAGCGCGCTGCATGGCAGCGCGCATGGCGCGCCGCCTAATCCTTCACATAACGAAACGGGAAAGAAGAATGCTCGACAAACCGGACGCATCCCGCCGCAAGGCGCTTAAATTCCTGGCTGGCGCCCCCATGCTGCCGCTGGGCCTTGGCGCTACCGCCTTTCTGGTCGGTTGCGGTGGCGATGGCGACGCAGTAGCCGCAACGGCTCCGGCGCCGACGCCCGTCACGCCTGCCGGCGCTACGTTTACGACCGCCGAATTCACCGGCATGGCCGCGCCCGCGCTGACGAACGCGGCCGCGATGGCTACCACCACGGTGGGTTCCAGCCTGAAGGTATCGTTCAGCGACGGCAGCAGCCAAACCTACAAGCTGGCCTACCAGCCCTTCTTCATCACCGGCGACATGGTCCCGGATGGCAAGGGCGGCAGCATCCTCGCCGGCGGCTACTTCGACATCAACAACCAGCCGATCATCGACAAATCGGTGGCCGGCAAGGAACGCCAGTTCTACTCCGATTCGCCCGACGGCACCTCGCTGCTCAAGATCGACGGCGCCAAGGTGGCCGGCGTGAAGGGCAACACGGTCTTCGCCGTGGTCCAGTTCGAGTACACCACGCGTGACCAGGCCGGCGCGAGCGCCTACGGCCGCCTGCCGTCCCCGATCGGCGTGCTGACGCTGGACCAGGACCCCGCCACCGGCAAGCTGACGCTGGTCAAGTACCACAACGTCGATACTTCGTCGGTCAATGGCCTGTGGATTACCTGCGGCGCCAGCCTGTCGCCGTGGAACACCCACCTGTCGAGCGAGGAGTACGAGCCGGACGCCTTCACGGCCAGCACCAACGCGCAGTTCCTGGCGTTCAGCAAGAACCTGCTCGGCACCGCAAGCGTCGTGGCCAACCCGTACTTCTATGGCCACATGCCTGAAGTCACGGTCAATGCCGACGGCACCGCCAGCATCAAGAAGCACTTCTGCATGGGCCGCATCTCGCACGAGCTGGTGCATGTGATGCCGGACAACCGCACGGTGCTGATGGGCGACGACGCCACCAACAGCGGCCTGTTCATGTTCGTGGCCGACAAGGAGAAGGACCTGTCCGCCGGCACGCTGTACGTGGCCAAGGTGGGTGCGGGCTTCTCCATCGACCCGGCCGCCCCCGGTGCCGACCTGACGTGGGTCAACCTGGGACACGCCACCAGCGCCGAAGTCGAGGCCATGGCCAAGTCCAACCTGCCCACCGACATCATGGACGTGCGCACGGTCGACCCCTCGGACCCCACTTTCACCAAGATCTTCGTTGGCGGCACCGCCAACTGGATCAAGGTCAACCCGGGCAAGGAGAAGGCCGCGGCCTTCCTGGAAACCCATCGCTACGCCTACCTCAAGGGCGGCAGCATGGGCTTCACCAAGATGGAAGGCACCACCGTCAATATCAAGGACAAGGTGGCCTACTCCGCGCTGCAGAACATGATCGACTCGATGGTCGTCAACAACGCCAAGGGCTGGAACGCACAGAGCAACATCACGATCCCCGCGCCGCTCAACGCCGGCGGCGTGATGCAGCACAATCTTGCCGGCGGCCAGAAGGATCTGGGCGGCGCCGCCATCAACAGCGAATGGGTGCCGGTGCATACCAAGGCGCTGATCGTGGGCAAGGACATCAGCGCGGACGCACTCGGCAACACCGCCGATCCGGACCAGATCGCCAACCCGGACAACCTCAAATTCTCGGAAAAGCTGCGCACCCTGTTCATCGGCGAGGACAGCGGCCAGCACGTCAACAACTTCCTGTGGGCCTACAACGTAGACACCAAGAGGCTGTCGCGCGTGCTCTCGACCCCGGCTGGCGCGGAATCCACCGGCCTGCATGCGGTGGACGAGCTCAACGGCTGGACCTACATCATGAACAACTTCCAGCACGCGGGCGACTGGAGCGGCCTGCACGCCAAGGTCCAGGCTACGCTGGATCCGCTGGTGCGCGCCAACTACAAGGACCGCTTTGGCGCCGCCGTCGGGTACCTGACGGCCGATACCACGAGCGTCAAGACCACTAAGGCGTAAGCGCGGGACAGCTGTTACCCCGGCGCTTTGTTGGGCCCCCGATGACTTTGTCATCGGGGGCCTTTTTTTTCATTCGCGCGGGAGCTGGCTAGCGCGGGCGGGGATACTCCAGTTGCAGGGCGACGAATTGCGCGGTGGCGTGGCCGTAGCGGTCCTGGATTCCGGCCAAGGCAGCATCCAGCGCCGCCGCCGGCAAACCAGCGTATGGCGGCAAGTCATGGCGGCTGGTTGTTGGCTTGTCGTCCGCGCGCGTGGTGATGGTGTCAGCCTCAAGCCAGAGTCCGTGGCGCGAGCGCAGCATTGCCGCCGTGCCAAGTGTCAGCGCCGCGGAGCGATAGGTCCGTGACCAGGCATCTGCCTGCAGCGCCAGCGCGATCTCGTCAAAGCCCGCTGCCACGGCGATACCGATGGCCTCGTGCCGCCACCAGGCGAGGCGGTTCGAGAGTGCGATGCCGATGCTCGCGGCGCCTAGCTTGAAGGGGGCTGAATCGTGACGTGGGCTCCACTCCGTCACGCCGAGGCGCGCTGCGGTTGCCGCCGCCACTTGTTGGCCGGCAATCGCTTCGACCAACGCTAGCGACAGCGGCAGCGAGGCAGTCACGCCGCTCGAGGTGACAACGTTGCCATCGGCCAGATAGCGCCTGTTGCCCACCCAGTGGGTGGCTGGAAATTTTGCGGCGACACGGCTCATCGCATACCAATGTGTCGTGGCCGAGCGGCCATCGAGCAGTCCGGCGCTCGCGACCACGCGCGCGCCTTCGCAGACCGCCACGATGATCGCTCCCCGTCCTGCCTGCGCGCGCAGCCACGCTAGCGTGGCCGGCGTGTCCTCATGATGCATCGCCGGCACGATCACGATATCGGCGCCTTCAGGAAAGGCGGCGTCGAAGGCCGCCACTGTCAGGTCGGCCCGCACGCGCAGGGCCGGCATCAAGGTGACGGTGCCGGGGCCGGTCGATACTGCATGCACGTCAGCCACGCCTGCCTCTCGCAGCACGCCAACCGGAATCACGAAATCGGTGACTTCGGTGCCGGCGTTGTCGGCCAGTATGGCTACCAGCGGTCGCGCGTGGCCGGCCTTCGGCGCGGGCAGCGTGAGCGTCGCCGGCACGCCGGTAGACGCCGCGGATGCGGCGTGGCGTGCTTCTTCGGGTTCAGTCGAAGCGGGGTTTTGCGCGGCGGGCTTGAGGCAGCCGCACAGCGAGCAAGTGCACAGCGCGAGCGCGGCAAGGCGGGTCATGATGGCGTACTGCATGGTGTCCTCGGTTGGTGCGTTTCGTACCAGATGCACATGGATCGAATTTACCCTCCGCCGGGACTGGCAAAAAGGACAGAATTACCGCATTCTTTGCCATGGCTTATCTACAGCAAACAACACGAAAGGTGGTAGTGCTCGGCTTCGAGGGCGTGCAGTCGCTCGACGTCGTGGGGCCGATGGAGGTCTTCGCGGTGGCGAACTTGCATAGCCCCGCGGGCCGCCGCAAGCCCTATGAGGTCAGGCTCGCCACGCAAGCCGGTGGCGAGCTTGGGACACATGCCGGCCTGCGCCTGGCCGGCGCGGTTGCGCTTGCCGACTTGCCGGAGCGCATCGACACGCTGGTGGTCGGTGGCGGCGGCGAGGAGAGCCTGCGCCGCGCCGCCACAGACCCGGACCTGCTAGCCTGGTTGCAGGCGCGCGCCCGGCGTACGCGTCGAATCGCCAGCGTTTGCACGGGGGCGTTTGTTCTAGCCGCGGCCGGCTTGCTCGACGGGCGCCGTGCCACCACGCACTGGAACGCTTGTGGCTTGCTGAAGACATTGCGCCCCGCGATTCAGGTGGAGCCGGACGCGATCTTCGTCGCCGATCCCCCCTTCTATACATCGGCCGGCGTTTCCACCGGCATTGACCTGTGCCTCTCGCTGGTCGAGGCCGATTGCGGTCCCGAGGTGGCGCTGGCGGTCGCGCGCGAGCTGGTGCTGTTCCTGCGGCGCCCCGGCGGGCAGTCGCAGTTCAGTACCGGCCTGCGCCTGCAGTGCAGTGCCACGCCCAGGTTGCGCGCATTGCTGGCCGCCATTATCGACGACCCAAGGGGCGACCTGAGAGGGCCGGTGCTGGCCGCCCGCGCAGGCATGAGCGAGCGCACCTTCGCGCGTGCATTCGCCAGGGAGACCGGCGAGCCGCCTGCCCGCTTCGTCGAGTGCGCGCGCGTGGAGCGTGCCAAAGCCCTGCTGGAGGGCTCGGATTGGCGGCTGGAGCGTATCGCCGAGCGCGCGGGCTTTGGTAGTGTGGACGCTTTGCATCGTGCCTTTCTCAAGCGCATCGGCGTCACCCCAGGCGAATACCGGGAACGTTTCGGGCCACCGGCGCGGATTGGCTGAGGCAACATGGGCGCGGGACCGGTCATGCCTGCTACGCTTGCGGTATTGAGCGGTCGCCGGGCCAACGCGCCACCGCGGCCCAGACCCATGCCCAGACCCACAGCCCAACAGGAGCAAAAAGATGCCGAACCAAGACGGCCAACACGACGCGCGCCGCATGGCGCCGGCCACCGACCGCAACCGCGACGCCATCCTGGCCGTGCTGCGGCGGGTCTTGCCGCAGAGCGGCCTGGTGCTGGAAATCGCCAGTGGCACCGGTCAGCACGCCGCATATTTCTCCGCCGCGCTGGCGGGGCTGACCTGGCAGCCGAGCGACCCCGACGCTGCGGCGCGCGAGTCGATCGCGGGCTGGGCCGAGCATGCCGGGCTGGCCAATGTGCTCGCGCCGCTGGTGCTGGACGTGCGCCAGCAGCCCTGGGGCATCGAGGCGGCGCAGGCGGTGGTCTGCATCAACATGATCCACATCGCGCCATGGTCTGCGGCCGAGGCGCTGTTCGCCGGGGCCGGGCGTTTGCTGCCAGCCGGCGGCGTGCTCTACCTGTATGGCCCGTATCGGCGCAACGGCGAACATACCGCGCCGAGCAATGCCGCCTTTGATGCGCAGTTGCGCAGCGCGAACGCCGATTGGGGCGTGCGCAATACGGAAGATGTGGCGGCGCTGGGCGAGGCCGAGGGCTTTCGCATGGACGAGCCAATCCCGATGCCGGCCAATAATTTCAGCCTGGTATTCCGAAAATAGGAACTTCATCGCCGAACGCAAGCGGATTGGGCCGCGTGCAATGCGTGGCCGAAATTCGACAAAGCGCGATTGAGGGCTGGCGCGGAGTGGGGCTAAGTCTTCGCCGCATTGTCTTTGCGCATGTAGCGTTAAGCGTTGGCTTAAGACGCGGCGAACGTCCTGGCGGGCAATGCGTGGAACGTGGAAATGCGGAAAATGTGGGAAATGACAGGCGAAGCCGGGCGGCGCTAATCGGGAAATGCCGATCGGCCAGGGCGTCTTGAATAACCGGGGATATTGTCTGGATCTGTCTGGCTGGCCCTGCAGAGCGCCAGCCAGTTCGCACAAAAGTGGTGCGCGGCGGGGACCGGAGCACGGCGCGGATTACCGCGCGCATGTCCGGGCCGCCTGCCGCGCTGGCCCTTGCGCGATTTACTTCGCGGCGACAGGCGCTTCTGCCTCGACCTTGACGGCCACGGCCTTCTTCGGTGCTGCCGGCTTGCGGGCTGCCTTCACGACGGCCTTCTTCGGTGCTGCTGCCTTCGGAGCAGCTGCCTTCGGGGCTGCGGCCTTCGGTGCTGCTGCCTTGGGAGCTGCTGCCTTCTTGGCGGCGGCCGGCTTTGCGGCCTTCTTTGCCACGGCAGCCTTCACCACCGGCTTCTTCGCAGCCGGCTTGGCCTTGGCCTTTTGTGCAGCCAGCTTTTCCTTGGCGGCTTGCTTCTCAGCCAGCACGGCCTTCTTGGCGGCTTCAGCTGCGACCTTGATTTCGCGCTTAGCAGTTTCGATCGCCTTCTTTGCATCAGCGCGCAGCTTCAGCAGGCCCTTCTTTGCAGCGGCCAGTTCGCGAGCCAGCACGCTGGCCTTCTTCGCGGGAACTGCTGCCTTCTTGGCGGCTGCCGGCTTGGTCTTTGCTGCTGCGCTGGTTGCGACTTTCTTTGCTACGGCCATTTGTATTTACCCGTTAGTTGTGGAGCGCGGAGTATAACCGGTCGAGCGACATTGCTCGCGCGGCGTGAATTAACTGCGCAAATTTCTGGTATGAATGCGTGCGCGGATACAACATGTTTTGCACGGCGACGGCATCGGCATTGGATACGAATAGGGGGTACGTATTGCGTTTAACGCGTATTGACCTGGACTTTGATGCCGTCGGCCAGCACGGTAATGGCGCCCGGCTCGACGTCTTTGCCGGCAACGTGCAATTCTTCCGGCTTGAACGTGTAGAGCGGGTAATCGCGCAGCAGTTGCTGCGCCACGACGGCGCCGATGGCGTTCAGTTGCTCGCCATATTGCGCCGGCATGCCGGCAACCTGGACGCGTTCGACGGAAGGATTGTCGAGCAGCACGGCGCGTTTGGCCGGGTCGTACCTGAGCCCGCTGCTCAGCGAAAGCGTGCCGTTGATCGGTGGCGCGGGCAGCAAGGTGTTGCTGACCTGTGCATCCATCTGCGTGGTCACGCGGTTGTTGGCTTCGTCGAGCAGCAGGCGCGGATGCGTCAGCTGGACGTCGAGCACCTGGGCGTAGCGCAGCCTTGCCGGGAAACGTTTGTCGACGGCGTCCTGCAATTCCTGGCGGGAGAATGTGTAGTCGCCGGTCCAGACGTTATAGCCGGCCCAGGCGCTGGCGGCGACCAGCATGGCAAGCGCGCCGGCGGCGGCTTTGCGTGTTGTCAGGGATTTGCGGGGCCGGGTGCGGCGTTGCGTCGTCGGCATGCTGCGGTGCCTCCAGGTTGGCGTCTTGCGCGTTATCCCTTCTGACCGCGCCTGCGCCGGCTTTGTTCAATTGTCCAGTCTGGCCGCCGGCCATGCGCACTATCAATAGTGCGGCGGGAGTTCGTGCTGGGGGCCGTTTTCGCCGCCGCCCGTGCCGCTGGAGCGCATTTGCTGGTAAAGCGCCTGGAGCTGTTCCTGCAGCAGGTCGATCTGCCGCTGCTGGCGTGCCACGGCGAGATTGAGCGTGTCGAGCAGGTCGTCCTGGAAGGCGACCTTGATTTCTAGTTCGGTCAGGCGGGATTCCATTTTGTGTTCTCCATTGGGCCGCGCATTGTAAGGCAGGTGCGGCGCGGCCTTTACTGCATAGTCAGCCTGGCCAGCCGGCCTAGCGTGGCGAGCGCGGCGTCGGTCCGGTCGTCGAAGTCGTGGCCGCAGTTGATGCGCAAGCAATGCCGGAAGCCGCCATGCGCGGAAAAAATCGGGCCGGGCGCGATGCTGATGCCATGCGAGAGCGCATAGCGGTGCAGTGCAAGGCTGTCGGTGCCGGCCGGCATCTCGATCCACAGGAAGTAACCGCCGGCCGGCCGCGTGGCCCGCGTGCCCGGCGGGAAGTGCCGCGCGATGGCCTGCGCGAAGGCGTCCTGCCGCTGCATCAGCGCCTGGCGCAACTGCCGCAGGTGCCGGTCGTAGCCGCCCTTCTCCAGGTAGTGAAGGATAGCGGCTTGCGTTGGCGCCGCCACTGTCAGCGTGCTGGTGAGCTTGGCGCGCGCCACTTCGCGCGCGAAGCGTCCGGGCGCGGCCCAGCCGATCCGGTAGCCCGGCGCCAGGCATTTGGAGAAGGACCCGCAGTGCATCACCAGCCCCTGCGTGTCGAACGCCTTGGCCGGGGTGGGGCGCTTGTTGCCGAAGTACAGCTCGCCGTAGACGTCGTCCTCGATCAGCGGCACTTCGAAGCGCGCCAGCAACCGCACCAGTTCGCGCTTCTTGTCGTCGGGCATCAGGCTGCCCAGCGGGTTCTGGAAATTGGTCATCAGCCAGCACGCGCTCGGGCGGTGGCGTTCCAGCGCGCGGGCGAGGGCGTCGAGCTCGATGCCTTCGCGCGGATGCGTGGGCACCTCGATGGCGCGCAGCCCGTGGCGCTCCAGCGCCTGCAGCGCGCCGTAGAAGGTGGGCGACTCGATGATGACCGCGTCACCCGGGCGCGTGACGGCCGCCAGGCACAGGTTCAGCGCCTCCAGCGCGCCGTTGGTGATGACGATCTCGTCGGTGTGCACGGTAAGCCCGTCGATCAGGTAGCGCAGGGCAATCTGGCGGCGCAGGCCGGCGTTGCCCGGCGTCATGTCGTCCACCGAACTCCAAGGGTCCAGTTGCTGGACGACTGCCGCCATGGACTTGGCGAGGCGCGGTAGCGGAAACAGCAGCGGACTGGGAAACGCGGAGCCGAGTGGCACCAGCTCCCGCTGCTTGGCCGACGCCAGCACGTCGAAGACCAGTTCGCTGACATTCAGCGTGGTGGATTCGTCCGCCGGTTGCGACGCGGCCTCGGGCTCGGGCGGCAGCACGCGGCTGGTGCTGGCCACGAAGTAGCCCGAGCGCTGGCGCGCGATGATCAGCCCGCGCGCTTCCAGCAGGTAGTAAGCCTGGAACACCGTGGAGGGGCTGAGCCCGCGGCTGGCGCTGGCCTGGCGCACGGAGGGCAGGCGGTCGCCGGGCCGCAGCGTGCCGGCCTGGATCGAGTGCGCGATATCGTCGGCCAGCGTTTCGTAGAGCGTGCCGGGCGTGGCTTCCCCGTCTTTTAGCTGGGGGGTGTCTGGCTTGCTGGGCGGCATTGGCGATCCACTGTTTGGCGTATGTCCGATTTCCGGCAACTGTATCGTATCGGCGCGATGCACGACACAGCGCATGGGGATATTCCAATGTGGCAGATTTGCTGCGGCAACATGTCACGCCGGAATCCCTCTGATCCGGTTGTATCGATCCGATCTGATCCTGTTCGGGCCGGCCTTGTCTCCTTAGCATTCAGCGCTGTCCTTAAGAGGCTGTTTCAAAATGAAGCGAAGCGGTTCTGGCTAGGCGCGCGGCCGCAGGCAGTACAAGTGGTACGGCAAGGCCGCGCAACGACGCCAGAATCGTTTTGAAATGGCCTCTAAGCCGCGGCCGCCACGGCGCCGTCATGGGAAGTGCAAGGAAATCCATGGATCCCACGAGTCTGTTGTTAGCTACCTTCCTGCTGTCGGTTGGTGGCCTGTTTGCTTTCATCTGGTCGTTGCGCAAGGGTTTGTTCGATCTCGAAGCCGCCGGTGCGCGCACCATCTTTGCGCCCGGCGAGGTCGGCCAGCCCGAGGAGCCGTCGAGCGATGCGGCGCAGCGCCAGGCGCTCTGGGTGGGCGCCGCGTCCAGCCGGGAGGCGCCTGCCGCGACCGCCGCCGCGCGCGCCGATCTCGAGGCGGAGCTGGCGGCGCGGCATGAGGCCGATCGCTCCAGCGCCCTGCCGGCCCTGCTGATGCTGAGTTGTGCCGTGGCCTGGCTGGTGGTGGCGTCCGCCGCCGGCCTGCTTAGTTCGCTCAAGCTGCATATGCCCGACCTGCTGACCGGGCAGGCGTGGCTTTCCTTCGGCCGCTTGCGCACGCTGCACCTGAACGCGGTGGCGTACGGCTGGGCGCCGATGGGGCTGCTCGGGCTGACGCTGTGGATGCTGCCTCGCCTGCTGCGCACGCCGCTGCTGGGCGGGCGCTTTGCCATGATCGGCGCGCTGGTCTGGAATGCGGGGCTGGTGGCGGGGCTCGGCAGCATTGCCGTGGGCATCAACGCCGGCCTGGAGTGGCTGGAGATCCCCTGGCAGGTGGGCCTGCTGTTCGCGCTGGGCGGGATGATGATCGGCCTGCCGCTGGCATTCATGCTGCAAAAGCGCCGCGTACATCATCTGTACGTGTCGGTCTGGTACATCGGCGCGGCCCTGTTCTGGTTCCCGGTGCTGTACGTCGTGGCCAAGATCCCGGGCGTGCATTTCGGCGTGGAACAGGCCACCATGAACTGGTGGTTCGGGCACAACGTGCTGGGCCTGTTCTATACGCCGCTGTCGCTCGCCTCGGTCTATTACTTCCTGCCCAAGGTGATCGGGCGGCCGGTGCGCTCGTATAACCTGTCGCTGCTGGGCTTCTGGACGCTGGCGTTCTTCTACGGCCAGGTCGGCGCGCACCACCTGATCGGCGGCCCGATTCCGCCGTGGCTGATCACGCTGTCGATCGTGCAGAGCGTGATGATGATCATCCCGGTGACCGCGTTCTCGGTGAACCAGCACCTGACGCTCAAGGGCAATTTTGGCGCGCTGCGCCACTCGGCCACGCTGCGCTTCATCGTGTTCGGCGCCATCATGTACACGCTGGCGTCGGTGCAGGGCTCGTTCGAGGCGCTGCGCTCGCTCAACGCGGTGACGCACTTCACGCATTTCACGGTGGCGCACGCGCACCTGGGCATGTACGGCTTCGTGTCGATGGTGATCTTCGGCGGCATCTACTTCGCGCTGCCGCGCATCGTCGACGCGCCGTGGCCCCGGCCCGCGCTGATCTCGCTGCATTTCTGGCTGGTGGTGGCGGGCTTCTCCACCTACCTCATCACGCTGAGCATCGGCGGCGTGCTGCAGGGCCTGGCGCTGCTGGACCCGGCACGTCCCTTCATGGAATCGGTGACGGTCACGCTGCCTTGGCTGCAGGGGCGCTCGCTGGGCGGCGCGCTGATGACGCTCGGCCATCTGGTCTTTGCCTTTCACTTTGCCTTGATGGTCTTGCGTCCTTCGGCGCTGGCGCAGACCGATCGCATGGTTTCCCAAGCGGCTGCCTGAACATGGAAAACGAACTCAAACTTGTGGGCGGGGCCATGGTCACGCTCTCGCTCGCCACCTCGGCCATGATCGTGGTGCCCTTCCTGCAGCTCAAGGATGTGCCCGCGCCGGCGGCGCTCGCTCCCTACACCAGCGAGCAGCTGCGCGGGCGCGAGGTCTATCTCGCCAACGGCTGCATCGCCTGCCATACGCAGCAGCCCAGCTCCACCGGCGCGGGCCGCGCCGACGGCGCGCGTGGCTGGGGCCGCCCGTCCGTGGCGGCGGACTACCACTATGACAGCCCGCCTTTGCTTGGCACCATGCGCACCGGCCCCGACCTGTTCAATATCGGCGTGCGCCAGCCGAGCGCCGACTGGCACCTGGGCCATCTCTACCAGCCGCGCGCCTACGTGGCGGACAGCATCATGCCGGGCTATCCGTTCCTGTTCGAGCTCAAGCCGGAAGGCGCCGTTGGCAAGAGCGACAAGGTGGTCGCGCTGCCCGGCGGCACGGTGCAGCCGGGCAAGGTGGTGGTGGCCACGCCCCAGGCGCTGGACCTGGTCGCCTACCTGATTGGCCTGCGCCACACCTACCCGGTGGTGGAGCAGGCCGCAGCGGCGGGCGCAACCAGCCAGCCGCCGCAGCGCGCCACGCTGGCATCCGTTTCGAGCGCGCCGTCCAACCCGTTCGGTGCGATCGCTTCTTCTCAATCCACCTCCAGCCCGCCGGCGCCACGCGCGCCCGGTGCGCAAGCCAGCCACGATGACCCGCTCGCAAGCCCATAAGACAGAGAACGCCGATCCCGTTGAGCAGCACAACCCGGTGCCCAAGATCGTGCTGGCGCTGGTGTGCGGCCTGCTGGTCTGGGCCATCAGCTACATCCTGATCGAGCGCGCCGACGGCAGCGCCGCGCTGGGCGACCGGCGCGACCTGGCCGCGCTGGCAGCGCCGGCCGGGCAGGGCCGCGTCGCCGACGGCAAGCTATTGTTCGCCGCCAATTGCCAGGCTTGCCACCAGGCCAGCGGGCAAGGCATTCCCGCCGTGTTCCCGCCGCTGGCAGGCTCCCCCTGGGTCAACGACGATCCGGACCGCCTCGCGCAGATCCTGCTGCATGGCATGACCGGCCCGCTGGAGGTGCTCGGCACCACCTACAACGGCGCCATGCCGGCCTTTGGCGAGCAGTTTTCCGACCAGGAGATCGCGGCGCTGGCCACGCATATCCGCAGCCAGTGGGGCAATGGCGCTGCGCCGGTCGAGGCCGCGCAGATCGCGGCGGCGCGCGCGGCTTCCGTCGCGCAAAAGGCGCCCTGGCACGGCGGCGACGCGCTGCAGGCATTCATGGCCACGGGAGGTGTCCCCAAGCCATGACGCGTGCGTGGAGCAAGACGCTGGCGATGGTTGCGCTCGTGCTGGTGTTGGCCGGTGCGGCGGTGTTCGCCACGACGCGCGGCTTGCGCACGGTCAGCGCCGATGGCGCCCGGCGCCTGGACCTGGCGCGCGCCCCGCGCGTGCTGCCGGCGCTGGCCTTGTTCGACCAGGCGGGCCGGCAGCTCGCTTTTGGCGGCCCCATGCCGCAGGGCGAGGGCGCTGGCAAGCGCGACAGGCCCGTCACGCTGGTGACTTTCGTCTATACCCGATGCCTGGCAATCTGCCGCACCAGCGCGTCGGGGCAGGCCTGGCTGCAGCAGCAATTGCGCGAGCGCGGCCTGCAGGACCGCGTGCATCTGCTGACGCTCTCCTTCGACCCGGCACGCGATACGCCGGGCGTGCTGCGGGCCTATGCGCGCACGCTGCGCGCCGATCCTGCCATCTGGACCTTCGCCACCGTGGCCGAGCCCGCGCGCTTGCGCGGCCTGCTCGACGCCTTCGGCATCGTCGTGCTGCCCGATGGGCTGGGCGGCTACTCGCACAATGCCGCGCTGTTCCTGGTCGACGCGCAAGGCCGGCTGGCTGCTGCCTATGACGTGGAGCGGCCGGACCTGGCGCTGGCCGACGTGCTGCGCAGCCGGCTGTGAAGGTGCGGCTTGCATCCGGCTGGCAAGCCTGCCTGCCCGGCTTGATGCTGGCCGTGGCCGCGCTGTTACGCCCATGGCTGGAGGCGACCATGGCCAGGCATATGGGCCTGGAACTGCCGCTGCTGGCACTTGCCGGCTGGTGGGCGGCGCGCTGTGCCGGGCCACGGCTGGCGGCCTGGCTGGCGCCATGGAACGCGGCGGGGCTGCCGGGCCTGCTGGCGGCGTGGTGCATCGTCAGCTACTGGATGCTGCCGGTGGCGCTGGACGCAGCCACGCTGGCGGGCCCCATGGGCATGGCCAAGGTGGCGAGCATGGTGCTGGCGGGGCTGCTGGCGCGCGCCTCGTGGCAAGCGGCCGGCCCCGTGGTGCAGGGCTTCTTTGTCATCAACGGCGCCTGGATGATGCTGAGCGTCGGGTTGCTGTACCAGGAGGCGGAGTCGCAACTGTGCAGCACCTACCTGGTCGATGAGCAACTGGCGGCAGGCCGGGTGCTGGTGCTGTGGGGGCTGGCCTTGCTGGCGATGTGGCTGTTTGCCGTCGCCAGCCGGCTAGCGGTGGATCGTGAGCCGGTCACCTAGGCCCGCAAGACCACCCGCGGACCGGACAGCATTGCCATGCGAATTGACGTGGTGTAACGTTATGCGGTCCTCCGGGACCCGGGTGCTTGTTTGTTTCTCCGCCCCAGCCTGCTTACGGATTCCCATGCATCAAGTTGCGCACAACGCCTTTGCCGCCATCGCGACCCGTCCGGGCGCGGCGCGGCCGTGCGCCGCCTTTGTACCGTTCGTACCGCTCGCACCGCCTGTCACTGCTGCGCCGCGCACGCGGGCCGGCCTTGCGCCGCCGCCCCCAGCCGTGCTGGGCTGATCGTCAGCCCGTCTTTTTTCGGCTTCTTCCTTCTTCGGCTGGTTCCCGCCTGACGCCAGGGCGCGTTCGCGTCCGCGCGGCGTCAGTGTGCCGGGGCGCGCCGGAGTTTTACGGATTACCGTGACAGGTGAAACCCATGGATTCGAACAAACACGCACTGAGCGCGCATGGCTCGACCACGCTCTTCGTGCTGCTATGGAGCAGCGGCGCCATCTTTGCGCGCCTCGGGCTTGAATACGCTTCTGCCTTTGCCTTGCTGGCCGCGCGCTTTGCGCTGGCGCTGGCCGTGCTGCTGGTGCTCGCGGCCTGGCGGCGGCGCTGGTTGCCGCAGCCAGGCACGCGCGTGCAGGTGGTCTGCTCCGGGCTGCTGCTGACCGGCGCGTATTCGATCTTTTACCTGCTGGCGCTGGCGCGCGGCATGACGCCGGGCGTGCTGGCCACGCTGCTGGGCGTGCAGCCGATCCTGACCTTGCTGCTGGTGGAGCGGCGCTTTTCCGCGCGCCGGCTGGCAGGCCTGGCGGTGGCGTTGGGTGGGCTGGTGCTGGTGGTCTACCAGGGGATAGCGGTGGCGCGGATCTCGCTGCCGGGCATGGGCTTTGCGCTCTGCGCGCTGGCGTGCATGACGATCGGCGCCATCCTGCAAAAGCGCATCCGGCAAGCACCGCTCGACGTGATGCCGTTGCAATACGGCGCGGGCCTGGCGCTGTGCCTGTTGTTCGTGCCGTTCCAGCCGATGGCGGTGGTGCCCTCGGCGGGCTTCGCGCTGTCGCTTGGTTGGCTCGCGCTGGTGATTTCGGTGGGCGCCACGTTGCTGCTCTACCGGCTGATCCAGGCGGGCAACCTGGTCAACGTCACCAGCCTGTTCTACCTGGTGCCGGCCGTGACCGCGCTGATGGATTACCTCTTCCTGGGCAATCGCCTTGCCGCGCTGAGCTTGGCAGGCATGGTGGCGATCGTGCTTGGGTTGGTGCTGGTGTTCAGCCAGAAGGCAGACAGCCCGGGGTAGCCCGGTCGCCTGAAAGCCAAGCCGGCCCCGGTCGCTACGCGCCGAAGAGGCGCGCCGCGGCCGGGGCCGGCTTGCATCGGCGTGCAGCGTATCAGGCGTGTGCGAGCAGCTTTTCCGTGCGCCGCGCCGGCAGCGCGAGCGTTGGCACGGCTTGCAGCAAGGGCGCGGCAACGGTGCCCACCTCGAAACGCGCGGGCGCTTCCTTGGCCAGGCGGCGCAGCCGCTCCAGCCGGGCTTCCACGCGCGCGTCGGGCTGCGTGTCGAGGCACAGGGTAGACGGGCACGCCACGCCAAGCATATCCAGCGCTTGCTTGAAGTTGGCGGGCGTCAGGCCCTCGGCCGGATTCACACTGACCACGTGCGGCAGCAGGTGCGCGTATTGCGGGTCTTGCATCGATGCCGTGTCGCAGGTCAGGATGGCAAAGGCCTGCGGTGCCGGGCGGTGCGCAAAATAGGCCGCGATACGGGCTGCGTGGCCGCCGGGTATGTCGGGGGTCATGCCTTCCACCTGCAGGTCGAGCTGCTGCAGGATGGCGGCGGGCACGCCGCGGCGCCATGCCTCGGATACCACCACGCGCGCACCGGCCAGGCCGAACAGGCGCCGCACGAATCCGAGCGCGACGGGATCGAAGAAGCGGACGTCGCGCAAGGTGCCGGTATCGGGGATTCCGCCCAGCCGAGCCTCGGAGCGGCTCGAATAGAGGACACCGGGGACGTCAAGCATGATGAGGCGTTCGGACATGATTTCCTATTGGGTTGCAGCGCCGGTTGGCACGTTTGAAGATTACGACGCATCCGGGGAAATCTGGAGAGGCGAGAAGTGCTTAAGTTGCAACATATTTGTAACTTGAGATGCGACTTCGTAAAAATCAGCGATTCGCCCGGGCTAGTTGTTTCGGCGCGAAACAATTAGCCCGGGCGATTCCGGTTTTCATCAACCCGACAAGCGGCGCCAGCGCGGCTCTACAGCATGCCGGTAACGGTTGCCAGCCGCTCGATGCTCCAGCCTTTGCCCAGCAGGATCATGCGCGTGTGCAGGTCGTCATGCACTTCGCGGCTGACGTCCTGCCCGAGATAGGTCAGGGTCTTGTAGCGTAGGTCCACATAACCCAGCACATGGTCCTTCGACAGCGAGTGCCACAAGGCATTGGCGCCGGCGGACTGCCGCGCGCCCGTTATCAGGCACAGGCCGGCGTCCAGGCCCCAGCGGTAGATCGCAGTGGCCAGCCCGCGGCGCTGGTAGGTCGTCTCGTACTTGGAGTGCGGCGCGCGCAGGTAGAGGTCGGCGCGCCGCCCCACCTCGATCAAGCGGTTGAAGACCGTGTAGCCCGCCAGGCGCTTGCGCGCCACGTCCTCCACATAGACGTAGTACTCGCCATCCGCCTCGCGGTAGCGGATCACCAGCTCCGGCGCGTCGGTGGCGATTGCCGGGATGCCGTGGAGGCGGTCGCCCGGCCGGTGCAGGCGGCCGTAGATGGAACCGAACTCCTGGTCGAGCTCGGCGGGGCGGTGGCTGACATCGATGCGCAGCTCTAGCCTGCGCGCAAACCACGGAAGCGCCATGGCCGGCGCCATGATGGACATGTCGTTCTTTCTCCTGGAGGCGCGGCGGTTAGACCGGCATGTGCTGGAAGCCCCGTGCCAGGGCAAACACCACGACCATGAAGAAGGCCAGGACCAGCAAGACTTTGTAGAACATTGCTTATCTCCCAAGTGAAGGGTGAGAATGATGAGAACGCGAGAACGGTGAAGGAACAAGGGCAAGGCGTGCGGTGGCATATCAGCACATGGCAGGTTCCTCCCACCACCCGCTCACCAGGCCTTCGGGCTTGCGCACCGCCAGCACCTTCGCGCAAGCCGGCCACGCATCGACCCTGACATCCAGGCCGGCGTACACGCCATAGCCAATGCCCGCGCGGATCTCGTCGCCCGCCTGCAAGCCTTCGCCCGCCTTGATGGCGCATTCGGCAACGATGGCCTCGAGCGCCTTGATGCCCCAGCCGGCCTCCAGATGCATGCCGCAGCGAATGGAAGCGCCGCACTCGATGCCGTGGCCGGCGCGCACGGTGTGGCGCGCATCGATGACACCGCCGGCGCGGATGCTCTTGCCGCAGTGAATGGCCGCTTGCCCGATCAGGTCCTGCCCGGCCACCGCGCTGCCGGCGAGCGCGATCTTGCCGCCGCACAGCACATCCCAGCCGGCCTTGAGGTTGCCGCCGCCGGTGATCGCGTCCTGCACGTCGATGCCCCATGCGGCCTTGATATCGCCGCCCGCTTCGAGCACGCCGCCACTATGGATGCCGCCGGCCGCCGCGAGACTGTCACCGGCCACGATGGCCCGGCCCGCGCGTATGCCGCCGCCGGCCTGGATGCTGCCCCCGGCGCGCAGCGTGGTCCCGACGTCGATGCAGCCGCGCACCACCAGCGAGCCGGCAAAGACCACGGCATCGGCGTCGATGCTGTCCACGGCGAGTACGGCATCGGTGGGGCCGAACTGTGTGAGCAGCCAGCAGGCGTCGTCAACGCGGCCGTCATCGACGAGGGCGTCGAGCAGGTGCTGGTAGTCGCTGCCGCCCTGGCGATTGCGGACGAACCAGCGGTAGCCATCGGCGCAGGGGCGCTTGGCTTTGACAAAATTCTTGGTGAGCTCCATGGCGATGAAGGCGTGCGAAGTGAATGCCGCGAACGCGCCGCGGCAGGAAAAAGGCGTGCAGGGCCATGACGGGGCGACGGCTAAGCCGTGGCCCCGTGCTCAATCAGAGATTGATGAGAAAGTAGACGACGGCGACGGTGCCGATCGCACAGAGGGTCTTGTGATAGATCGAAGACGAAGACATGGCTTTTCTCCCAGGTTGCACATTGGACAAGGGGCGCGATGCGCGCCCTCAGGCAAAGTGCCGTGCGGGGAAAGTCAGGACCTGGCTGGTGTGTCCTGGTTTCCCCGCACGGCCTGGAAAAGCACGGCGGCGAAACCATAGGTGTTGACCGCGGCCGTTGTGGCGCGGAGCGAGCGCACGCCGCCCTTGGCCGCGCACGCACGCGTTGCCACCGCATGCATGGCATGGCGGCGGACTGCGTTGCGGTGCGAGGCGAGGAGCATGGGGTCTCGAATGAAAGGTGGAAAATCCTGGCAAGCGTGCTGCCGTTTTTTAAGGCAGCACATACCCTTATGCCATATCGGGCAGGGATTGTCCAGCCAGCCCCCTCGCGGGAGGACGCGAGGGGGGGCATCCTGGCCGGGCACCTCGGCTAGAATCGTGTGTCTTCACGAGAGGGGGCGCCACATGCTCGAAGCCATCGGCCTGGGCAAATCGTATGGCACGCGGGCGGTGGTGAAGGACGTTGCCTTCACCGTCGCTGGCGGCGAGATCACGGGCCTGCTGGGGCCCAACGGGGCCGGCAAGAGCACCACGGTAGCGATGCTGTGCGGCCTGGTGGCCCCCGATGCCGGGCGCGTCCTTATCGGTGGCAGCGCGCTGCAGGATGCCGGCGCGCGCGCGGTGGGCCTGCTCAAGCGCCGCATCGGGCTGGTGCCCCAGGAGCTGTCGCTCTACGAGGAACTGCCGGCGCGCGCCAACCTGGAATTGTTCGGCGCGCTCTATGGCTTGTCGGGTGCCTTGCTGCGTGAGCGCACGGCCCAGGCACTTGCGCTGGTGGGTTTGTGCGAGCGCGCGCGGGACAAGCCTGCGCATTTCAGCGGCGGCATGAAGCGCCGCCTGAACATTGCCTGCGCGCTGGTCCACGATCCCGACATCCTGATCTTCGACGAACCCACCACCGGGGGCCGGGTGCTAATGGACTCGTGCCGTAACCGGTTCAGAACACCACGACCCAGCCAATGCCCAGGGATTCGTGGTGGTCCCCCCGGTAGCGGCCACCACGAACTTCAAGCCGTCTGTCGCTCGCGGAGTGACTGGCCACGAAGTTGCAAGCGTCCCGTTTTCGTCGTGGGCGCGGTGGCACCGAATTGAAAGGCCGAAGAGTTCTTCCACTGCGCCCACCCCACCACGAAACCATCACGGCGTGATATATCGTGACACTTTGCGCCGGTACCGGCAGATGGATGAATGAGCAGGGATGCCGCTACCGAGCAGCCTCACCACGAAACCAGCGCCATCTGCAGGATCGTGGCCACTCATTCCGGTAACGGCATGAGGCCATTAGAACCCAGGGCCTGACGACGAAACCACCGGGCTACGCAACCCCGACACGCCAGCCTCCTGCAAGGATCGCTTTCTCTTGGTTACTTCTCTTTACGAGTAAAGAGAAGTGACATCTCACACGTTCTAAAACGGCCAACCCCGTACAGCCGCGACAGCAGTTAGAAGCAAGAAAACCCCGCCCCAAAACGCCCCCCCAGTCAGCGGGCTACAAGCAATGCAAATCGCATACGTGCATACATACCCAACCCCGCACGGCCCGTCCGCGCTGCCATATGCACTTTACGCCGACCTACAATTCCTTCTCCAAGCACAACAGACTTTGCGAACGAATCAGCGGAACGGGACACTAGAGTCCCGTCCTCAAGGGAGATCCCATGCATCTCGAAGGTTCCTGCCATTGCGGCGCGGTCAGCTTCAGCCTGGAGTCCGGCTCGCCTTATCCGTTCATGCATTGCTACTGCTCGATCTGCCGCAAGACGGCAGGCGGCGGTGGCTATGCCATCAACCTCGGCGGTGACGCCGCCACGCTGAAGGTTCGCGGCAAAAGGCATGTCGGCATCTATCACGCGGTGATGCGGGAGCCGGGCAAGCGCGCGGGCCGCTCGCCGGCGGAGCGGCATTTCTGCCTGAAATGCGGCAGCGCGTTATGGCTCTGGGATCCGCGCTGGCCGGAGTTGGTGCATCCGCAGGCGTCCGCGATCGATACGCCGCTGCCCAAGCCGCCGGAGGTGGTGGAGGCCGCGCTGGATTTCGCCGCGCCCTGGGTTGATGTGCCCAAGGGGCGGGGCCATGTGCACTGCGGCACCTGGCCCTCCGAGTCGCTTGCCGAGTGGCACAGGCGCCGCGGCCTGCAAGGTTAGCCGCGCGCCAACATGATCCCCGCGGTGGCGATCAGGCACAGGGCAAACGCGGCGCGCAGCCGCCGCTCCGGCATGCGGTGGGCGAGCGCCACGCCCCACGAGATGGTCAGCATGCCGCCGAGTGACAGCGGGATGCCGCTGGCCCAGTCGACATGGCCGGCATGGGCATAGGTGGCCAGCGCCACCACCGCGCCGGGCGTGACCAGCGCCAGCGCCAGGCCTTGCGCCGCCGCCTGCCGGAACCCGAACAGCCCGACCAAGGCCGGCGCCGCCACCACGCCGCCGCCTACGCTGAAAAAGCCCGAGAACGCGCCGCCGACCACGCCCAGCGCCGGAATCCAGCGCGATGACAGGCGCGCCTGCTGCGCCGTGGCGGCGCGCCCTGGCAGCAGCCGCCAGAGGAAATAGAGCGCCAGGCCGATCATGAAGCAGGCAAAGATGCGGCGCAGCAACACGGCGTCGATGGCGGTGGCGAGGCGTGCCGAGGCATAAGTCGCCAGCACCGCTGACAGCCCGAGCACGACCGCCGTGCGCAGCGCGATGTCGGCGCGCCGGCGGTATTGCCAGAAGCCGATCAGCACATTGGGCGCAATCATCACCAGCGCGGTGCCCTGCGCCAGTTGCTGGTCCATGCCATAGAGCAGGCCCAGCGCGGGAATGGCAATCAGCCCGCCGCCGATGCCGAACAGCCCGCCCACGGCGCCCAGCGCGCTGCCCAGGCCAAAGATCAACAGGGCGGACAGCAAGGACGGCAGCAGGGAATGGTCAAGCATGGAATACGGGTGGCGGCTCTAACGGCAACAGCGTGGCGATGGCGTGGCAACAACGTGCACTGCGAGGTGAGTGATAACGCCCCGGGCCGGGCTTCCGGAGGGGGCAAAAGGCGCAAAGCGCGTAATGATACGCGGCTTTGGCGACCCGCCTGCTGGCCACTTCGTTTTGTCATGAAAGCAGCGTATTTGTCAGGGTTTTCCCTCGAAACTGGGGTGTTCGAGGGGTATTTCCCACATTTGTTGGCAGTGTGAAAGGCGTTTGTAATGCAGTTCGGTTTGAATGCGCTCGGGAGATCGTTCGCCGTTGCCGGATACCGGCAAGAACACGTCGGGTTCCACGGAGATGCGTGAATATTCGCTAACTCGGTGCACCGATGGGCGGGTATGGTCGTTTACCGCACACTTAAGTCGAACCGAGCCAGATTGATCGTGTCTTTTTCCATTCCTCGTTTCCTGCTGCTAAGCCTTCTCGGCGCCGTTGCGGGCGCTGCCGCGGCCGGCTCGAATGTGCCGCAAAGCGCACCCTTGCCGATGGATGGCCCCTGTGTGGCGCCGCCGTCCAAGGCTACCCTGACCCTCGCCCAGGTGCGCGTCGATGCCGTGCGCTGCAACCGTGACATCATCGCGGCGCGGCGCAATGTGGAGGCCAGCCAGGCCGATATCCAGATTGCGTCGCAACGGCCCAACCCCGTGCTCAGCCTGGGCGTGGCCAATATCAACCCGCATGCCGGCTTCAACTCGGGCGGCCCGCGCAGCAAGACGGTGGATTCCACCCTGCGTGTGGACCAGGTGATCGAGACCGCCAACAAGGCAGGCTTGCGGGTGGATACCGCGCAAGCCTCCAGCCGCGCCGCCGGCGAAGTGCTGCAGGCGGTGATTACCCAGCAGGCGAGCCTGGTGGACCAGGCGTTCTATGAGGCACTCGTGAGTCAGGAGCGGGTTGCCGTGCTCAACGAGACGCTGGCGCTCTACGGTCGCACCCAGCAGGCCAACGAGGCTCGCCTGAAGGCTGGCGATGTGTCGCGCGCCGATGTGGCCAAGCTGCAGCTCGATGTGCTGCGCGCGCAAGCCGACCTGCGCAGCGCCATGGCCGACCATGCCAGCGACAAGGCCGCGCTGGCGCAAGCCATCGGCGTGCCCGGCACGCTGGCCGACAATCGCCTGACGCCCGACTGGCCCGCCCTGGACGTGCCGGTACCCCAGCCCGACGCCGACACCGTGCAGCGCCGCGCGGACGTGGCGGCGGCGCAAGCCCGCCTGGCTGCGGCCGCCAGCGCGCGCGACCTGGCCCGCGCGGGGCGCGTTCCGGATGTCACCGTGGGCGCGCAGGCGGAGCACTACCCTGTCTCGGCCGCCAACCAGACCGGCAGCGGCAACAGCTTCGGCGTGTTCGTGTCGATCCCGCTCTACGTGCGCCACAGCTTTGGCGGCGAAGCCCGCCGCGCCGAGGTGGATTACTACGCCGCGCTGGATGATCGCAACCGCGTGCTGCTCGAGGCGCAGAACGAGCTGGAGCGCTCGCGCAACCAGCTTGAAGCCGCGCGCCTGTCGCTCAAGCAGATGGTCGAAGGCGTGGTGCCGACCGCCGAGAGCGTCGCCGGCAGCGCCGAGTTTGCCTATGCCAAGGGCGCCAGCAGCGTGCTGGACCTGCTCGATGCGCGCCGGGCCTTGCGCCAGACGCGCCTGGACGCTGTCAACGCGCAAGGCGATTTCGCCAAATCCCTGTCGGCTTACCGCGCCGCCCTGCAGTCCTCACCCAATTCCCAGGCTCGCCCCGATGTACCGCGTCCTTAATTCCGTGTCTGCTCCGATGTCCGTCCCGATGACTGCTAAGCCTGCTTCGATGTCCCCCGTACGTGCCGCGGCCCGCCATGGCGTCGCCGCCCGGCTGGTCGCGTTTTCGCTGGTCGCGCTGGCGCTCGCCGCCTGCGGCAAGAAGGAAGCCCCGCCCCCCAGCGACGAACCCAAGGTCAGCGGTAACACCGTTGAGTTTCCGGCCACGGTCAGGACGCTGCCTGGCATCTTGGGCGAGACCGTCAAGAGCGGCGGCGAGCGCATGCTGAGCCTGCCAGGCCGCCTGGTCTGGAATGAAGACCGTACCGTGCGCGTGACGACGCCGTTTGCCGGGCGCGTGACCGAGGTGTTGGTGCAGCCGGGGACCAACGTCAAGGCGGGGCAGGCGCTGGCCATGCTGACCTCGACCGATTTCGGCGTGGCCCAGGCCGACGCCCGCAAGGCCGCGGCCGACGCCGCCTATGCCGGCAAGGCGCTGGCCCGCCAGCGCGAGTTGTACGGTGCTGGCGTCGTGGCGCAAAAGGACCTGGAGCAGACCCAGGCCGATGCCGCCCGGGCCAATGCCGACCTGCAGCGCACCCAGGCTGCCTTGCGCCAGTACGGCGCCGGCGCGCAGGGCGAGGGCGCGAGCAACCGCTTTGCCTTGCGTACGCCGATCGATGGCCTGGTGGTGGAGCGCAATATCAATAACGGCATGGAACTGCGCCCCGACCAGCCGCCCACCGCGCCGCTGTTCCTGGTGACCGATCCCGGCGAACTGTGGGCGCAGGTCGACGCGGCCGAGGCCGATATCGCCCTGTTCAAGCCCGGCGTGACCGTGCAACTGGTGTCGGCCGCCTATCCCGGCGAGACCTTCGCCGGCAAGGTGGTCAAGGTGGCCGATTACGTGGATCCTGCGGCGCGCAGCATCAAGGTGCGCTTGTCGGTGCCCAACCCGGACCGTCGCCTGAAGGCCGAGATGTTCGTCACCGCCAAGCTGCAGGCCGCCTCCTTCCAGGGGATCGCGGTGCCGTCCAAGGCGGTGTTCCTGGCCGAGAACCACCACTTTGTGTTTGTGCGCACGGCCCAGAACCGCTTTGAGCGCAAGCAGATCAAGCTGGGCGTGTCGTTGCCCGGCATGACCGAGGCGGTCGAAGGGCTCAAGGATGGCGACGTGGTGGTGACCGACGGCAACCTGTACCTGCAGGACATCCTGCGAGACGCCACCGCGGTCAACGCGGCGCGCGCCAGCGAAGCCAGCAGCGCCAGCGCGAAGCAGTGAGGAAGACCGCCACATGATTTCGCGCATCGTCCATTTTGCCCTGCACCAGAAGCTGTTCGTCTGGCTCGGCCTTGCCATCTTCATCGGGGGTGGCCTTGCGGCCTTCAAGAACCTGCCGATCGAAGCCTTCCCGGATGTCTCCGACATCCAGGTCAACGTCATTACGCTGTACCCGGGCCGCGCCGCCGAGGAAGTCGAGCGCCAGGTCACGATCCCGATCGAAACCGCGCTGGCCGGCACGCCGAACTCCGTGCGGGTGTTCTCGCACACCCAGTTCGGCCTGTCCTTCCTGATGGTCACCTTCAATGACAAGGCCACCGACGTGGTGGCCCGCCAGCAGGTGATCGAGCGCCTGCGCGGGGTGGACCTGCCCGACGGCGTGCAGCCGGAGCTGGCGCCGCTGTCCACCGCCATCGGCGAGATCTTCCGCTTTCGCCTGACCGGCAAGGGCTACAGCGCGCAGGAACTGCGCACGCTGCAGGACTGGGTGGTGGAGAAGAACCTGCGCCAGGTCCCGGGCGTGGCCGACCTTGTCACCATTGGCGGCACCATCAAGCAGTACGAGGTGAACCCCAACCTGGCGAAGATGCGCGACGCCAAGATCTCGCTCTCGCAACTCTTTACCGCCCTGCAACGCGCCAACTCCAACGCCGGCGGCGGCGCCGTGGCCAACGGGCGCCAGCAATTCCTGCTGCGCTCGCTGGGCAGCTTCCGTACCTCGGCCGATATCGCCGATGTGGTGGTGTCGGAAGTCAATGGCACGCCAATCCTGGTCAAGGACATCGCCGAGATCAGGACCGGTTCCGCGCCGCCCCAGGGCCTGATGGGCCAGGACGACGAGGACGATATCGTCTCGGGCATCGTGGTGATGCGCAAGGGCGAGAACCCCTCGCTGGTGCTCGAAGCGCTCAAGAAGAGGATCGACCTGCTGGACAACTCGATCCTGCCCAAGGGCGTGAAGATCGTGCCCTACTACGACCGCTCCACGCTGATCGACAAGACCCTGCACACGGTGTTCGGCAACCTGGTCGAGGGCGCGCTGCTGGTGATGGCCGTACTGTACCTGTTCCTGGCCAATGTGCGGGCCGCGGCCATCGTGGCAATCGTGATTCCGCTGGCGCTGCTGTCCACGTTCATCGGCCTGACCTGGGTGGGCATTCCCGCCAACCTGCTGTCGCTGGGCGCGATGGACTTCGGCATCATCGTGGACGGCGCGGTGATCGTGGTGGAGAACATCTTCAAGCGGCTGGGCGAGCTGAAGGAAGCCCAGATCAAGGACAGCCGCGCGCGCATGCACGCCATCCTGCAGGCCACCACCGAAGTGGGCCGCCCGACCGTGTTCTCGATGATCATCATCATCGCCGCGCACATCCCGATCTTTACGCTGCAGCGCCACGAGGGCAAGATCTTCGCGCCCATGGCCTACACCGTGACGGGTGCGCTGGTCGGCTCGCTGATCATCTCGCTGACGCTGGTGCCGCTGCTGTGCCACCTGCTGCTGACCAAGAACATCGCGCATGAAGACAACTTCATGGTGCGCCATAGCAAGCGCCTCTACGAGCCGATGCTGGCCTGGGCGCTGGACCACAAGCGTACCGTGGTGGGCATCGCCGTTGGCCTGCTGGTGGCAACGGTTGGCGTGGGCAAGTTCCTCGGCAGCGAGTTCCTGCCGGAGCTGGATGAAGGCTCGATGTGGGTCAGCTTCGACCTGCCGGCGTCGGTGTCCATCGACGAAGCGCGCGACCAGGCCCGCCGCCTGCGTGGCGTGATTCGCAAGACGCCCGAGGTCAATACCACCATCTCCAAGGTGGGCCGCCCGGACGACGGCACCGATCCAAAGCTGATCAACACCGTCGAAATCCTGGTCGACCTGAAGAACGACAAGCAATGGCGCGCGGGCTACGACAAGCGCAAGATCATCAACGAGATCAACGCCAACCTGCGCCAGCTACCCGGCATCGAGCCGAATTTCTCGCAGCCGGTGCGCGACAACATTCTTGAGAGCATCTCCCAGATCAAGGGCCAGATCGTGATCAAGGTGCAGAGCGACAGCTTGCAGCAGAACAAGCGCGTGGCCGACCAGATCCTCGCCAACGTGCAATCGGTACAGGGCGTGATGCGCGCCTTTATCGACCGCGACGGCGAGCTGCCGCAGTACGTGCTGGACTTCGACCGCGCCCAGGCCGCCCGCTACGGCATCAACGTGGGAGACGTGCAGGACCTGATGGAGACCGCGCTTGCCGGCAAGGCAGCCACCGAGCTGTGGGAGGGCGAGAAGCACTTCAGCGTGGCGGTGCGCCTCAAGCCTAACGAGCGCCAGCTGCCAAACCTGCCGAATATCTTCCTGCAAACGGCGGACGGCGCGCAGGTGCCGCTGTCGCAACTGGTGCACTTCCGCGCGGCTTCCGGCGCGATGAACATCAGCCGCGAGAACGGCCAGCGCACCACGTCCATCGGCATCTTCATCCATGACCGCGACATGGGCAGCGTGGTGAAGGACATGCAGGAACTGGTCGCCAAGAACGTCAAGGCCGATGACGTCAAGATCAGCTGGTCGGGCGAGTTCGAGAACCAGGAGCGCGCCATGGCGCGGCTGTCGATCGTGGTGCCGCTGTCGGTGCTGGTGATCTTCCTGCTGCTGTTCAATGCCTTCAAGTCGTTCAAGAGCGCGACCCTGATCATCTCGAACATTCCGTTCGCGCTGATCGGCGGCGTGTTCGCGCTGTTCATCACCGGCATTCCGCTGTCGGTGTCGGCTGCGATCGGCTTTATCGCGCTGTTCGGCCAGGCCGTGCTCAACGGCGTGGTGATGGTGACCTACTTCAACCAGCTGCGCGACGAAGGCATGCCGGTGCGCCAGGCCGTGCTGACCGGCTCGATGGACCGCCTGCGCACGGTGCTGATGACCGCGCTGCTGGCCATGCTGGGCCTGTTCCCGATGGCCATCTCGCGCGCCATCGGCTCGGAGACGCAGCGCCCGCTGGCCATCGTTATCATCGGCGGCCTGATCACCGCCACCATGCTCACGCTGATCGTGCTGCCCACGCTGTATGAGTGGATGGTCGGCCGCAACTGGCCGGACGAAGAGAACGGCAACGGCAACGGCAACGGCAATGGCAATGGCAAGGAGAACCGCTTGTCGGATTCGCTGCCGGCCTGATCTTCCCGTAGTCGCCTGCCTCGAAAGCCCGTCACCTTGGTGGCGGGCTTTTTTTCATCGGAGGTTGCGCAGCGCACGGGCGCAGATGCGGCGGGTGGCGGCGGGCGGGTCGCCTCGCTGCCAGCGTTCGCACAGGCTGCGCACCCAGTCGGGACTGTCCTTGGCCGCATCGTTGAGCCAGTTGGCCACCGAGTCCTGCACATAGGCCGAGGGGTCGGCCTTCAGCGCGTCCAGCAGCGGCAGGGCTTGCGCGGGCTGCTTCTTCAGCGCGGCGATATGCGCGCACCATACTCCACGCGGGCGCAGTGCTTCGGTGGCAAAGCGGCGCAGCCGCTCGGATGGCGATGCCGTCCAGGCGGCAAGCAGCGCGATGCTGGTTTCCAGGTCCGCCGCGAGATGCGGCCGCACTGCCATCCAGGCCCATTCGCGCACGCCGAAATGCGGGTCGTCTGCCAGCGCCCGGATGGCCGCGAGGCGCTGGCTCAGGTCCAGGCCCGGCCGCATGCCGGCCGTGAAGCAGGCCCAGCCGCGCACGGTATCCGATGGATGCGCCTGGCAACGTGCGATGCCCGCGGCGCCAAGATGCTCGATGAGGATGGCGCCGATGCTGGCCATGCGCTTGAGGATGCCAAGCTGGCTGGCGGCTTCGGCTTGCTGCATGGCGGCTGGCGGGAGTTTGGGAAACACGGCGCGCAGCAGCGTGACTTGGTTCAACGCCAGGCATTCGGTGAGCGTGGCGCTTTGCAGTTCGCCGCGCTCCAGCGCGGCGAGGATGTCGGCGGGAATGTCCGCCGCCCGGCTCGCGCCTTTGCGTGCTGCCGGCTGGGCCGCTGACTGGTTCATGCCGGATCCCCCGGCACGCCATTGCGCTTGGCCATGCCCGCGGAAACCTTGCTTAGCAGGCCGTCGAGCAAGGCGCGCTCCTGTGCGGATAAGTCACGGAACAGGCTTGCGATCCAGCGGCCATGCTCGTCAAACACCTTTTTGGCGACCTGCTTGCCCTTGCGGGTGAGCCGGATGGTCAAGGCACGCCGGTCTGTGGTGTCGGCATGGCGCTCGATCAGCGCCTCGCGCTCCAGCCCGTCCAGCAGGCCGGTGACGGTGGCGCGCGTGACGCCGGCTTGCTCCGCGAGCGTATTGGGCGCCAGCCCGTCCTTGGCCGCGTTCAGCAGGAACAACAGCACGAAACGGCCTTCGGACAGGCCATGCGGAGCCAGCAGCGCAGCGCAGTCGCGGTCGATCGCGGACGCTAGCGACAGTGCCCGGAAGCACAGCTGGATGCTGTCCAGGTCGGGCAACTGGCGTCGTTCGGCTTCGTTGAGCAGGGCGAGGTACTTCTGTTCGAGTGCTTGCATAGTGGTGCCATATTATATGGCACCTAACTAGTTGGCAAGCGCGCCGCCGGCTGCCTTCATGGCAATCCGGTCGACCAGCAACACGATGACGGCACCGATCGCCGTCGCGGCCACGCGGTCTATCAGCATGCCGCCGTCGGCCGGCCCATTTGCGCTCATGATCATCACCATCAGCGGCGTCATGACTGCCGAGTAGGCCAGGTAGTTGCGCAGGCGCAGCAGTGGCCGGATGCCGGCCAGCCATCCCGCGTTGAATGCCACCAGCCAGTATGGGAGCTGATGGCCAAGCAGCAAGCTCGCGCCAAGCACGCCGAGGAGGGTGCCGGCCATGCGTTGCGTGGCCTTGACGGCAAAGCCTTCTGGCTGCCGCTGGAGCAGGATTGCCACGGTCAGCGTGATCCATTCGAAGTGATGGTTCGGGAACAGCCAGCGCAGGATGCCGGCGCAGCCCAGGCCGAGCACCAGCCGCAGCGTGTACTGCCACCCGGCCCGCTGCGACAGCGTGCGCCGCCATCGCCGCAGGCGCTGCGCGGTGGTGGGCAACGGCAAGGGCGTGCCCGCTTGCGGCAGCGCTTTGGCCCTTGGCGCGAGGAGCTGGCACAGCAGACAGGTCCAGAGCGCGCCGGCCAGCGTGAGCAGGAGAAAGCCTGCCCGATGCGGCGCAGCGCTTGCCGCACCTGTGGCAATGATCAGGAACAGGATGAAGCGCGTGGCCGCGATCGCGAGCGGGCGGCTGTAGCCGCCGATGCAGGCCGCCGCACCGGCCAGCAAGAGGACGATGACATCGGTCAGGACGCCGTGGCCCGCCAGGGCGGCCGCGATGGCCGCGGCAGCCGCAACCGGTGCAAGCAGGGCCGCCAGCGGCCCGATGCGGGATTGGTCGCGCGCGTCGATGCCCGAACCGGCGACCGCCCCGGCGCCGATCGCCAGGCTGCCGAGCGCGGCGGCCTGGCCAAGCGCGATCTGCCCCGTGGCGCCGGCAAGCAGCAGTGGCATGCCCATGCCCAGGGCTGCCGCGAGCATCTCGCGAGGATGCACTTGCGCGCCGGCGGGCCAGTGGATGGCTTTGGCAAGATGGGTCTTTGCGCTCAATGTCCCCTCCCGTGATTGCGGGACTCCGCCGCCAGAAAATCGCGCGGCGCCTGTCCCAGCGCGCGCCGGAACATGGTGGAGAAGGCGCCGGCATTGGCATAGCCGGTTTCGGCCGCCACGTGCGCGAGCGGCTTGCCGCGGCTCATCAGGTCCACGGCGTGCGCCAGCCGCAATTGCTGGCGCCAGGCGGCAAAGCTGGTGCGCAGCTCGGTGCGGAACAGCCGCGCCAGGGTGCGCTCACTGGCGCCCGTCAGCTCGGCCCATTGCGCCAGGCTCAGCGCCGACCCTGGCTGCTCCATCAAGGCGTCACACAACGCTTTAAGGCGGCGGTCGGTGGGCAAGGCCAGCCCAGGCCAAAGCGTGGGCGCGGTGCGCAACTCCTCGAGCAGCAGGGCCGCGCTTAGCTGGCGCCGTGGCGCGGACAGGCTGGCGGCGTCGGTCAGCGCCACCATCAGGTTGCGCATCAACGCCGACACTTCCACGACCGCGCAGGCGGTGAGCGACAGCGGTGCCGCTTGCGGCAGCACATAGCAGGCGTGCAGCGCTGCGTCGCCCAGCGTGACCACCTCGTGTTCCACATCCGGCGGAATCCACACCGCGCGCATGGTCGGCACCACCCAGGTGGTGCCTGCCGCGGTCACCCGCATGCTGCCGCGCAGGGGGCACGAGATCTGCCCCCAAGCATGCCGATGGCGGCGAATGATGGCGTTGGGCGGCGGCAAGCGCAGATGCACGATGACCGGTTGCTCGGCGGTGGGCTGGGTCAGCGGGACGGGCTGGTAGGTGGTGCGTGGCATCTGGCTCGGCGCGGCTTTGGCGCAGGTTTTTGGGTGTGGCTGGCATTCGTAAGAAATTGCCCGAGAAGTGTAACCCGGCCAGATTGGCGCGTCCTACGATGGCGCTCATCGCATGGCACCACGGAGTTCCCTCGCATGAGCAATACCAGTCAGCCCGGCTTGCCGCCCCCGGCCAGCCTTCCCGGCAATCCCGCCGCTTCCAAGGCGCCACCCGCCGCAGGCCCCGCGCCCGCGGGCAAGCTGTCGGACAGCGCGCGTGCCGCCATCGTCATCGCCCTGTGCGTGGCGGCGGTATGGCTGGTGGGGCGCGCCACCGGCGCACCCGGCGGCCTGGTGCTGGCGGGGGCGCTGGTGGCGTCCACCGTGTGCTGCTGGGCGCTGGGCGTGCTGCCCGAGCCGGCTACGACGTTGCTGTTCTTCCTGTGCGCCGTCGTGCTGCACGTGGCGCCGGCCCCCGTGGTGTTCTCGGGCTTTGCCTCTACCGCGTGGTGGCTCATGTTCGGCGGCGCGGTAACCGGCGTGGCCTTGCGCCAGACCGGGCTGGCGCAGCGCCTGGCGGCCATCATCTTCCGTGGCCGGGTGGGCAGCTACCGCCAGGTGATCGGCACCGTGGCGGTGAGCGCCGTGGGGCTGGCGTTCCTGATGCCGTCGACCACCGGGCGCGTGCTGCTGCTGATGCCGATCGTGCTGGCGCTGGCCGACCGGCTAGGTTTCGCGCCGGGCTCCAACGGCCGCATCGGCATGGTGCTGACGGTGGCCGCCGCCAGCTACATGCCGCCCACCACCATCCTGCCAGCCAATATCCCCAACAGCGTGTTGCTCGGCGCGGCTAGCTCCCTGTACGGCGTCAACCTGAGCTATGGCAGCTATCTCCTGCTGCATTTCCCCATCCTCGGCCTGCTCAAGACCGTGATGCTGGTCTGGCTGGTATGCCGGCTGTTTCCCGAGCACGGGCCGATCGCGGCACTCCCGCGCGAGCAAGCGAGCGCGCCGAGCCGGCAGGAGAAGTTGCTGGCGGTGATCCTGGTGCTGGCCGTGGCCGGTTTTGCCACCGACGCGCTGCACGGCATCTCGCCGGCCTGGATCTCGCTGGCGGCATGCATCGTCTGCCTGCTGCCGGGCGTGGGCCTGGTTTCCTCGCGCATGCTGGCCGAGCAGGTGCACCTCACGCCGCTGATCTATGTGGCCGGCTTTCTCGGCCTGGGCGCCGTGGTGGAATCCACCGGGCTGGGGACCGCCATCACCACGGCACTGCTGCGCTGGCTGCCCCTTTCGCCGGGGCACACCGCCGCCAATGTGGCCGCGCTTGGCGCGGTCGGGGCGAGCCTGGGGCTCATGACGACGCTGCCCGGACTGCCGGCCGTGCTGACGCCGCTGGCCAAACAGCTGGCGCAGGCCACGGGTTTGTCGCTGGAAGCCGTGCTGATGCTGCAGGTTCCCGTGTTCTCCACGGTGTTCTTCCCTTACCAGTCGCCACCCATCGTGATCGCCATGCAGCTCGGTGGCGTGGGGCTGCGCGACGGAACCCGCATGTGCCTGGCGCTGGCCGCGCTGACCTTGCTGGTGCTGCTGCCGCTGGATTACTTCTGGTGGCGTTTGCTGGGCTACCTGCCTTGAGCGCGCTGTCAGCAAGCTTGCGCTAACTGAGGCATGATCTCGGCCTTCGACTTCTGGTTAACCCCAGCCCCGGGTGGGCTGGCATGCGGGTAAGCCGAGCTCCACTGTAGAAGGCAACCATGACGACAAGAGCGCACTGCGCGCCGCAAGCGCAAGCCGGCCCCGTGGGCGGCGCAAGCTGGATGACCCTGCTGCTGGCCACCGCCTGCGGCCTGATCGTGGCCAACCTGTATTACGCGCAGCCGTTGATCGGCCCGATCGGCCACGCGCTGGGGCTGTCGCCGCAGGCGGCGGGCCTGATCGTGACCCTGATCCAGGCCGGTTACGGCGCGGGCCTGCTGCTGATCGTGCCGCTGGGCGACATCATCGAGAACCGCCGGCTGATCTGCAGCCTGCTGGCCGCGAGCGCCCTGGCACTGGCCGGCGCGGCGCTGGCCGGCCATGCCGGGGTGTTTCTGCTGGCGGCCGTCTGCATCGGGCTGAGCTCCGTGGCGGCGCAGGTCCTGGTGCCGTTTGCCGCGCACCTGGCGCCTGAGCACGCGCGCGGCCGTGTCGTCGGCAATGTCATGAGTGGCCTGATGCTGGGCATCATGCTGGCCCGCCCGGCCGCCAGCCTGGTCACCGACCTGTGGGGCTGGCATGCCATCTTCGCGGGCTCGGCCGTGGGCATGGCCTTGCTCGCCGCTGTGCTCATGCGGCTGCTCCCGGATCGCCGCCCGGCGCCCGCGGTGCGATATGGCGTGTTGCTGGTGTCCATGTGGCAGTTGCTGCGCTCGCAGCCCGTACTGCGCCGGCGTGCGGCCTACCAGGCATGCATGTTTGGGGCGTTCAGCCTGTTCTGGACTACCGTGCCCCTGTGGCTCGCCGGCCCCGAGTTCGGCCTGAGCCAGAAGGGCATCGCCCTGTTCGCGCTGGCTGGCGTGGCGGGAGCGGTGGCCGCGCCCATCGCAGGGCGCCAGGCCGATCGCGGCCGTGGCCGGGGCATGACCCTGCTCGCCATGTTGCTCGCGGCCGGCGCCTTTGTGCTGGGCCAGGCTGGCATGCCCGGCTCGCCCTTGGCCCTGGCGGCGCTGACGATTGCCGCCATCGTGCTGGATTTTGGCGTGGCGGCCAGCCTGGTCGTCGGCCAGCGCGCCATCTTTGCGCTGGGCGCTGCCTATCGCAGCCGCCTGAACGGGCTCTTCATGGCGATTTTCTTCACCGGCGGCGCCGTGGCATCGGCCGTCGGGGCATGGGCCTTTGCCCAAGGCGGCTGGACGCTCACCAGCTGGATCGGCTTCGGCCTGCCGGCCATGGCGGGCCTGTACTTCGCGACGGAGCCACGACTCGCAAGCGCGCCGCCGCGCTGATCCCGGATCGCCGGGGCCAAGGCGCGCGTCCTGCGCGCTTGATCCAGGCAGCGACCTGATCTATCGATGTTCCCGGGCGCCCCGCCGAAATTTTTTTTCGGTCCAAGGGAAATGACTGCATTTCCTGTCAACCGGACGTATTACTATTCGTTACGAAATATTACGGGGCTGAAACACTTGGCCCGGTGGCCCCCCACGCTGCCAGCCTTGCCCCGTGATCCAGGCTACGCCTGGCCGCCTGCCCCGTCGCCGTCGTGGCGGGCGCGGCGATTTTGAATCGTAAGCGCAGCACCACAAGACCGGATACCGGCTTTGCTGCATTGGGAACAGGGGAGCGTCAAGTGGTGCAAGGACCAATCTCGAGCCTTCAATGGCTGTCGGGGCTGAATGCCAGGGGATTTTTTCACGATCTCGGGCCTTTTTTCTATTTTCGCTATCTGGCGGCGCTCACTGCGTTGTCGGCGTTTTGCCACCCGCCGGGCGGCAAGAAGTGGGTTTTCAAGCGTTTCAAGCTGATCTGCCGGTCCGCATTCCGCTTTGCCGCGGTGCGCAGCTGGTTGCAGGCGGTCGACTCCTGCGCGCTGATGCGGTGCGTGGCCATGGCCAAGCCTTCGCTGCTCGAACGCCCGTATCGCCCGCTTGGCGCATTTGGGCTGAGCTTTCGCGAGCGCATGCGTACGGTGCTGGATCACTACCGTGCGATGAGCACGCTGGTGCCGCTGGCGCTGAGCGAACGCGTCTACGTGGGCGGCGGGCTCGAATGGGCGACGGGCGATGGCCGCTATAGGCTGCGCCTGGCGGATTCGGGGCCGAATCCCAAGGAAGGCGAACTGGCCTTTTATTGGCTGGACACGGCCAGCGGCGTGTGCCTGAGCCAGCTCAGCTTCTACTTGGCGCAACGCAAGGGCGGCACGGAGATCTTCGTCGGGGGCCTGCAAGGCCCCATGGGCGAGAGCAGCCGCGACCTGATCCGCGAAGCCACCAAGGCATGCGAAGGCCTGCGTCCCAAGGACGCGGTCATGGAAGCGCTGCTCGGCTTTGCCGCCTTACTTGGGGTGCAACGCATCGTAGGCGTCAGCAAGAAAAATCACGTGGGCCGCCAACGCCATACCCCGCGCGAGATCCGCTGCGACTACGAGGGCTTCTGGATGGAGTCCGCGGGCCAGCCAATGCCTTGCGGCAATGTCGAGGTGCCGGTCAACCAGCCGCGCCGCGATGTGATGGCGCTGCCGTCCAAGAAGCGCTCCGCGTACCGGCGCAAGCTGGCCCAGGTAGAGGCCATCCACGCGGCCGTGCACGGCTGGTTCGCGGCGCCCGCCGTGCCGCAGGCAACCACCCCGGCGCCCACCCTGACGCAGGTCATTGCGCCGGGCAGCGCGGAGCCGCTTGCAGCGTGAGGCAGGGCGGCGACAAGCCGCGACGGACACACAAAGAAAAGCGCGGGCTTCGGCCTGCGCTTTTTTTTTGCGCCAGTGACGGGGCTGCAGTAAACCCTAGTAGTCTAGGTTTATAGACCTTATTAAAGTAGGCCACTTCTGTAAGCCACTTCTGTAAGCCACTTCCAGCCGGCGATAACACGCTGGCGCCCCCGGCTTTCGCAGTTGCTGCGTTGCTTCCGCCATCGATGTCGAATCCAGCTTTCACCGCCTTGCCCGCTTCCAGCGACCTCTTGTCCCGCAGCCGCCAGCCGGTCTACCTCCAGCTCGCCACGATCTTCCGCCGCCATATCGAGAGTGGCGAGTGGCGCCAAGGCGAGCGCATTCCGTCGCTCGAGCAGCTTTGCCGCGAGTTCGGCGTGGCGCGCATGACCATGCATCACGCGCTCTCCCTGCTTGACGAAGAAGGCCTGCTGATCCGCGAGCGCGGGCGCGGCACGTTCGTCAAGGCAAGCTGCCGCGAGCGCCGCGCCATGAGGCTGCCGGTGAGCTGGGACCAGGTGGTGGCCGTCGGCGAGCAGCTCGACACCGAGGCGCTGTCCGAGTCCGACGGCACCGTCACCTTGCCGGACGAACTGGGCATGCCTTGCGCCGCCGCGCGCGCGCCGGGCTATCACTTCCTGCGCCGTCTGCACACGATCGAGCTGCGCCCGTTCGCGCTGGGCGAGGTCTTTATCGAGGCCAGCGTGTTTGCCCGGGAGCCGGAAGCGTTCCGCCACGGGGCTTCGGTGCCGGTGCTCGACCGTTTCCCCCAGCTGAAGGTCACCGCTGCCAGGCAGCGCCTGTCGATCATTGCGGCGGGCGCGGAATCGGCCGCCCGGCTGGCCTTGCCCGTTGGCGCGCCGGTGGCCGAGTTGCGGCGCTATGCGTGCGTAGACGGCGTGATCGTCTATTACGCGCGCATCGAATTCCCGAGCGAGTTCGTCTGCCTGGATTTCGACCTGCTCGCGCACGGCGCGGGCGCCACGCCGGCACGCCGCTCACGCAGTCCTGACTAGCCTATCCCCGAACCCATCCCCGAACTCATCCCCCAACGCGCCAAATGGAAAAGAACAAGATGCCGAATACCGATCGCAACCCAGGAACCCCCGCCAGCCATGGAGACAACGGGCGGGGCGAGATGAACGGCGCCGAGAGCCTGGTCAAGACGCTGCTGGCTTGCGGCGTGGACACCTGCTTTGCCAACCCCGGCACCAGCGAGATGCACTTCGTGGCCGCGCTCGACCGCATTCCCGGCATGCGTTGCGTGCTCGGCCTGTTTGAGGGCGTGGTGACCGGCGCGGCCGATGGCTACGCGCGCATGGCTGACAAGCCGGCAGCCACGCTGCTGCACTGCGGCCCGGGCCTGGCCAATGGCCTGGCCAACCTGCATAACGCGCGCCGCGCGCAGACGCCGGTGATCAACATCGTGGGCGACCAGGCTACCTATCACCGTCCGTTCGACGCACCGCTGACGGCCGATACCGAAGGCTGGGCGCGCCCCGTCTCGGTCTGGACCCGCACCGCCACGGATGCCGCATCGGTCGGCGCCGATGCCGCCACGGCCGTGCAGGCCGCGTGCGCCGCCCCCGGTGGGGTCGCCAGCCTGATCCTGCCCTCGGATGTCTGCTGGGATGCCGGCGGCAAGGTAGGCGCGCCGCTGGCGCCGCTGCCGGTGCCCAAGGTCTCGCCCGATGCCGTCCAGCAAGCTGCACGCCTGCTGCGTTCGGGCCAGCCCACGCTGATCGTGCTGGCCGGCACCGCGCTGCGCGAGGCGCCGCTGGCCGATGCACACCGCATCGCCGCTGCCACCGATGCGCGCCTGATCACGCCGATGTCCAACGCCCGCGTGTCGCGCGGCCGTGGCCGTTTCAACGTGGATCGGGTGCCCTATTCCGGCGACGTGGCGCGTGACAAGCTGGCGGGCATCCGCAACGTCATCCTGGTGGGCGCGCCGCCGCCGGTGACGTTCTTCGCCTATCCGGGCAAGTCGCCGCGCCCATATCCGGAAGACGCTGAGATCCATGTGCTGGCACGTCCGGAACAAGATCTGGCCGAAGCCCTGGCGCGTCTTGCCGACGAGCTTGGCGCCCCCTCGGTGTCGGTGCCGGCTTCGGTCGCGCCGCGTGGGATCGCCAAGGGCGCGGTAACCTCCGAGGCGGTCGCGCAAACGCTGACCGCACTGCTGCCGGAGCAGGCCATCGTGGTGGAAGAGAGCGTGAGCTTTGGGCGTGCGTTTTATCCGGGGACCGTGCATGCCGCGCCGCATGACTGGCTGCAACTGACTGGTGGCGCTATCGGCGATGGGCTGCCGCTGGCGACTGGCGCCGCGGTCGCCGCGCCGGGGCGCCGGGTGGTCGCGTTGCAGGCCGATGGCTCGGGGATGTACACGCTGCAATCGCTGTGGACGATGGCGCGCGAGAAGCTCGACGTTACCGTGGTGATTCTGGCCAATCGCAAGTACGCGATTTTGCTGGGTGAGCTGGCTGGGGTTGGGGCCAATCCGGGCAAGACTGCGCTTGATATGCTGGATATCGGCAATCCGGATCTCAACTGGGTGCAGTTGGCCAATGGGATGGGGGTGGAGGCTGCGCGGGCTGAGGATATGGAGCGGTTTGCTGAGTTGTTTGGTATGGCTAATGCTCGGCGGGGGCCGTTTGTTATTGAGTTGGTGATTTGAGGTTGGAGGTGGGTTGATGGTCCCAGCTGCAGCTGCTTAACTTCAACGTCAAGAGCTTAAAGTCAAAGGCAGTTTCACCACGCCTGCGGCGCGGCGACCTACTTTCTTGTCTTGCCAAGAAAGTAGGCAAAGAAGGCGCGCCGGATGGGGCGACTACCCCCTCGGGC